>JAPKCC010000053.1 GCA_028823105.1 Phycisphaerales bacterium | reverse complement strand
CGGATGCAGCCTCTGCGACGGTCGCATCGGACCAGGTGCTCGTCGCCACTGAGGCTGGACCGACCAGGTTCCCAGTCCGAGATATCACGACCATCGGCACGAGCCCGTACGACTGGGAGACGAATGCTGATTCGGACGCCGAGGCCCCGAACGAAAGATCAAACGCCCCCGAGCTTCTCGAGCCGGTGCACGATCCGATGGACGTGGACCAGAACGGCGTCGTCGAATTCAGGGATTTCGTGCAGCTGATCCGCTGGTTCGGCACGGAACAAGGAGATCTCAACCAAGACGGCCAGACGGATGGTGCCGATATCGGCTTGATACTCGACCGCCTCGCCAACCAGAACCCGTGATTAACTTTGGATCTTCTTCCTTTTCCGGTGGACCCCCGTGACGCTCGGAGTCACGGGGGTTCTGCACGAAGATCAGGAATTTCGGGGTGGAAGTTCGAACGGCGTGGCTCGTCGGTCGATGAGTCCGACCAGCATGCCGACCACGAGGCAGGACAAGACTCCGACCGCCGCGTACGCGAGCCCGCTGATGTCCGTGAAGTAGCCGACCGTCCAGACGCAGACCGCGCCCGAGACCAGCCCGGCCCAGCCGGCGATCGCGCCGGTCCTCTTGCTGAGGGCTCCGAGGAGGAACACGCCCGCGACACCCGAGCCGAAGAGCCCGAGCACCTTGAACCAGACGTCGAGGAGGCTCGGGTCATTCACTCGGACCATCAACAGCGCGGCTCCGGTGCCGACCACGCCGATGCTGATGGTCGCGATCCGAGCGACCCGGAGGAGTTTCTGATCGTCGCGGCCGGGGAAGAACCGCTGATACCAATCGGTGGTGAATGCGGTGGCGACGGAGTTCATCGCCGAATCCAGACTGCTCATGGCCGCGGCGAAGAGCGCCGCCACCACCAGACCTGACACGCCCACCGGGAGTTGAGCGACCACGAACATCGGGAGAATCTGGTCCAGTTTCTCCGTCGGTTGGAGCAGTTCCGGATTCGAGCGATAGAAACCCCAGAGTGCGGTGCCCAGTCCAAAGAAGATGATCGAGGCCGGGACGGCGAGGATGGCGCCTCCGATGATCGCCCGCTTGGCCTCCCGTTCGTCCCGCACCGTCAGATATCTCTGGACCACTGACTGGTCGCTCGCATACGGGATCAGGTTGCTGAAGATGGCGCCGAGAATGATCACCAGAAGCGATGACCGGGTGAGATCCCAGGAGGGGTCCGCGAACTGGATTTTTCCGGACGCCGCGGCATCGGCGACCAGTCCCGAGATGCCGCCATCGGTGCCGCCGACGAGGATCACCAGCGCCCAGACGGCGCCGCCAAGCAGGATCACGGCTTGTAACACGTCTGACCAGATCACCGCTTCGATTCCGCCGAGGACCGTGTACGCGATGCAGATTCCGCCCATGATCAGGATGCAGAGGCTGACGTCGAGTCCGGTGATCGCGGTGAGGGCGAGTGCCGGAAGAAGGGTGACGATGGCGATGCGTCCAACCTGAAAGAGCATGTACAACGCGCTGGCCGCGAGACGGAGGGTCCAATGGAAGCGGTATTCGAGGTACTGGTACGCGGTGACGACGTTCAGGCGTCGGAAGTAGGGGACCAGCAGGAATGCGGCGAAGGGCGCGACCACCAGAATGCCGAGGTTTTGAAGGAAGTAAATCCAGTCGGTGTCCCAGCTCTTTGCGGGGATCGACATAAAAGTGATGGCGCTCAACGAGGTCGCGAAGATCGAGATGCCCGCCGCCCACCAGGGGATCCGGCGGCCCGCGAGGAAGTAATCTTCGGTTCCATTTTCGCGTCGAGAGAAATAGATGCCCATCCCGATCAGGACGACGCCGTAGAGGGCAATCGCGATCCAATCGAGCATCGCGAGCGACTGCACTGGAATGATCGGCGTGACGAGGGTGAGGATTGGGGTGCGGGTTCGTGGACGGATCTCACCGCTGGCGATCAAGGTACTACCGTCGAGCGCGGTGCCGGTACCCGCGATCAGAATCGTCGCGGCGGTCACCGGAACCTGAACCCCGGCCTCCCGATGCCCCGGGAATGCTCCGCGGGTCGTCCATCGATCGGTGATCGAGTGATACACCAAGACGTCCTCGGGGAATCCGGGATGATCATCCTTGAGTTGATTGATCTTCTCGAGGTTGGCGCCGTCGTCACCACCCACGATCGCGATCAGATCAAAGCCCACCTCGATGGCGGGGCTGGGGGCAGCCGCGGTCGGTCGGGGAAGATCCGCCAGCTGAATCCAGGGCTCCGAATCCGACGATCGATCGAGTTTCCACGCCTCGACCAGATAGGGCGAGACGCGGCGATGTCCGCCATCGCCGTCGGGTTCCAACGCCACGCCGGAGAACAGCATCACCTCGCCCCGGTGCGTCGCGGCGACCGGGAGAATTCTGCCACCGGACGGAATCGGGGGGCCACGTCTCCACGCGGACTCGTCCGCATCGAGATCGAGCAAGAACACCGCATCGCTGGCGGCGCCGCCGGGTGTTGATTGCCCACCCATGATGACCACGGTGTCACCGTCGAGGGTCCCGGCAGCGTAGGCAAGTGGAACTGGAAGATCGGGAAGTTCGGTCCGGACCAGCTCGCCATCATTGATGGAGAGGGAGAAGCAGGAGGCGAGATGCGAGGTTGAATTCGCGCCGCCGATCGAGAGAACACCATGGCGGGGGTGAGTCAGCGACACCCCGTATGCGACAGGGCCGTCGAGCGATTCGGCGAGGGTTTTCCACCCTGGGTCGTCCGCCGCGAGGTCGAGCGTTTGAATCGATTCGTACCAGACCTTCTCCGTCTCCCATCGAGGCGAGTCGGGGAAGTTGGCACCCCCGGCGATGATCAGGACCGAACCGCTTCGTCCCGCGATGGCGCCGGCGAGTCCCTCCCCGTCCGGAAGGGAATCGACCGCATCGAACGTGAAGTCGAGTACCGCCGCGATGCCGGGTTCAGACGATGCGTCCGTGGAGTCCGCCATCACGGATGGCCCACAGGTCGCCGCAGCGACGATCATGGCGATGACCATGGCGTCGATGGTGGGTCGAGACGATCGGCGGTGAGGCGAACGGGTCTTCGGTTGGTTGGTCATCACACGTCATGCTACCGATCCATGGAGAGATGGTCGGCAGAGGGGAAGCAGAGGGGAAAAATGGTACCGAAACCAAGCGGGGGATTCACGGGTCGCGGTACGCTTGGAGCATGATTGATGACGATCACACATCCGCGGCAGCCGTTCTCAAGGGCATTCGAGGTCCGGTGGCGGCGGTTCACACTCCGTTCGACGACAAGGGGCGGCTCTCGACCGATGTGATTCCGGCCTATGCCGCGCATCTCCGCGGCTCGGGCATCGGCACCGTCTACGTCTGCGGCTCGACCGGTGAATCACTGGCGTTGTCCGTGGCGGAACGACGGTTGATCCTTGAGGCTTGGATGTCCACATCGGGAGAGGATCTCCGCGTGATCGCCCACGTCGGTTCCAACGCCATCCCCGACTGTCTGGAACTGGCTCGGCACGCGGACTCGATCGGCGTTGATGGGATCTCCGCAATGAATCCGACGTTCGGCCGGGCGGCGGACGTGAGCGGGCTGGTCGAACATCATGCACAGATCGCGGAAGCTGGAGGAGGTCGGCCGTACCTGATCTACGAGATCGCTGCCTTCGGCGGCGTGGCGTTTCCCGCCTCGGAAGTCGTGGCGACGGCGATCGGAAGAGTACCGGGGTTCGCCGGGCTCAAGTTCACCAGCACTGATCTGATTCAGTTGCAGTTGTCGCTCGAGCTGGCGACCGCACACAATCTCCGAATCTTCTTCGGCTCCGATGAGCAACTGCTCGCGGGGCTGGTTTTGGGTTGTACCGCCGCGATCGGGAGTACCTATGGGTATGCGCCGGAGCCAGCGAAAGCGGTCTTCGCCGCTTTCGAGCGGGGAGACCTCGACGCGGCGCGACTCGCTCAGCGGCGTCTCGCAAAGCTCGTGATTCCGCTGCTTCGCCACGGAGTTCTCCGAACCGGGCGAGCGCTGCTCGAATGCGTCGGCGTTCCGATCGGTCCACCAAGGTCGCCGGAACGCCGCCTCGATCCAGCAGAACGGGCGTTGGTGCTCGCGGAACTCTCGCCTTTGGGAATCCGCGGTCTGGACCTTCCGGAGACAGATAAATGTTGAGCGGCGAGACTGCTTTAAATCGACTTGTCGACGAAGTTATTCCATTCTGGATCGATCACGGAGTCGATCTTGAGCATGGCGGGATCCGAACCTGCCTTGACCGCGACGGCCGGGTGCTCGATGACGATAAAGGAGTCTGGCAGCAATTTCGATTTGCGTGGGTACTCGCTCGCTGCCTTCGGGTGCTCGAACCACGTACGGAATGGCGATCTGCGCTCGATCGAGTCATGGACTTCGGTCGAGCCCACGCCTTTGACGAGGACGGTCGGATGTTCTTTCATCTCGATCGGACCGGCCGTCCGATTCGCAAGCGCCGATACGCATACTCGGAGTGCTTCGCCGCGATGGCCTTCGCGGAAGTCGCGGCGCTGGATCAGGATGCATCACTTGCGGCCGAGGCAGAAACGATCTTTCGAACTGCTCGCCGTGTGATGACCGAGCCGGGAGCCATGGTTCCGAAGGGAACCTCGGTTCGCCCGGGGAAGCCCTTCGGCCACCCGATGATCAGCCTTGGCGTCGCACAGGTCTTTCGATCGTCGATCGGAGGCCGATTCGCGGAGGAGGTGGCAGCATCATGCGTTGCGGAAATTCAAGGCGATTTCGTCCACCCAGATCAACAAGCGGTGCTCGAGATGGTTTCCCCTGACGGTAGTGTGATTGATCATCTCGAATCGAGGCAACTCAACCCCGGACATGCGATCGAAGGGGCCGGGTTTATCCTCGAGGAGGCGCGGGTTCGCAACGATGAATCATTGGTTCGACTTGGCTGCGACATGCTCGACTGGTCCTGGGCACGGGGTTGGGACCAAGCCCACGGAGGCATTCTCAATTTCGTCGACCTCCATGGCGGTCCGCCGGCGTCAATTGAACATGACATGAAATTTTGGTGGCCGCAATGCGAAGCGATGATTGCCTGTCGATACGCATTCCAAGCCACCGGTGATCAGCGGTATCGTGCCCGCGAGTCGGCGGTCACGGCGTGGGCACTCGAACATCTGGACGACCCAGAGCATCCGGAATGGTTCGGCTACCTGCATCGAGACGGATCGGTGGCGTCGCGCGTGAAGGGAAATCTCTGGAAGGGACCATTCCACCTCCCGCGAATGCTGCTCAACTTGGCCGTACTCGATGGGGTTGCAGTGGCACCGGCGGCGGTGGAAGGGTTGCGGCCGGACTGATTTCGATATTGAATGCGGCGATACCGGTGCCGTTGACTTGAGCATGCGATCATTCGACGACGCAATTCACGCCGGAACAATCCAACGGAGCGATTATGTCCACCGATGCACCTTGGCGACTTGATGAAACCACGCTCGGCGATCTCATCGACCGAACCTCAGATCCGAAGGATGCGGGCTTCGACGTCGCGGTCCTTCCCTTCGGATGCACGGAGCCCCACAATCTGCATCTGCCATATGGCACCGATACGATCGAAGCGTTGGAGATCGGCGATCGAATCTGTCACGCCGCGTGGCGGGCTGGCGCACGGGTGGCGTTGCTCCCCGCGATTCCCTACGGCACCACGACCAATCAGTCCAAGCTTCGTTTGACGCTGAATCTCATGCCCACCACGATTCTGGCGATCGTGCGGGATCTCCTTGCCTCGCTTTCAAATCATGGAATTCGCAAGGTCGTCCTGCTGAACAGTCACGGCGGCAACGACCTGAAGTGGATGCTTCGGGAATTGCATGGTGAGTTCGACCCGGATGTGAAGCTCTTCCTCATCGACTGGTTCCGGACCATGCGGGACGCCGCCTCGGAGATTTTTGAAAACGCCGACGATCATGCCGGCGAGATGGAAACTTCGATCCTGCTGGCAACTCGCCCCGAACTCGTCGCTCGCGACGCCGATGGCGGTCTCACTGCGGATGACGGTACGACGAAGCCGACTCGATTTGAAGCCGTCGAAGAAGGTTGGGTCTCGATCAGTCGGCCGTGGCATCTTCTCACGACGAATACCGGATCGGGTAATCCGCACCACGCCACGGCGGAGAAGGGCGAGCGTTTGCTCGATGCGATTGAAGATCGGTACGGCCGATTCTTAGTCGAGCTCGCGGAGAGTCCACTTGACGTGAATTTTCCGTTCTAGGTGGACTGCTCGCGATAGTAGGGCATCCGCCGAACGAGCCAGCCTTTCGCGAGAGGCCGTTTGGCCAAGACAACGGCTCACAAAAAAATCCGGCCGAATTGCTTCGGCCGGACGGTCTTTCGTTGAGATGGTTCGAGTTGCCTCGATCAGGCGTCGAAAGTCTCATTGGTAGAGGTGGAAACCGCTTCGATCGATTCGATCTCGATTCGGAAGGGACCCGCCTTCTTGTCGTAGATATAGATCTGGAGCGCTCGGATGTCTCCGGGGGAGGCGGTTCCGTTCAGACGCTGCCCCATGAACTGACGTTCGAGGTCCGCGACCGGCATGATGATTTCCGTCCAGGTGTCCTTGGTCGTCGGAAATGTCTTCCAGTAGCCACCCGCTCGCTGGTTCCCGCCGGCTGAAGCGCCGATCTTGTAGTCGCGTCCGTCGCCCTTGACGACCAGCCGGATCGCGTCGGCACCATCGAAGAGTCCTTCTGGGATGCCTGCTCGCATCGAGGAGAAGCCGCCGTTGTTCTGCAGCGAAGTCGCTCCGTCGAAGATCACGACTCCGTCCTTTTGGCTGATTTCGCCGGTCGAGCGACCACCCATGACGCCGTCGAGCACGGTCTGCCAACGCTGGCCGTCCTGAGCATCATCGAAGCCAAAGATGAGATTTCCGCGGGGAGCGAACCCAGACCGGCTTGCCGGTGCGGGGGTGGCGCTGGTGGTCTGCATGGTCATTTCTCCAGCGAAGATACCGTCGATGATCCGACGATAGGCCCACGACCGTTCTCGTGACGAGGGTTCTTTGGCGATCTCTGCAAGGCTCTTGGTCAGATTTGCGCGACCGTTTTCATCCAGTCCGAAGTCTCCCACCAGGGCGATCGCATCGAGGGCTGTGGCGTAGATCGCGGCACAGCCATCGATGTTCCCTTCGTTGAAGAGGGGAGCGCCACGTTGGACCGCGAACTCGAGGAGCGCCTCGGCGGGGCGGACTTCCCGGGCCGGGACAAGAACTCGATCGATGATGTGGACGATCCCGTTGGACGCGCCAATGTCGGCGGTCTCGACGACGGCTTCGTCGACGAGCAGTCGACCCCGGGTCGCTGCGAGTGGCAGGGTGGTGCCGGCCAGCGTTTCGATGCCTTCGCGGCCCACGAGATCTCGTGCCTCAAACCGTCCGGCGACGACGTGGTGTTTCAGGATGCGGGCGAGGGTGGGGCGACCTTCTTCGGTCAGGAGTTCAGAGAGCGTCTCGTTTCCGAGGAGTGCGAAGGCATCATCGGTTGGAGCGAAGACGGTGAACGGGCCCTCTCCAGATAACGCCTCTGCGAGCCCGGCCGCCTTGACTGCGGCGACGAGGGTGTTCAGGCGACCACTCGATACCGCGACACTCGGAATGGTGTCCTGTTGAGGTGCGGCCATTGCGGCAGCACCGAAGATTCCGGAGGCGGTGATCGCGGCGCCGGCGAGGGCCGTGGCCCAGCGTCGATTGCGGGGGATATTGGGTCGAGTCGGGGACATTCCTGGGCCTTTCAAGGTCGAAGAAAGAGGTTCAACGTCAGAAGCCGGAAGGATTCGACCGGAACCAGATCTCCGATTCATCGATCTTGAATACGATCCCCGAGGCCACCATCTGATTCGATGGGGCCGTGTCGTTCGCGGTGGGCGGGGGCCGTCTGTGGAAGTTGAAAGGGGGCTCAGGGGGCCACGGGAAGCGCTTCTGCGGGCCAGACGGTGAGGAGAATTCCACGTTCGACGTGGTACGCCGGAGCGGGAATTTTCCTTGCCGCGACGACCTCTTCGAACCACGTTCGTTGTCGTTCTGTGTCTTTGGTCAGGACCACGAGGGGCCGATCAAGCGTGGCAGCGTCAAGGAAGGCGGGGAATTCGGAGTCTTCGACGAACCAATCGGCGTGCTCTTCGAAGTTCGTGACCCCCCAAGTGAGCTCGCCCGGGCTACTGAACAATCGAATCTCGGCGTCCGGCCAAGCCCAGCGTGCGGAGTGCACCAGACTGCCATCGACGAGCACGAGGCTTTGGTTCGTCAGTTCGGAGAACGGTTCAAGCCAGGCCATCGGCGCTTTGGAAATCTTCATCCAACCGGTCGGCATGCAGGCGGGTGACACCGCGAAAATGAGCGCCGGTCCGAGGGTTCCGAGCAACACGCGTCGGGTGGAAGACGCTGTTCGTTGGGATCGATGGTCGAAGAATCCCCAGGCGATGATGCCAATCGCAAGAACGGCGAGTCGCCATTCGCCACCGTCGTTCCACGCGCTTCCGATGGTCGGATCGAGCGGCATGAACGGCGTGATCGCCAGGAGCAACACACCCAGCGGGATCAAAATCCACTCACCGTAGGTGCGCTTGTACGGTGCCGACTTGAAGAACTCGACGAGTCCGAGGGTGATCAGGGCGGCTGCTGGCGCGAAACAGGGAAGAATGTAGGTGGGGAGTTTTCCAGACGAGATCGAAAAGAACACGAGCGGAATGAAGGTCCAGCAGAGCAGAAGACGAATTTCCGCCGATTTGATTCGAAGCCGACGGATCCCAACAATCACAAGTGGAAGGGAAAAGATCCAGGGGAAGAGCCCCGCGGCAAAGATGGGGACGAAGAACCACCACGGTTGGGGATGCTGAGCTTCGACGCCACCCGTGTATCGGTTGATGTGCTCGACCCAGAAGAAGTAGTCCCAGAATTCCGGGGCGCGATCGTGAATCGCCAATCCCCAGGGAAGGACGATCAGAATCGCGGTGATGCCGGGAATCAACGGGAGCGTGAAGAGGGATCGCCACTCTCGTTGCCAGAGAAGCCACGGCGCCAGCACGATTCCGGGAATCGCGACGGCTAAGAACCCCTTGGTCAGGAACGCGCATCCGCAGGCAATTCCCGAGGCGATCAGCCAGCCGAATCGCGGTGGTCCCGTGGCCCTCCATCCGAAGAAGAAGCACGTGATGGACGCGGTGACCATTGCGGTAAATGGCGCATCAAGAATCGCCGTGGTGCCGAGAATGACGACTTCGACCAGGGTCATGAACACCAAGGCCGTCAGCGCCGCCAGATCCCATCGCCGAGTCCATCGCCGAACGAACATCATCAGGAGACAGGCGGAGAATCCGGTCGACAATGCGGCGGGAAGTCGGAGCGCGAAGGCGTTCTCTCCGAATCCAAGGAAGGACACCGCGGTCATCCAGTAGCCGAGGACCGGTTTCTCGAAGTAACGAACGCCCAGAAGGTGGGGGACGACCCATTCACCCGTCTCGATCATCTCCGCTGGAATGACTGCGTAGCGGGCTTCATCTGGAACGACCAACGGGCGGAGCCCGAGAGGGAGGATGAAGATGACGAGGAACAGGATCGGGACGAGCAGAAGTGCAAGGCGTTCCGTCGATCGTGAACGGTCGGATTCTTGAGCAAGGGAGTTCATGGATTTCATGGAATTCATGGGGTTGCCAGACTTGGGCTGCGGACGGCCAGCCAACCCTCACGACCGGGGATGTGGCCGCGTTCGATTGCGCCGGGTTCGGGAGTCGAGGGGACCAGATCGCCGAGTGGCACGACCTCCCCACCATCGGCGATGAATCGATCCAGAAAATCTTCGAACAACGCGGACTTCACGCCACCTTCTGATTCGGCATGGATCGTCAGGACGTCGAGGTCATCCTCGCCCATGCAGGATCGAAGATGGTCGTTGAAGTTTGAATCGTCGATTCCCGCCTCGCCGACGGCTTCATCCCAAGTGGGGAGATTCACGCAGATCTGTGGTGGTCCGTGCGACGGCTGGAACGCACCGTGCCCACGACAGTCGCTGGCGAATTGGTAACCGAGGCCCTCGCGAAGGGCGAGGATTTCGGGCGTGCATCGCCAGCCGGGAGCGGCGGTGCAGGTCGGTGGCCTTCCGATGGTGTCTGCGATGGCGTGGTGCGCCTGCGTGATCTCCTGCAGGAGGATCTCGCGCGGGAGGCGATGGGCGGCCACCTGCCATCGATGATGATCCCAGGCGTGCATGCCAATTTCGTGTCCGGCCAGATCGATGGAGCGGAGGCGATCCCCCAGTCGACGGTGGATGATCGGTCCGGGCCAGATGGTGCCCCGAAGCAGAATGTCCCACCCATAGGTACTCGCGGCCTTTGAGCGGAGCATCTTCTTGAAGAAGTCCGGGCGGAGGAGGCGTCGCAGATGCCGGCCCATGTTGTCGGGGCCGACCGTGAGAAAGAACGACCCGCGAATTCCTCGGGCATCGAGGATGCGGAGGAGTTCGGGTATCCCGTCACGGGTACCTCGAAACGTATCGACGTCGATCCGGAGCCCGAGTTTCATGCGTTGCTGGTGATCTGCCGCGTCGGCTCCGCATCGATGCCCATCGAACGGATGTGATCATCGATAAACCAGTCGACGGTTCGATCGACGGATTCCCGGGTCGAGAGGCTCGGCGTCCAGTCGAGGATGCGCTTCGCATTCTTGATCGACGGGCGGCGATGTTGCACGTCCTGATAGCCCTTGCCGTAGTAGCGGCCGCTTTCCACGATTCGATACCCGGCGAACGGCGGGAACTTGTGCCGCATCGGATGCTGATCGAATCTGGCGACGATCATCTCGGCCAGTTCTCGAATGCTCGCTTCGTTGTCAGGATTGCCGATGTTGATGATTTGGCCGGTACTGCGCCCGTCGCGGTCGTCAATCATGCGGAAGAGGCAGTCGACGCCTTCGGTCACATCGGTGAAGCATCGCTTCTGTTCACCTCCGTCGACGAGTTGGATGGGCGTGCCTTCCACGAGGTTCAGAATCAACTGGGTAATCGCACGCGACGAACCGACCCGTGCGGAATCGAGGGTGTCGAGGCGGGGGCCGATCCAGTTGAAGGGGCGGAAGAGAGTGAAGTCGAGGTTTTCCTTCACGCCGTAGGCCCAGATGACTCGGTCGAGCAACTGCTTAGAGCAGGAGTAGATCCACCGCTGCTTGTTGATTGGGCCCAGCACCAGACTGGAGTGGTCCTCGTCGAAGGCCTCGTCGCCGCACATTCCGTAGACCTCGCTGGTCGACGGGAAGATGATCCGACGGTTGTACTTCACGCAGTCGCGAACGATTCGGAGGTTCTGTTCGAAGTCGAGTTCGAAGACCCGGAGCGGGTTCCGCACGTACTCGATCGGCGTCGCAATCGCGACGAGTGGAAGTACAACATCGCACTTGCGAACGTGATACTCGACCCATTCGCGATTGATCGAGATGTCGCCTTCGAGGAAGTGGAATCCCGGTCGGCCGAGCAGGTGTTCGACGTTGCTGGCGCGAAGGTCCATGCCGTAGACCTCGTAGCCAGCCCCCAGCAGTTGTTCGGAAAGGTGGCTTCCGATGAATCCGTTGACGCCCA
The DNA here is from genome assembly GCA_028823105.1 of Phycisphaerales bacterium. Taxonomy (GTDB): domain Bacteria; phylum Planctomycetota; class Phycisphaerae; order Phycisphaerales; family SM1A02; genus UBA12014. The sequence goes on along the minus strand of JAPKCC010000053.1, from coordinate 12,696 downwards.
GGATCAATACCGATCGCGGGCGATCAACACCAACCGGCGCGGACTTTCCAAGTCTCATGCCTTCGACGAGGTTGAGTTCCTCGGCGAGATGCTCACCACCGGACCACACGCCGTCGGCGGACTGCCCCGCGTGGATCTGGATCGTTCCTTCGCCGCAGGCGATGGTCAAAGGTGCGGTGCTCAGAACCGTGCCTGGTGTTTCGTCGTGCCCACCGGAGGCGGCGGTCGTGGTCCAGATTTTGACTTCTCGTTCGCCGGCCCAAGTGAATGCGCCGGGCCATGGATACGTCACGGCTCGCACCAGATTGCAGATCTCCGTCGCCGTTCGATTCCAGTCGATCAGGCCGTCTTCCGGGGATCGACCCGGGAACGCAGTCGCCGCCGCGGCATCCTGCGGCGTCGCGGTGAATGAACCGTCGGCGATCGTGGGCAGTGCCTTTGCCAGCATCTGGCCGGTGGCTGCAACCATCTTCTCGGTGAGCGTCGCCGCGGTATCGGCCTCGTCGATCGGAAGCGGAATCTGCGTCACGATGTCCCCGGCGTCGGCTTCCATCGTCATGAGGTGCAGGGTGACCCCGGTCTCGACGGCTCCTTCGACCAGCGCCCAGTTGATCGGGGCACGGCCACGAAACTTCGGAAGGAGCGAGGCGTGGAGGTTGAAACACCGATCAGGACAGATCGACAGCACGTCGCGGCCAATCATCTGGCGGTAATGCGCGGACAGGATGACGTCGGGATTCATCGCTTGGATTCGGTCGATCCAGAGCGGGTGGTTCGGAGATTCGGGCGCGTGCACTGGGATTCCGTGCGATGCCGCGATGCGGGCGACCGAACGGAACCAGTTGCCTTCGCCGGGATCGTCGCGATGGGTGAAGACTGCGACGACGTCATCGCCGGAGGCGATTAGGGCATCAAGGGCCGCGGCGCCGATCTCGTGGTACGCGAAGAGGACGACCTTCATAGGGAAATTCCTGTTTCAATGGTGACGCCATGGGGGGATTCGGCGGATTCAGCGGCTTCGTTGGGGTCAGGGGTTGATCGCTTGAGTCCGGAATCACCGGCGATGTGATCGATGAAGTACCGAGGACGGCCTCGGACGTCGTGGTAGACCCGGCCAAGATACTCGCCGAGAAGTCCCATTCCAATGAACTGGGCGCCGACGAAGATGAAGAGAATTGCGAACAGCGTGAAGACGCCGTTTTCGGCCCATTCCGCCCCGAGGAAGATCCGGCCGGCGAGCAGGAGCACGCCGAACCCGAATCCGCCCAGTGCGATCGCGGCCCCCGCCCAAGAGAGGAGTCTCAAAGGCGTCGTGGTCATGCTGGTGAGCAGGTCGAACTGGAGGTTGATGAGTTTCCAGAGGCTGTACTTCGATTCGCCGGCGGCTCGCTCGGCGTGACCGACCTCGATCTCCGCGGCCCGTTTGGCGAAGGTGTTGGCGAGTACGGGAATGAACGTGCTTCTCTCACGGCATTGCAGGATCGCGTTGATCACCGGTCTTCGGTAGGCGCGGAGCATGCAGCCGTAGTCGCGCATGGCAACGCCGGTCGACTTCTGGACCATCCAGTTGATGCATGCCGAAGCCTTCCGTCGGAAGAAGGAGTCTTGGCGATTCCGTCGGATGGTGCCGACGACGTCGTTGCCTTGTTCGATGGTCCTGACGAGATTCGGGATCTCTTCGGGAGGGTTCTGGAGATCGGCATCGAGGGTGATCACGATGTCCCCGCGGGCGTGGCTGAACCCGCAGATGATCGCGGCATGTTGGCCGTAGTTGCGATTCAGGATGATGGCGCGGAGGTGACCGCCATAGAGTCCGGCGGCGGCTTCGAGGCGATCCGTCGATCCGTCGCGACTTCCGTCGTCGACGAGAATGACCTCCCAAGGATTGGGGAGCTTCTCGCAGGTGGAGACCACACGCTCGAGAAGGGTGTCGAGGTTCTCGATCTCGTTGTAGACCGGGATGACCACAGAGACGGATTCGTTCATGCCGGTACTCCTCGGATGGATGGGACGGCGTTGCGAATCGATGCAACAACCTCGTCGACGTCCTCGTCGGTCATTCCTGGAAAGAGGGGCAGCGAACAGATTCGATCGCTGTTCCATTCAGTGTTCACGAGATCAGCGCCCCGCCACCGGTCCGGGTGGTCGACGAACCATTTCTGAGTGTGGACCGCTCGGAAGTGGATTCCGGTGCCGATGTTGTCCGCCTTCAAGGCCGCCATGAATCCCGCCCGATCGATACCGGCGGCTTCAGGGTCTACGCGGACGATGAAGAGGTGCCATGCATGGCGATCCGTCATTTCGGCATCGCCGAGGGGCGTCAGTCCCGGAATCTCGGCAAGACGTTCTCGATACCGGATCGCCAGTTCTCGGCGCCGATCGATGAACTCGTCGAGGCGATGGAATTGCGAGAGGCCGAGCGCGGCGTTCATGTCGGGCAGGTTGTACTTGAACCCCGGCTCGAGAACTTCCGCCTGTGGCGACCGGCCTTGTTGCCCCCGCTCCCAGGCATCCACGCCGAGACCGTGGAATCGCAGACGCCGAATGTTCTCACCGAACGCGTGGTCGTCGGTGACCAGAACGCCGCCTTCGCCACTGGTGATGGTCTTGATCGGGTGGAGGCTGAAGATCGCCGTGCCGACCTGTCCGACTTCTTCGCCATCTCGGCGTCGAGTGCCGATCGCATGGGCCGCATCCTCGATCACCGGAATGTCATGGGTCACGCCGATCGCTCTGATTGCCGCCATGTCGATCGCGGCGCCTGCGTAGTCGACCGGGATGATCGCACGCGTCCGTTCGGTGATCGCGGCCTCGATCGCGGTGGGTGTGGTCATCAGCGTCTCGCGGTCTACGTCCACGAAGACTGGCGTGCCGCCGAGTCTGACGATCATGTTCACCGTGGAGACCCAGGTCATCGACGGAGTCACGACTTCATCGCCCGGTCCGATCCCCAGCGCGACCAGTGCGAGGTGCATGGCGGCGGTGGCGCTCGTCGTGGCGACCGCGGAGGACGTTCCCAGACGGTCGGTGAAGGCGGCTTCGAGTTCGGCGCACTTCGCACCGGTCGTGATCCAACCGCTCCGCAGAACGTCGGTCACGGCTTTGATATCCTCATCACTGATCGAGGGACGGGCGAAGGGAAGGAATTCGGTACGCATGATTCGACGTTCCTCCAATTCGGGTCATGATATCAGATCAAGGGTCGATTGAGTCTTTTTTTAGAGGATCTCGGACGTTGTCTTCAAGCGTTTGTGGGTGGATTTCGATGTCTCCGCGGAGCATCAGAATCGATCCTGTGAGTCCCCAGGCGAGTTCCAAGCAGCGGTAGAGCAGGAGCATCGCGACGATCTGATTGACACTGGCGAGTCCGACCCCCGCGAGCAGGCCGATGCCGACGACTTCCATCACCCCGGCGCCCTGCCAGGTGAGCGGAATCGCCGCGGCGATGAAGATGATCGGCATCGCCACCAGAACCGCTGGGAGGTCATGGTGGATTCCGATTGCCCATCCGCAGCAACCAGCCGCTGACGCGAGGAGCACCTGCACGATCACAGAGATCGAGGTCGCGGATGCGACGGCGGCCGGGTGGCTTCCGTAGGCGTGTGCCGCGTCGAGGATTCGGGTTGGAACGCCCCGTCCAAGTCGATCGATTGACGGGGGGATCCGAAGCCAGCCGCGATGGATGGCAGTGAACCCGACGACGACAGCGGAGAGGGCCGCCACGGCGAGCCATCCAGACCATCGTCCGATGTCCCTCGCGATTCCCGTCTCTGCCGCGAACAGACCGGCCGCGGCCGCGAGTAGGACCAATCCGGCCAATCCAGTCACTCGGTCGAAGATCACGCTCATCACGGCATCCAACCGTCGGCCACTGCCCTTGGCCGCACCCCACGCCTTGACGACATCACCGCCCTCGGTGCCCGGGAGGAAGAAGTTGCAGAAGGCGCCGACCATGACCAGCCGGAGCGTTCGGACCCAGGTCGCGGGAATTCCCCGGCATCGCATGAGGATCCACCACCGGGTCGTTTGGAGTGGATAAATGCAGCCGACAAGCCCGAATCCGATGACCAGCCAGCCCCAATCGGCGTCACGGAACACGCGGAGAAGACCGGGACGGACCCAGGCCGAAGGGACGACCGCAGCGCGACCGTCACCCGTGGTGATGCGGACTCGATCCTGATCTTCAGGGGTGAAGTCGGTGACTCGCAGTTCGGTCGCGGTCGGGCTCACGACACCGTCGACGCCTGGTTCGCCGGCCGGAATCAGGAGGGTGCTCCGCCAGTCGACGAGGAATGCGATGAACGTGATGCCGACGACGACGAGGGACAGGCGGGCTGCGGTGAAGAGGTGTCGTTTCATGGGCTCCCGTCCCGTGCCCTCACGAGTCAGCGGTGGTCACCCGACTCATTCGGCGAGGAGGACGACATCCGCCGGGTCGATCGCAACTTCGAGTGGACTCCCGGTGGATCGCAGGGCTCGCGGATGAAGCTCAAGGACCTTCAATTTCGTGTCCCCGTTGCCGTGCAGTACCAGCTGGGCAGTTTCTCCGAGGAACATGGAGCGGCTCAGCGTGGTGGCCGCTCGATTCCATCCGGAGGGGACCTTGGTCGCGTCGTTGGTGGGATCAATGATGCGGAGCGCTTCTGGACGAAGCGACAGGGAGATGGCGTCGCCGACGGCGGCGTGCTCGAGGACGTTGCTGGAACGGAGCGTGCCAAGCGGGCTGGTGATCGTGGTGCCATCGCTTCCGACAGACTCGACGGTTCCCTCGATGAAGTTCGTTTCGCCAAGGAAACTCGCGGTAAATCGGCTGTTGGGTTGGTCGTAGAGGTCACGGGGGCCGCCCGTCTGGACGACCTTGCCATCCCGCAGAACCGCCATCTTATCGGCGAGGGACAACGCCTCCTCCTGATCGTGGGTCACGTAGATGGTGGTGATCTGTGCGTCATCGACGATTCGGCGAATCTCGCTCCGCATCTCGAGTCGAAGTTTGGCATCAAGGTTGGAGAGTGGTTCATCAAGCAGCAGGACGCTTGGTCGGAAGGCCAGCGCTCGCGCGAGCGCGACTCGCTGCTGCTGACCTCCGGAGAGCTGGGTCGGCTTCCGTTGCTCGTAGCCAGTCATCTGCACGAGTTCGAGCGCCTCGCCTACGCGGCGTTGCAGTTCGGCGTTGGCGACCTTCCGGACGCGAAGCCCGAAGGCGACGTTCTCGAAGACGGAAAGGTGCGGCCAGAGGGCATAGCCCTGGAAGACCATGCCGGCATCGCGCTTCTCAGGTGGATGCTTGGTGACTTCGCGGTCACCGAAACGGATCATGCCCGAGTTCGGCGTTTCGAATCCCGCGATCATGCGGAGGAGGGTCGTCTTGCCGCAGCCAGAGGGACCGAGCAGGAAGAACAGCGATCCGGCCTCGATCCAGAGATCGACGCCGGCCACCGCGACGGTGGAACCGAACTTCTTGACGAGGTTGACGATCGAGACGCCGGTCATGCTGGAGGGAGGGTACCGAACTGCCCGGGCCATTGGGGTCCAAGGGGTCGGCGAGCAGCCCGATCGAGTCTCGCTTCTTGTCGATGAGCGGTGGAAAGGGCGATCTTTCTCGGCAGGCTGGGCAAGATGTCGATTATCCTTCTGTCCGATCGAGGAATCTGATGACCGACCCTGACACCAAACCAAATCCGACGGCCTTGGCCGAGCACGCGGCGTTCACCGGTGCATCCATCGACCGATTGCGGAAACTCCGTTGTCGGCCCGAGCGGAATCTCGCGATCACCGCGATGGTCGACCAGTATCGACGCGAAGCATCAAAGTCCCGGCGGGGCATCGGAAACTTCGTGGATGCGTGGGAATCGGTCGTGCCGGCGGAGATTGCCGCGTCTTCTCGCGTCCGTGGCGTTCGAGGGGGGATCGCTCGGATCGGGGTGTTGGATGCCGCCACCAGTTACGAGATCGATCAGCAACTCCGAGGCGGAATGCTCGCAGAGCTCCGGCTCGCCTTCGGTGGAACGCTGCGGCGGGTGAAGTTGGAGATCGACGGGTCGCTCTCGAAATAGGCCGAGGTCTTCCGGGTCTTAGCCTGGGCGGACGTCTTCAGCACGACTGAGAAATCGCCGCATCGCCGCCAGGGTTTCCTTGCTGGCGTGGTGTTCCATCCCTTCCGCATCATGCTCCGCGGTCGCATTGGAAACCCCGATCCGCTCCAGAAATGCCACGACGATCTCATGCCGCGTCCGACTGGCGGCCGCCATTTCGAGGCCCCTCGGAGTCAGTCCGACAGGCCCGTAGGGTTCACGGGCGACCAACCCGCCATCTGCAAGTCGACTCAAAATCCGCGTGACCGTCACATGGCTGACCTGCATGCGTTCCGCGAGGTCCTTGACCCGGCACGAACCAGAGGCGATCTCGATGTCGGCGATTGCCTCGACATAGTCCTCTGCCGTTTCGTCGGCATGGTCTCGGCGAGTCTTGGCAAAGGGATTCGGTCGATTCGGCATTTGCGGGTTCTCTTCATTCCAAGGTCCATCACGACTGCCCGACGGTTCCATCCGTCGAATGTTCTTGACTGGGCGTCCTCGGGAATGTAGCATATGCTACAAAGTGTAGCCATGGCTACAAAGGAAATACTTCTGAAACGGCGGCCCGGAAGGTTGCTCGGCGATCCCGGCACCGTCCGAACACGGTCGGCAGCCCGATGACGTCCAATAACCCCAAGGCGGCTGGTAGTCCGAACACCACCGGTAGCCCGAACACAGATGGAGTTCTGCGTCCATGACTGAAGCCTCTGGTGTCCTCGATTGCCCCGCCGCGGTTCGCGTCTCGCCTGTCGCGTGGCATCACACCCGCTCGATTCGAGATCTGGCGTGGATCGTGCTGGCCTGTGCAGGCCTCTGCGGTGGAGTCGGATGTGGTGATACCGAGTCGCAGACTCAGATCATGAAACCCGCAGACGATGCCGGATCGGCGCTCGCGCTGGTCGCGACCACCGGGATGATCGGGGACATGGTTGCGTCGATCGCGGGCGATCGTGGGTCGGTGACCGTGTTGATGGGCGAAGGTGTGGATCCGCATCTGTTCAAACCAACGGCTTCCGACGTTCGACGTCTGCTCGCCGCCGACGTGGTCTTCCACAACGGGCTCTTCCTCGAAGGTCGAATGGGGTTGATCCTGAGTCGTGTCGAGGGGCCGCTCGGAATGGCGGTGGCAGTCGCGGAGGACCTTCCGGACTCAAGCCTGCTCCGACCCGATGGGGCCGAAGCGCACCCCGACCCTCACGTGTGGATGGACGTGCAGGCCTGGTCTTCGACGATCGTGCCGATCGTCGCCGCACTCTGCGAGATCGATCCAGACGGGTGCGATTCTTTCCGCGCGAACGCAGAGATGCTCGAGTCGGAGCTTGCGGAACTCGATCGGTACGTCCGTGAGGTCATCGGTTCTATTCCTCCGGAGTACCGCGTTCTGGTCACGGCCCACGATGCCTTCGGCTACTTCGGACGGGCGTATGGGCTCGAGGTCATGGGAATCCAAGGAGTTTCGACCGAAAGCGAGGCCGGGCTCGCGGACATGAACCGATTGGTTCAGATGCTCGTCGACGAGTCGATTCCGGCGGTCTTCGTCGAATCGAGCGTCTCCGAGAAGAACGTTCGCGCGTTGGTGGAAGGCGCCGCCGCCCAGGGACATCAGGTGATCATCGGGGGCGAGTTGTTCTCCGACGCCATGGGCTCCCCGGATTCTTGGAAGGGGACCTATCCCGGCATGATCGATCACAACGCCTCGACCATCGCCGGTTCGCTGGGGGGCGCCGTTCCGGATGGCGGGTTCAGAGCGTGGCGTCCATCCGGACGTCAGGAAGACACGGGAGCACACTGACATGCCGGTCCACCATCGTCACCGGAATCCGCCGATCGGCCCCGAACATGATCCACAGGCGGCGCTGTCGATCCATGACGTGACCGTCGCGTATCACCGTCGACCGGTCCTCTGGGATCTCGACCTCGATATTCCGCGGGGGGTGCTTGCGGCCGTGGTCGGACCGAACGGTGCAGGCAAGAGCACCATGATCAAGGCATGCCTTGATCTCGTTCCACGGGTGAGTGGTTCCATTCGCCTGCTCGGTGATGAGCTCGCCGCGGTCCAAGGTCGGATCGGATACGTGCCGCAACGCGAGACCGTTGATTGGGATTTTCCCGTCTCCGCGCTCGACGTCGTTTGCATGGGCCTTTACCGCAAGATCGGTTGGTTCCGGTCGGTGCGAAGGCGTCATCGGAATGCGGCGATGGAGGCGCTGGACCGCGTCGGATTGGCCGACTTCGCGGGCCGCCAGATCAGTCGTCTTTCAGGAGGCCAGCAGCAGCGGGTCTTCCTCGCACGAGCCCTGGTTCAGGAGGCCGACCTCTACTTTATGGATGAGCCGTTCGCGAGCGTCGACGCCGCGACCGAGGAAGCGATCCTCGAAGTGCTCCGATCACTCCGAGACGCGGGACGGACCGTGATCGTGGTGCATCATGACCTTCAGACGACCCGCGACTACTTCGACTGGCTGGTTCTTCTCAACACCCGACTCGTGGCGGCAGGCAGCATCGAAGAGACCTGGACGCCGGAGAATCTTCGGGCCACGTATGGCGGACGGCTCACATTGCTCGAAGCGGCCGGATGGGCGATGGGGACGGCCGGTTCGGGGCAACGCCGCTCATGAGTGATGGGATCGCCACGATCTTCGCAATGGGCACGCCGTCGCTCGCCGTCGCGTCGACGGGCGGCGAGGACTTTCTCCGGATCTTGCTCTTGCAGGACTTCAACACCCGGGTGGTCGTGGCGGGCGCGATGCTCTTGGGTGCAGTGGGCGGGGTTGTCGGGACGTTCCTCCTGCTCCGTCGGCGTGCGTTGATGGGTGACGTCATGGGGCATGCGATGCTCCCCGGCGTCGCGGCGGCCTTTCTGGCCGTCCAGGCACTCGGTCTCGAACGCTCGCTTCCGGTGCTTCTTCTCGGCGGCGGAATCGCCGCGACCCTCGCGGGACTCGCGGTGATCGGACTCCGTCGCGTGTCGCAGCTTGATGACGACGCGACGATGGCCATCGTGCTTTCTGGGTTCTTTGGTCTGGGTGTCGTCCTGCTCTCGGTCGTGCAGTCGAGCGGTGGGGGAGGCCAGGCCGGGCTCGAAGACTTCGTCTTCGGCAAGACCGCCTCCATGGTGACGAGCGATGTGGTGGTGATCGCCATCGGCGGACTGCTTGTCCTATCGGTCGCGGTGCTCTTCTTCAAGGAATTTCGCCTGTTGTGCTTCGACGACGCGTTCGCGGCCAGCCTTGGCCGACCGGTCATGGGGCTTGATCTCTTGCTCCTCTCGATGACCGTGGTGACCGCGCTCGTGGGCTTGCAGGCCGTGGGCCTGATTTTGGTCGTAGCGCTTCTGGTCATCCCGGCGGCGGCGGCGCGGTTCCTGACCGACGATCTTCGGTGGACGGTCGCGTTCTCATCGCTCATCGGCGCCGTTGGTTGCTGGTTGGGTGTGACGCTGAGTGCTGCGGCGCCGGGGCTACCCGCCGGCGCGATGATCGTGCTGGCCACCGCAGGGCTCTTCGTGGTCGCGCTGTTCACCGGCCCGAAGCGTGGACTTCTGCCTCGGTGGTGGCTGGGTCGATCGCTTCGTCGCGCTGTTGGCCGTGATCACCTCTTGCGTTCGATGTTGGAGTGCCGCGAGGTCACGGGAAACGGTGAGATCACCGCGGCCGAATTGATGATGAACAGATCCTGGTCCCGGGGCGGCCTCTCCGGCCTGCTTCGAGTCGCTCGTCGGGCCGGCGAGATGATTCAGATCGATCGTGATCGCTGGAGGCTCACCGATCGAGGGGAGATCGAAGCGGCGGCGATGGTTCGAAATCATCGGCTCTGGGAGCACTACCTGCTGGAGTATGCGCACCTGGCGCCTTCTCATGTCGATCGAGCGGCCGATCGGATCGAACACGTTCTGGATCCGGTCCTCGTCCGCCGGTTGGAAACGGAACTTGGTGCCTTGGTGGATGCCGGACCGCCCGCCAGCCCCCATCCTCTGGCCGATGAAACCCCTCCGGGGGATGACGTGGTGGCCGGGGGGAACGAGTCATGACCATGTTCGTCTCCGACTGGCAATGGGGGTACGACGGGTGGATCGTCGTGATTACCGCCTTGGTCGCGATGACCTGTGCCATCCCTGGTTCCTTCCTTCTGGTGCGTCGCCAGTCGATGCTGGGTGATGCGGTCTCCCATGCGGTCCTGCCCGGCATTGCGATCGGGTTCTTGGTGAGTGGGACGCGAGATGGTGGTTGGATGCTGGCGGGGGCGATCGTGGCGGGGTTGGCGACCGCGATGCTCACGCAGGTTCTCCGCCGAGTAGGTGGCGTCGATCGAGGCGCCGCCCTTGGGGTCGTCTTCACGACGCTCTTTGCCCTTGGGTTGGTGCTCATCGTGCAGGCCGGGGATTCCGTCGATCTGGACCCTTCGTGTGTTCTTTACGGTCAGGTCGAGCTGGCACCGCTTGATGTGGTCGTCGTGCGCGGCATTGAAGTTCCGAGGGCAGTTCCCTGGCTCCTCGGCGTACTGGCGGTCACATTCCTGAGTGTGCAGGTCCTCTGGAAGGAACTCTTGGTCGCCTCCTTCGATCCCGCCACGGCCGCGGCCCAGGGCGGCAGGCCGAACCTGATGCAGCAAGTGCTCATGGTCTTGGTTGCGGCGGGATGCGTGGTGGCCTTCGAGGCAGTCGGGAGCATCTTGGTGGTGTCGCTTCTGGTGGCGCCCGCGGCCGCCGCGAGGCTGGTCACCAATCGGCTCCGGCCCATGATGTTCATCGCCATGTCGATCGGCGTCGTGGCCGCGGTTGGCGGCCATCTTTCAGCCTTGACGGTGCCCGGATGGCTGGCCCTCGAGACAACGGACGTCTCGACGTCAGGATCCACGGCGGTCTTCGCGACGTTGCTGGTCATCTTGGCAGTGCTCGCATCGCCACAACAAGGACTCCTCTTCGGGACCTTCCGACGACTCGCCCTTCGTTTCCGAATCGCGGAGGAAGATCTTCTCGGTGTGCTTTACCGTCGAGAGGTCGAATCAAGGGGGCTTGGTCAACCAACCGGCGTGCATTTGAGCGAGCTCGGCGGTGGTGGTCCCGGCCTCGCCTTCCGGGGAATGATGCGACTCGCGGCGATTCGGCTTCGTTGGGCGGGGTATGTGACGCCGTTCCGTCTGATCCCGCATCCCGACCAGATCAAGTTGACCGAAGCGGGAAGGGTGCGGGCCACGGTCTTGATTCGTCGGCATCGGCTTTGGGAGTTGTATCTGGCTGGGGCGGCGGCAATTCCGCTTGATCACCTTCATGCAACCGCGATGGACCTGGAGCACCTCGCTCAGCCGGACCTTCTCGCATCGCTTGAAGCCGAGGCGGCGAAGAGTGTTCACGATCCTCAGGGGAGGGAGATCCCGCGGGGTTAGAGAACCGTGGGACGGCGAGTTGGTTAGTCGTTGCGAACCGGCCCGGCAGTAGTCAACTTCGGGGCTTCGGGGCATGGTAGGCTTCGCTCGGTACAGCGACCCTCATTTTGCACCCATGGCTAAAGATCAACAAGACACTCCGACTCGCCGCGGTACGGGCACCGATGACGCAAGTCTGAAGGGTCTCGTGATCGAGTTGGCGAGGCTGTGCACCCCCATACTCATCGGGCTTGCAGTGGCCGTGGGCGTGCATCATTTCTTCGCCCTTCCGCGGCTGGGTTTTCCTGCGGAAGTTCGCCGGCTGATTACCATTGCATCGAGCCTCGACACTGGGCTGTTGAAGGGCGATGAACCAGTGGCGGTCATCATCAGCAACTCCGCAGGCGTGGAGGGTATTGATGCGGCAATCGTTCAAGAGGCCGCACCAAAGGGCTGGCGTGTCCTCAACTTCTCAACCAATGGCACGAATCAGGTGGAAGCAAGGTTGCTGGCAGATCGCCTTGCCGACGCCGGAGCCGATCTGGTGATCTGGCTCTTTCGGCCCGATTTGCTTGGGACGATCCGGCCGATGCATGCCGACGTCGTATATGCATACGCCGAAGGCGATTTCGCCCAAGAATTGCCGTGGGTAAGCCCGCCGTGGGTTGACGATTCAACCATGTCGCAGCTCGAAGCGGGTTCATTTGAGGTGTCGTTGCACTTCCGGCGGCGCTGGCTTGACGCGATCAACTCCGAGATGCGTCGTCGCATGCGGACGGGCATTCGCGCACCCGAGGCCGACGAATTTGAAGCGCCCTTCAACCTTGAGATCATGCTGGACGGCGCGAAGCTCGATCGGCATTTGGGTGAAATTTCGAACATGATGGGCGACGAACTGGAAGGATTTCACGCTGAGGGGCTAGGAACCGGCCGGGCCTTTGTTGCCGAGATGGTTGGCGATTTCGCCAAACGCTCTGCCGAGCTGGCCATTGTCATCGCACCGACCCACCCACAGTTGAACGAGCAGTTCGAGCCAGTTGAAGTAGAGGTGTTGTCATTTCTCAAGCCGCTCGCCGACGCCAAGGGCCTGAGGGTCGGAAGTGCCGCCGGGCTGCTTGAGGCATCTCAATACGCCGACGCCATTCATCCAAACGAATCTGGTCGAGACACACTGAGTCGGTGGCTTGGCGGGTGGATGCCACCACCGCCTGCCCGTACGAAACCGCCTGCCCGTACGAAACCGCCTGCCCGTACGAAG
>JAPKCC010000052.1 GCA_028823105.1 Phycisphaerales bacterium | reverse complement strand
CTTCAAGTTGCGACACTGCCTATGCCTGCAACGATGACTCATGCGGAACAGGATCTTTGATCAACGTTCCGGCCTTTGAAGGCCAGAGCTTCCTGATTCGAGTCGGAAGTTCCGATGGCTCGACCGGTTCGGCGGACCTCGTGATCGTCTGTACTCCGTTCGGAGATCCGTGTCCCGAGGACCTCAACGGAGACGGCATCATCAACGGCGCTGATCTCGGGCTGCTCCTCGGAGCATGGGGTACGAATGGCGGAGACATCAATGGCGACGGGCTCACCAACGGAGCCGACCTCGGCCTGATGCTGGGAGCCTGGGGCGACTGCTGATCGACTTGACCCTGGTTGGTCGTTCATCGCCTGCGAGACGGGACTCAAAGTCTTCGTCTTGAATCAAGAGAACCAACGCGGGTGGCACCTTCCGGTGCCACCCGCGTGTTGTATTTCGATGGGCCTCATCGGATCTGCCGGGGAACATCCACGCACCACGTCGCCCCACGTCGCACCACGCCCCGCGTTCACTTGGACCGACGGGTTGCTTCCACTGCGGGGCTGCGGGTGATCGAGGGTCCTGCGGTGCTCAGAAGATCATCCGCGTAGTTGGTCTCCGCACGACGCTGGGTGATCGGCCCGACCGGGTCGCCGCGGAGGAACTGCCGGATCAGCTGTTCGTCGAAGGTGAGTTTCTCGACTGCGTCGGCAGGAATCTTTCGGATCTCATCGAATGCTTCGCGGGTATCGATGCGGAGCACCCGGCCCTTGTCGAGCATCACCATCCGATCCGCGATCGTGAAGGCCGAGTCCATCTCATGCGTGACGACCACACTCGTCACCCCGAGCTTCTTGGTCAGATCGACGATCAGCTGGTCAATCTCCGCGCTGGTGACCGGATCCAGACCCGCTGAAGGCTCGTCGTAAAAGAGAATGAGCGGGTCAAGTGCCAGGGCTCGGGCCAGACCGGCACGCTTCTTCATTCCACCCGAGATCTGGGAAGGGAGCTTGTCGGCGTGTTCTCGCAGTCCGACCAGTTCAAGTTTGATCTTCACCTGGATGTCGATGATGGTTCGATCGAGATCCGTGTGTTCTTCGAGCGGAAGGGCGACGTTCTCGGCCAAGGTCATCGATTGAAAGAGCGCACCGGACTGGAACAGGATCCCAAAGTTGCTTCGGATCTCGTTCATTCCCTCCTCATCCAGCTGATCGATCCGGTTCCCGAGCATTGAGATCGTGCCTTCGGACGGCGGGAACGAACCAATTAGCATTCGGAGAAACGTCGACTTACCACATCCGGATCCACCCATCACGACGAGCGTTTCGCCCCGATGAATGTCCATGGTGAGACCATCGAGCACCGTCTGGGTGCCGAAGATCTTCTTCAGACCACGCACCTCGATGATTGGTTCGCCAGGCTGGGGAATGCTGCTTGAACTCATGGGTCACTCGGGGGAGATTGGTCGTCCATTTTCTCGGCCGACTTCTCCGCGGCTGGTTTCCCTGTGGTCTCGTCCGGTGCCTCACCCGACGAGTCGACCGGGGTACTCAAACCGGCATCGGCCGCATCCCAGACGACTTCGGTTCCGTCGGAATCGACCACCGTGATCTTCACAATCCCCAACAACCGTCCGTTCTCCGGCAGTCCTCCACCATCGCCGGTGAACGCCTGGAATGAAACGGTCCCGTCATAACTGCCGTTGGAAAACACGAACTTGAGGGGCATGCTGAAACTGGACTGCCCGAAGGGCGGCTGCCCCCCGTCGTCCGGGACGGCGGACTTGAATTCACCGAAACGGCGACGAGCTTCGGAGACGAAGGCCTCAGTCCGTGCCGCTGATGGCTTTTGACCCACCAACCACCAATCATTCGTCTGCTTCAAGTCGCCCTTGAAGGCACCCTCCATTGCATCGTCCGGACCCGTCACGACGACCATGATCGAGTCTGCGACCATTCCGCCGACTTCAACGAATTTCACGGTCGTGTACGTCTGCCCGGCGGTGAACAGCAGACCGAGGATGATCGCGATGATCGCCAGAGGCCGACCTCTGAACGGACCATCGGTGCTGGTTCGACCCAACGCCCCAAGGCCCAGCAGGAGCCCGACCAGCGGGAGCACCGGGATGCAGAACAGAATGGTCATCACAAATGCAGTGACCGCCATACCGCTCATGGGCTTGATCTGGTTCGACTCGGTGAATTCGACGTCAGTGTTCATTCTGGCTTTCCTGGTTCACGAGGATTGGAACGGCGACCTTCCGGTGCGTGGTGGTTATTCCGATTTTCAGGCTCGATCTTGCGTAAGCAGTCTACATCGTGAGGCTCGTCATGCCCCGGACGACTGCTCCTGCGACCCCTTGCCGCCGTTCTCCACCCCCGCTGCGGGATCTTCTGAATCGGTTCCGGTACCAGCAGGCTCGGATCCAAGCCGCAGAAGCGGGTTGGGCGGATCAACGATCTCGATCCAGAGGAACTTCGGCTGAGGGATGACGTCGTCGAGTGCTCTCGCTCTCAATGAGAATGCCGCCGCGCCGTATCGAATTCCTCCCGGATCGAAGTCAAGGACGAGACGAACTTCCATTCGTGGGTCCAACGTGTCCCCGAGCATCACGGCATCCTTCAGTTCGACATCGATGAGTTCACCGAATCGTCCTGCAATGGTGACGCCGAATTTCGCGAGTTCGGCCTGTTCCGGCGTCGAGGCCGCATCGAAACCGAGGCTCGCCGCCGCGAGGTCGCCCGCCACCGCGTCGTCGATCATGCTGCGCGTCGTTCCCAGCATCCGATCTTCAAGCGCTTCGAGATACCACTTTCCGAAGGAATCCCAACTGAAGAGCCAGATGACGGTACTCGCGGTACCGATGGCGATCGCTGCGAAGGCGAGGCGTCGCCCGCCAAGCCGACCCCCACTGGCCTGGATCCGCCGATGCGCGAGAAACCCCAGAAATACGGCCACCATTCCCGTCAATGGACAGCACAAGGCCAGCGACGTGATGAAGGCCGCCAACGCAAGTTGGCTTCGCGGCAACGGGGCTTCTGCGGCCCCGGCGGGATGAGGTGACGACCCTGGCATGGCACAGGAGTGTATCGGCGTCTACGCTCCGCTCATGGCTTCCTCTGACCAAATCGATCCACCGTCCGGATCAGATCCGTTCCCCGGACCGCTCGCCGATCTTCGGGTCGTGGTGATGGGGCTCGGTGTCTTTGGAGGTGGCGAAGCCGTGGCTCGACATCTCGCCGCCGCCGGTGCGGACGTCCTGGTCACCGATCTGCGTTCGCCGACGGCGCTGGAACCCGCCACCAGACGGCTTCAGAATCTCGACGTCGAGTTCCGCCTCGGCGAGCATCGCCCGGAGGACTTCGCGTCGGCGGATCTCGTGGTGGTCAACCCTGCCGTCCCTCATCCCTGGGACAACCCTCTCTTAGAGATCGCTCGCCACGCTGGTGCTCGACTGCTCACGGAGATCCGGCTGGCGATCGGCGATCATCCCGCCCGGCGGGTGATTGGCGTGACCGGGAGCGCCGGAAAGAGCACCACCTCGGCGATGATCCACCACGCGTTGACCCGCGTCAGACCCGATCTGACCCCGCGACTCGGCGGCAACATCGGCGGCTCGCTCCTCGATGACCCACCACCCCCAGGTGCGACGCTGGTGCTTGAACTCTCCAGTTTCATGCTTCATTGGCTCGCCGGAAACGGTGGCGATCCGGCGGATCGATTCACCCCCGGTATCGCGGTGATCACGAACATCAGTCCCAACCACCTCGACTGGCATCAGACGATCGACCACTACATCCAAAGCAAGAACGCGATCCTCCTCGCCTCGCCAGCGTGCGAGCAGCCGCGATCGGTTCCCGGTGTCGACGTCGACGTCGACGAAGAGATCGAAGCAGCACTGACGTTGCAGATCCCCGGCGCCCACAATCGATCCAACGCCCTTCTGGCCATCCGGACGATTCTCGCGCACTTGGATCTCTTGGAAGGCCCGCTCCACGAACCACGACGAATCGCCCTCGACTGCGCCACCGCCCTCGCCGACTTCAGCGGGCTCCCCCATCGACTCGAATTCGTCGAGGAGATTCGAGGCGTTCGCTTCTTCAATGATTCAAAGTCGACCACGCCGGAAGCGTCGGTCCTCGCCGTCGAGAGCATGGGGGATCCAACCCGCGTCCATCTGATCGCCGGCGGCTACGACAAGGGTTCGGATCTCGATCCGATCGCCGCCATGGCAACATCGCTGGGAGGCCTCTTCGGAATCGGAGCCACCAGCGGAGCCATCTGTCGTCGGGGCGGTGAGGATTGCGGCACCCTTGAATTTGCGATCGAGCGGTCCATGCGTGATGCCGAATCCGGCGACATCGTGCTTCTCAGCCCGGGGTGTGCGAGTTGGGACCAGTTCACCAACTACGAAGCCAGAGGAGACGCCTTTCGTCGCCTGGTCGCCTCGGCGAGGTGAATCTGTTCGTGCTTTGATTGCAGACAAACAAACGACCGCCCACCTGATCGGTGGGCGGTCGTGCTGTTCTTGACTCTGATCATTCTCGAGTGAACGTCAATTCGGCCAGGTACCGCCCTTATCGGGGATCGGGCCACCCTTGGGTGTCCAGTGATCCGGGCGATCTTCTTCGAGATCAACCCGAAGCCGATACCGCTCGTCATCCTCCGGCCACTCGGGAGCGGGTCGGATCTCGACCCGGATGCTCCGTGCGCTGGCGGGTGGGACGGTCAGCTGATTCGAGAGCTTTCCGTTCTTGTGAGGCGCGTCCCAGATCTCCCAGAGCATCCGGTCCGGGGTGTAGATCGGATCATCACCCTTGGCATCCATGAACTTGAAAGTCAGTTGCTTCCCGACCGGCAGGCGGAGCGAGAAGAATGCCTCGTCGTTTCGCGTATCGATGATCCGAATCGTCTTCGGGCTCGAGGTCGTCGAAATGTAGGTGAAGGTGGAGTTGCTGCTTGGCAGCCAGCCACCCTTGGTGCTGTAGGCGGCACAGCTGGTCATCGTGAGGAACATGAGACCAGCGGCGGTAAGGAACAGGGGTCGAAGACGCATGCAAGGCTCTCTGGCTAGCGCAGAAACGGCGCGGCCCGCGTGGACCATGTCCGTACCACCTTCATCGGTCTGCACGGGGGCCAGCCTTGAGAGGTGACTCCGAACTACGGACAGGGAACGCGGATTCGATCTTTTTCGACCCGTCTTTCCGGACGTCCGAAGGGCGTTTCCTGCGGCGTTCCGACTCGAGATCTTCGCAGGACCCCATATTTCCAATCCAGATTGGTAGAGTTCGCCGAATGTCCTCCGCCAACCCCCCCATTCGAATCGGCCACGGCTACGACCTTCACCGCCTCGAGCCGATTGCTCCAGCGGGCTCGGGGCGTCCATTCATTCTCGGCGGCATTCGGTTCGACCACGATCGAGGGCCGGTCGGCCATTCCGACGGCGATTCACTGCTTCACGCGATCACCGACGCCCTGCTCGGTGCACTGGGACGCGAGGACATCGGCCAGTTGTTTCCCGATACTGACCCCGCATTCGACAACGCCGATTCTCGTCGGTTCCTCGAGCGAGCGGTCGAAATCGTCCGGGAATCGGGATATCGGATCGGTAATCTCGACGCCACGGTGATCCTCGAACAACCTCGCTTGGGAAGCCGCAAGATGGAGATTCGCCGACATCTCGCTGAGATCCTCGGCATCGGGGTGGACGAAGTGAATCTCAAGGGCAAGTCACACGAGAAGGTGGACGCGATCGGCGAAGGGCGAGCAATCGAAGTGCACGTCGTCGTACTCCTGTTGAAGGAAGGTTGATCGCCTCAACCATCTTTGGCGAGCGGCCTGAGCAATCGCTCGGTCGCCGTACGCAACGCGTGGGACGGGTGAGACGTTGCTTCCTTCAAGCCGCAGACCGATTCGAGCGATACGATCCCGGCGAAACGGCGTCGATCCAGATCGGAGAGATCGCCGACCCGGCCGGGCACGATCATCACCGGGATCCCTCGCGCTTCACCGAGTTCAAGGAGGCGTCCGGGGCCTTTTCCCATCATTGATTGGGCGTCGAGGCATCCTTCGCTCGTGATGACCAGGTCGGAAGCCGCCACTCTCGACTCCAGGTCGATGGATCTTGCCACCACGTCGAATCCCGATTCCAGCACCGCCCCGAGCACCACCCGCAGACCGAATCCGATGCCGCCCGCCGCCCCCGCGCCGTCCGCCTTCGCCGCGTGCTGCACCAGGTCTTCGCCGAACTCCCGGGCCAAGAGACCCGCCCATCGTGCCAATCCAGATTCGAGACGCTCGACTCCAGCACGGTCCGCCCCTTTCTGGGGACCAAAGATTCGTGCGGCACCCGTCGCCCCGAGCAGTGGATTCGCCACGTCGACCGCGATGCGCAGATCGACGCCACGCCAGGCGTCGCGAATCACCGCCGGAAGATCAATCGCGTCGACTCGAAGAAGATCGGCCGCCGAAAGAGGTGGAGGAAGCCATTCACCCTCGGCTCGAAACCGCACACCGAGCATCGACAACGCGCCGATCCCCCCATCGACCGTCCCGCTCCCCCCAACTGCGAGCACGACCTGCGGCCGGGGATCCGTGGAGGTCTCGAGTAGATCCCTCGACGCCCGGAGTAGCGTTCCAGTTCCGCCCGTCCCGGTCTTCCATGGATCGCGATCTGCCGGCTCGATCAACTGAAGCCCGGAGGCTTCGGCAAGTTCCACGACCGCCAGCCGGCGATCAGCGGTGATTCCGAACCTCGCATCGACGGCGGGGCGATCCACCCTCGGGCCAGAGACGTTGCGAACCTGCACCTGCAGCCCCGATCCGACCACCATCGCATCGAGCGTTCCCTCCCCGCCATCGGCCATCGGGCAGCGATCGACGTCCATGACGGAAAAATGGCCGTGCACGCCCTGCTCGATCGCGACCGATGCCACGTCGGCCGAACAGGTCTCTTTCAGGGAATCCGGTGCCACCAGCACCCTCTGAATCAACCGTGCCGATCGCGGCATGAGAAATCCTCGACAATCGCAGGAGGAGCGGAGTGACGTGAGCATATACACTTAGGAATTCCCTCCCGGCCGTCCGATGTCGACTGGGGGGACACGATGGTCCTCTGCCCGCAGCCCATGGAAGAACTCGTTCACCAATTTCTCGGCGATTTCGGCTGGATAGCCATGATTGCGCTTCTCCTCGCCTCGGGATTCGGCATCCCGATCGGCGAAGAGGTGGTCAACGTGCCGGCGGGGATCTTCGTCGGGCAGGGTGAGATGGCGGCTTGGTCGACCTTCCTCGCGGCCTACGTCGGCGTCCTCGGTGGCGACTACCTCTGGTTCTCAATCTGCCGGCACTTTGGCAAGCGTCTCCTGCACCGGAAGTGGTTCCGACGATTCGTCCACCCACGCCGACTGCTCGAAGCCAAGCATCAATTCGACCGCCGCGGGGGCTGGATGCTCGTCATCGCCAGATTCATTCCCGGCACCCGATCGCCCGCCCTGACCATGGCCGCCTTGTTGCACATGAGTTGGCGGAAATTCACGGTCGTGGAAGTCATCTGCTGTGCCATCACCACGCCGATCCAGGTGGGTGCGGGCGTCCTCATCGGCCGTGGGCTCGTAGGCACTTCACTTCCCAAGGTTATCTTCTTCGCATTCGGGGTGATCGCCACCATCATCGCGACCACCGCCATCTTGAGATGGTTCCTTGCCAAACGCCGCTTGAAGAACGCTCGAGCCCCGCGGGCTCGAGTCGGCTGGCTTCGTGGAAAAATATCTACTTTTACTTCCTCTCACTCCTGAACCCCCCGGAGTCTCAAAAATGCGTGCCATCGTCACCGGCCAGATCGGCGTGGACAAAAAGCCCTACCTCAAGGATGCGATGCGTCTGGCGGGAGAACGGGGAGAGACCATCGACATGTTCCATGTCGGCGACATGATGTATGCCGAGGCGGCCGACGTCAGTCCCGGGCGAATTCTAGATCTGCCGATCAGCAGACTCAACTCGCTCCGACGCGCCGCCTTCAAGGACATCATTGCCGCGACCCGCCCCGTCGAGGAGCATCGCAACGTCATAGTGAACACCCATGCGACGTTCCGATGGCATCACGGGTTGTTTAGCGCCTTCGACTTTGATCAGATCAAGGCCCTCGCCCCTGATCTCTTTATCTGCCTCGTGGACAACGTCGAAGTGGTCCACCAGCGACTCCATCGGGATCACATCGTCGACGCGACCTTGAAGGATTGCATGGTCTGGCGAGAGGAAGAGATCCTCGCGACCGAACTGATGGCGGAGGCGATGGGCTGCAGGAACAACTTCTACATCCTGAGCCGTGGACGGCATCAGCCGACCCTTGAGACCTGCGTTCGTCTGGTCACTCGACCTGACATGCGTCGAGTGTATCCCTCGTTCCCGATGAGCCACGTCGTCGACATGCCCGACATCCTCGCGGAGATCGATGATTTCCGCGCTCAGATCGCGGAACACTTCATCGCATTCGATCCGGGTGACGTGGACGAGAAGCTCCTGCTTGAGACCGCACTTGCGGCAGCCCGCGACGGTCGAGACTTCGTGGAGATCCCGCAACACATGTTCGGCACCACCCCCAAAGGCGACGAACCAGTTCGGATTCCCACCCGTGAGATCCTCGACATCGCCGGCGACATCGACGGCCAGATCTACATGCGCGACTTCAAACTCGTCGACCAGTCCGACATGATCGTCTCGTATATCCCCGAACTCCCCGGCGGCATTCCGGGGTTGTCCAGTGGCGTGGAACGAGAACTCCAACATGCCTTCGAACACACCAAAGATGTCTACGTGGTCTGGAAGCCGAAGAAGAGTCCAAGCCCGTTCATCACCGAGACGGCCACCCAAATCTTCCCGAGCGTCGATGCCGCCATGAACTACTTCGCTGAGAAGGGAATGCTCGCGACCCGAAATCTCTTCGGTCAGTGAGCCCGATCGCCAGTGCCCCGCTATCGCCTTCAGGTCGCCTACGACGGCACCGACTTCCATGGTTGGCAGCGGCAGGTTCGCAGTGACGGTTCTGAATTGCGGACGGTTCAATCGGTGCTGCAGAACGCCGTGCTCAAGACCGTCCGCGAGATCACTCCGGTCACCGGTGCCAGTCGAACGGATTCCGGCGTCCATGCCATCGGCCAAGTCGCGGCATTTTCCAGCGACCGCGAATTCCCAATCGAGAACTTGGCGAGGGCGCTCACGTCGCGACTCCCCGAAGACGTCCAGGTCACTCATGCGGAAATCGTGGCCGACGACTTCGATCCCATCAAGACCGCGCGGAGCAAGTGCTACCGCTACGACTTCGCGTGCGGGCGACCGCCGAACGTCTGGCCGCCGCTCTTCGATCGGCATGTCGTCTACCGAACCGTCTACGATCTCGACCCGTTGCCCATGGCCGACGCTGGAGCCCGCTTCGTCGGCGAGCACGATTTCGCCGGTGTCGCACAGAAACACCACGGTCGCGACAACACCACTCGAACCATCTACGCGTGCACCGTCACCAGACCATCTCCCCGACGGGTGCGATTGGAAGTGGTCGGAAGCGGGTTCCTCTACAACATGGTCCGAATCATCGCCGGAACCCTTCTCGAGGTAGGGCGAGGCCGAATTCCCGCGGAACGCATCGACGACGTCCTCGCCACCCAGGACCGACGCCTCGCGGGACCAACGCTTCCTCCGCAGGGACTCTGCCTTCGTTGGATCCACTACGGCGACGACCCGCTCCCTCTCGGCTTCCCGGGACGACGGCCCGATGAACCAGATGAACCAGATGAACCAGATGAACCGGATGAACTGGACGAAACAGACAATCCGAGTGCGGAGATGTCGCCATGAAAATCATGCACATCTCGACCCGGCTGATCCTCGGCGGCAGCCAGGAGAACACCGTCTTCTCGTGCGCCGGTCAAGCGGATGCCGGCCATGCCGTCTCACTGGTCTTCGGCCCGATCGAAGGACCGGAAGGGAACATGCTCCCGGTCGTCCGTCGGCACGGCGGCATCGAAACCATCGAGACCCCGAATCTGATCCGCGAGCTCTCGCCCCGTCGGGATCTTCGTTGCCTCGCTGATCTGCGAGCCATCATCCGCGAGCATCGCCCCGACGTCGTGCACACTCACTCGTCAAAGGCGGGCGTTCTCGGCCGGGCGGCGGCATGGCGAGAAGGCGTGCCTGCCGTGATCCACACCATCCACGGTCTCCCATTTCATCCATACCAGTCGAAGCTGAAGAATGCGATTTACATCGCCGCCGAACGATGGGCGGCACGACGCTGCCATGCGATCGTCACCGTCGCGGATGCGATGCGGGACCAGGCCCTCGCCGCCGGTGTCGGCCGAGCGAAGCAGTTCGAGACCGTTCGAAGCGGCATGATCGTCGAGCCCTATCTGGACGACTCGAAATCCATGACCGAGACGCGACGATCACTCGGTCTTCCGGAAGAGGCGTTCATCGTCGGAACCGTGGCTCGGCTCGCCGAGTTGAAGGGCCATGATGATCTTCTTGATGCCTTCGCTCCGATGATGCGGTCGGACCCGAATCTGCATCTCCTCTGGGTAGGTGACGGCTACTGGTCCGATCGGCTCCTCGCCCGAGTGCGTGATCTCAACCTCTCGGATCAGGTTCACACCCCAGGACTCGTCTTGCCAGAGACGATTCCGGACTGGATCCGAGCCATGGACGTGGTGGTGCACCCGAGCTATCGGGAAGGACTCCCTCGCGCCGTCGTCCAAGGGCTTCTCGCCGCGAAACCCGTGGTCGCCTACGCACTGGATGGCGCGCCGGAAGTCTGTATCGACGACGAGACCGGAATGCTCGTCCAACCGGGCGATCACCAGGCGCTCGCCGAGGCCGTCTTTCGACTCCGTGCCGATCCCGGACTCGGAGCGCGGCTTGGAGCGGAAGGTCGTCGCCGCTGCCGTGGACCCTTTGACCGAAGAACCATGGTGGACGAACTTGAACGGATCTACCGCCGGGTGATCGCCGAAACGGAGGCCCGCGCGTGATGCCGCGGCGATATTGGATGGCCTCCGCGAAGACGACGGCCTTCGGGTTCTCGCTGATTCTGACCCTCGGATTCGGTTCTCCGGCGTCGGCGCAGAGTCTCGATCTCGATGATGGTCCGGAGCTACCCGTGTTGACTCGATCGGTGCTCGACGACATCGCCGAACGTTTTGCCGACGACGGCGGTGATCGACGCGACAAAGCCGGCTCGCTCAACGTCATTGCCGAAGCCCAACGGAATCTCCGCCGTATCGCCGTCGAACTCGCCCATCGAGGCGGCGGCGCGGGTGATGCCGCGATGGTCGCAGGCCTGCAGGCGATTCGACTGGCGGCCAATCTCTCCGAATTCGATGCCATGCTTGATGCGCTCGCCCGGCCCGGCACCTTCGTTGGATCACCACCTCGACCCATCTCCGAAGAGAGTCGTGATGCCGCGATCAAACGCCTTCAAGATTTCAATCGATCAGGACTCGACCATCTTCGACGAAGCGATACCGGAACGCTTCCGCGGCTCGATGCCACGTTGAGCACCGTTCTGGCACCGATCCGTAGAGCCATCTCACTCATCTCGGACCGACCAATCACCACTCGATGGCCGAACGAGGACTCGATTCGATCGAGCCCGGGGAGATCGGAGCCGGCGTTGGCCCCCCTGCCCGAACGAGCCGACGTGTTGGACGCAGATTTGGCGATGGCGAGGTCGGACGAGGGCGCTTCGGGAACGGATGCACTGCGCCGCCGACGGCTCCTTCGATCCTCGGTGCAGGCGATCGAGTCGATCGAAACCGGTACAAACCTCCGCAACCGACTGGAGGAGATTCTCGACGCGGCCCTTCGCCGCCTCATTGATGATCCATCGGACCGCCGAGGACGTCTGGAACTTTTGGTGGTGGCCCAAGGAGCTCGCATCCGCGGCGCCATCGACGACGTCGACGATAGAACTTCGTCCTCAGAGTTCGACCCGGATCGGTTCCGCGTGACGCTCGAGAATGCGCTCATCGATCCAATCGATGATTCCACGAATCTCCTTCTGGAACGCCAACTCGAGATCGTGATGCTGCTGAAGGCTGGAATCGATGCGCTCGAGGTTCCGATCGACCGCGACTTGCGCAACGCCCAGCGAGAGATCCACCGGCGACATCGCCGCGTAGTGCGGACCGCCTCGCTCGAGTTGGAACGCCTCGGCGGTGACCCCGCGGCGCTCGCCGACCCCGCGGCCAACAGCATCATCGCCGCGTTGCGATCGACCGCCGCAGACCTCGACCGCCTCCGAATCGCTGATGAACTCACGGCGAAGATGACATCGCTCCGACCGGGCGCCGCGAAGGAGTTTCGCCGACGAATCCGAGGCTGGTGCCGAATGCTGGGCGAAGACTCGACCCGGTCCACCGGTGCCGCCGCCATCGACGGCCTTCGAGCGGCATTCGAACGATTCGCGCCGGTTCCTTTCGAAGACGAGTTGGCCGCAGTCGATCTGGAAGTCGATCGCCTCACCGGTGGTCGGCGACTCGAACTTCTAGAACGGATCGCCACGACTCGCGCGGCTTGGGCCGATGAGGTCGCCAATGGTGAACTCGACGGGCCGGCACATTCTGGGATGAGTCGACTGGCTCGACTCGGCACGATCCTCCGCAGCCTCCACACCATGTTGGATGCCGAAGTACTTGCCAATGCCGAGATCTGCAATCGATGGGGTGGGTGGTTCACCGCCCGGACCGATCTGAGCTGGCTGGCCAGGACCGTGACGCCCGGCGTTCGACTGGCGTCGATCGCGGCCGCCGACGACGACGCGGCTCGATTTGAGCGTGATCTCAGCCGTCTGGAGTCTCAGACACCCCCCGTGAGGCTCGTCGACTGGTTGGGGGGCCGATTGTCGATCCCGATGGCGGACCGCCCCTCCGGTGCCCTGGCGACGATCGCAGCCTTGTCGATCCCACCTGGCCAAGAGGCCTGGGGGACCGATCTTCGAGTCGACCTCGCGGCCATCTGTCGTGGATTCGCCGAACTTGCGGGGGCTCAAGCCCGCAGGGACGATCCAGAGACCATGAAACGCCTGACCGCCTACCTCGTGGATGCAAGCGATGATCTTCTTGCACGCATCACTGCCGGCATCGTCGGCGACCTGGAGATTCGACCGTGAACATGCTCGTCGTCGGCCCGCATCCGGATGACCAAGAACTTGGGATGGGAGCGACCATCGCCAAGATGGTCGCGGATGGCCATCGAGTCACGCTGCTTGACCTCACGGATGGCGAACCGACGCCCCACGGATCGCCCGAGATCCGCGAGCGTGAGCGCACGGCGGCGGCCAAGATTCTCGGCGTCGATCGAATCATGCTCGGTCGTGATCATGGATTCGTGAATCGTGAGGTCGTCCATTCCGTGGCGTGCCGTCATGCCGTCGCGGGTGTGCTTCGAACGCGGGAGATCGACTGGATCTTCTGCCCGGACCCAGTGGACGCCCACCCCGACCATCGCGCCGCCACCCGGATCGTCGAAGATGCTCGATTCGACGCCAAACTGACGAAGACCGACATTCCTGGCAAACCTCGGCATCCCAGTCGGCTCGTCTACTACTTCTGCACGCACCTCAAGACGATTCCGAATCCATCGTTTCTCGTCGATACCACGGGATTTCATTCGAAGAAACGCGATGCCGTGCTGGCGTATCGAAGCCAGTTCACCGCGAATGAGAAGAACCGTGGAATTCTCGACTGGCTCGATGCGCAGGCGACCTTCCTGGGAAGTCGGATCGGTGTCGAGACCGCTGAGGCGTTCAGAGTGCTGGAGCCGCTGGGCGTCCGATCACTCGACGGCCTGATCTGATCCGAGTCGCCACCGTGACCGGTCAGATCGCCCGAACGGCCGCCAGAACCGTATCGACGACGTACTGCTTCTGACCCTCGCTCAACTCGGGATAGATCGGAATCGCGATGGTCTCGCGGCTGGCTCGTTCCGAGTTCGGGAAATCACCTTCTGAGTATCCGAGACCTCGATAGCAATCCTGCTGGTGGAGGCATCGAGGGTAGTAGACTTCGTTTCCGATGTTCGCTTCCTTGAGCCGGCCGCGAATCGCATCCCGATGTTCGCCGGGAACCCGGATCACATACTGGTTGTAGATGTGCCGTGCACCCTGCGGCGCAGGCTGTGGGGTTCGAAGCGCCAGCCCGCCCTCGTCCAACGAGACGGCGCTGGTGCTCGCCCCGGCATCCGCGAAGGCCTGATCATAGAACCGAGCATTGGCCTGGCGACGCGCCGTCCAATTATCGAGATGTTCGATCTTCACCAGGAGCACTGCGGCCTGCAAGGCGTCAAGGCGTGCGTTCAATCCGATGTCGTGGTGAAAATACTTCGGCTTCATGCCGTGATTGCGAAACCGCATCATGGCTTCGTACAGGCTCTGATCATTCGTGGCGCAGAGTCCCCCGTCACCGAAACCACCGAGGTTCTTGCTCGGAAAGAAACTGAAGGTCCCGATGTCGCCGACGGATCCGACGCGTCGACCATGGACGTCCTCGGTTCCGATCGCCTGAGCGGCATCCTCGATCACCCGAAGATCGTGTTCGCCGGCGATGTCCATGACGGCATCGAGATCCGCCGCCTGGCCGAAGAGGTGCACGGGCATCAAGGCCTTCACCTTTCCGGTGGGGCGCGATTCGAGCACTCGACGAATCGACGCCGGATCGACCTGATAGGTCGCTGGATCGATGTCGGCCAGAATCGGAGTAGCACCGACGCGGGACACGCTGCCTGCGGTGGAGAAGAACGTATAGGTCGGGAGTATGACCTCATCGCCGGGTCCGATTCCGAGTGCATCAAGGGCGAGAATGATGGCATCCGAGCCACTTGAATTGCCGACCGAATACGTGGTGTTCACGTATCCAGCGCACCGGCATTCAAGCTCCCCGACCTTGGGGCCGCCGATGAAGATCTGACTCTCCAGCACGTCGTGAATCGCCGGTTCGATTTCGTCACGAATTGTCGAGTACTGCGCCTTTAGATCGAGCAGCGGAACCGTCATCTCGGTCGATATCGTCATACTCACAGTCTAGCGAAAAGACGACCGGATTTGAGAATGCCTTCAGCGGCCCGTCGACCCAAAGCCGCCAGCGCCTCGTGTCGTCTCGTCAAGATCGTCGACCTCCTCGATCACCACTCTGGCCACCGGCGCGACCACCATCTGGGCGATCCTCATCCCCGGCTCCACCGTGAATACCTCACGTCCCAGATTGATCAGCGGCACGCATACCTCTCCCCGGTAATCGGCGTCGATCGTGCCTGGTGCGTTTGGAAGCGAGATACCGTGCTTCACCGCCAGACCGCTGCGAGGCCGGACCTGCCCCTCCCAGCCCGGTGGCAAGGCCATCGCAAATCCGCATGGGAAGAGCCGGATCTCGCCGGGCGAAAGCGTGACCGGTGTCTCGATGACGGTATGAAGATCCAGTCCTGCTGACTGCGGGGTTTGATACTCGGGAACCACCGCGGTCGGATGAAGGCGTCGAAATCGGAGCACCGGGGACGTTGGATCAGGCATGGCGGTGAGGATATCAGGCCCGTTCCGAGATGCCGACCGAAGCACCTCTCCAATGCCGCTCCCCGTCTACATTTCGCGAATCGCCTCGAGGATTGCGTCGGCGTGCCCAGGCACCTTCACCTTGTCCCACCGTTTCGCGACGTTGCCGTCGGGTCCGATCAGATAAGTGGTCCGAACCACCCCCATGTACTTGCGGCCGTACATCGATTTCTCCTGCCAGACGCCGTACTTCATGCAGACCCGGGGATCTCCCTCGGCGTCCTTGGGATCGGCGAGCAGCGTAAAGTTCAACTGATGCTTGTCGACGAACTTGCGATGACTCTCGACCGAATCGGGGCTCATTCCGAAGACCACCGCCTGCGCCTTCTTGAAGTCGGGGGCTTGATCACGAAACTGACACGCTTCTGCCGTACAGCCGGAGGTGTCATCCTTGGGATAGAAGTAGAGCACCACCGTCTTTCCTGCGAGGTCCTTGAGGGCGTGCTTGTTTCCCGTTTGATCCTGCAAGGTGAAAGCGGGTGCCTTGCGACCGACTTCGATGAGGGACATGCGGCTGGTCTCCTGAATGGGTCGGGCTCATCCCGACCGAAGTCTGTTCGTCTCTCGTGGAATCCCGCGTCGCCGCCAAGAGCGACTTCATCGAATCAAGCGAGGTCGTCCTTGCGATAACTCAGATCCGGCGGGCGGCACACGTGGTCCTCGAGATACTCCGATCGGAAGCAGCCGACCCAGCGATCGGGCTCGATCTCGTAGAGGACGTACTCGTCGCGATTTGGCACCAGTGTCGGCTTGACGCCTTCGGGCGGATCCGGCCACCACGGCACGATCCCCCGCTCGTGGCCAGGAAGCTGCTGGAACTGCAGCGGGTCTCCGACGATCTCCTCGACCGTGGTGAGCCGGTTCTTCAGCTCGCCAAGTCTTGGAATCGACTTGAACAGACCTCGCGTATACGGATGCATCGGTCGATCGAATAGGTCGTAGACCTTGGCGTATTCGACGACCCGGCCCGCGTACATCACACAGACGACGTCCGCATTCTCGGCGACCACCCCGAGATTGTGGGTGATGAGCATGATGCCCATCTCCTTGGTCTTCTGCAGTCCACGGAGCAATTCGAGAATCTGCGCCTGAATGGTGACGTCCAGCGCCGTGGTCGGCTCGTCCGCGAGCAGAAGCGTCGGATTGCAGGCCAGCGCCATCGCGATCATCACCCGCTGCCGCATGCCGCCGGAGAACTGGTGCGGATAGTCGTTGAGACGGGTCGCTGGATCGGGAATGCCCACATCGTCCATCGCCTTGACCGCGATCGCTTCCGCTTCATGTCCGGAAACTGCTTGATGAAGCAAAATCGCCTCGGTGATTTGATCGCCGATGGTGTAGACCGGATTCAGGCTGGTCATCGGCTCCTGGAAGATCATCGCCAGTTCACTTCCGCGAAGCTTGAGCATCTCGCGCTCGTCGTAGCTGAGCACGTCTTCACCCTTGAAGAGGACCGTGCCGCTGTCGAATCTTCCCGGAGGACGGGGGACCAGTTGCATCGTGCTCATCGCGGTCACGCTCTTGCCGCAGCCCGACTCCCCCACCACGGCAAGCGTCTGGCGGGGATGAATGGTCATGCTCACCCCGGCGACCGCCTGGATTCGCGGACCATCCGGGTCGGCGCTGTTCTGGAAACTGACCGCGAGTTCACGAACCTCGAGCAGAGGCTTGTCGGGGGTCCAGTTGTTCCCCACGCTGGTCGAGGCGGCGTTGGCCGTGTTCTTAGACATCAGTGGGCCGCCTTCCTGAGTTTGGGATCGATCGCGTCGCGGAATGCCTCGCCCATCAGGTTGTAGGCAAGCACGGTGAGGAAGATCGCGGCGCCAGGGAAGATCGCAAGCCACCAGTTAAAGGTGCCCGTCGCTCCCGTTGCACTGGCCAACAGCTTGCCCCATGAAGCCTGCCCGTCGGGCCCGAGGCCAAGAAAGGAGAGCGTCGCCTCCGCGAGAATCGCCGCCGCGATCGAAAATGAAGCCAGCACCAGAACCGGCGTGATCCCGTTCGGGAGCATGTGCCGGAAGAGGACCAACCGCAACGGCAGACCCGCGGCGATCGCTCCCTGCACAAAGTCTTGCGACCGCATCTTGAGAAACTCCGCACGAATGAACCGAGCGGAGAGCGTCCAGCTGACCAGCCCGATGATCGCCATCATCATGTAGGTGTTTCGAGGCAGGACTGCTGCCGCGACAATCAACAGAAAGAGCACCGGGATCGCCATGAATATCTCGACGATCCGGCTCAATAAGAGATCCACCCAACCACCGAAGTAGCCCATCAACGAACCGATCACGATTCCGATCAGGACCGAGATCCCAGTGGAAACCAGGCCGATCGAGATGGACAGCCGGCAAGCATGCATCATCTGACTGAGCACGTCCTGACCTACTGAGTCGGTTCCAAGGACGAAGGTCCGAGCGCCGAAACTCGTATCCACTGCGTCCGGCTCCTCGGAATCCACGATGGTTCCGGGAGGAAGCACATAGAAATTGGTTCGAGCCTGCGTCGGCGACCAGGGGATGACCGTGTACACACTCTCGTACTGACCCTTCAATTCCAGATCGATGAAGCGATCGTAGTTCGCCCTCGGCGGATCGAAACGATCCACGATGACCAGGGTGCTCACCCCGCCAATCACGGCGACCAACGCGACCCGAGCGGCCATGCCGCGGAACGCCGGCAGGAAGACGCACAGGAGCGCGAGGATGAGACTGATGCCTCCGCCGATCAACCAGGGCACGGCCGACGCATTCTCGATCACGAACGCTCGGATGTCCGGTTCGGCATTCGGCGCGGTCAACCAGTCTGCAACCCAACCGGCGATCACCACCGAGAATCCGGCTTGAAGGACCGCGGCGCAGAGAATTCCGAGTCGATGGGATCTCTTGAGCCGGAGCACCGAGACCGGCATCGCGATCCACGGAACGCCGACGATGGCCCCAATGAGCAGCATCAGATCGACGGCACCGAGCCCTCTCCAGAGAGGCGACCATTCCGCCAGAACGTCGCCGCGACTTCCGTCGGCGTTCATCTGGAATTCCGTGGTCCAGAGCGGAAGGCCGTTGGCGAGGACCGGGGCGAAGACGGCGAAGAACGCAATGATCGCAATCCACCCGATACCGATCCGGGCCGACCATCGAAGCAGCACGCGATCCCAGGCATCGGCCCAGAAGCTCTTTGCAGGCTTCGCGCCCACTCCGCGCATGACGTCGATGCCGGAGATGGTGTTGGTCGAGCTGGGTGAAGGGTCGGACACGGGCGGGGTTCTCGAAGTATGAAGAAAGAACGTGGGACGCAGGAAACGCGGGATCAGTCGTAACTGATCCGCGGGTCGGCGAAGGCATAGAGGATGTCGGCGAGCAGCAACGCGAGAAGATTGATCACCGCGATCATGAAGGTGTTGGCCAGGATCAATTCGCGATCCCGAAGGTTGATCGCCTCGAGAATCAGGCTTCCCATTCCGGGAATCGAGAAGATCTTCTCGACGACCACTGACCCGGCGAGCATGGCGGGAAAGATCGTGACGAACATCGTGATCAAGGGAAGGAGGCTATTCCGAAACACGTGACGAAGCAGTACGTCGCGTCCGGGAACGCCCTTCGCCTTGGCGGTTCGGACGTAGTCCTGATTGAAGTTGTCGAGCATGGCGGCACGGGTCTGCTTGGCGAGCACCGCGAACCCCGTGTACACCAGGCACGTGACGGGGAGCGCGATATGCCAGAGGACATCACCCACCCAACCCATGCTGAAGCCCTTTGACCCCCAACTGGGAAGAAAACTCATTCCATCCGCCGTATTGCCATGAAGCCCGGCAACCGGGAACCAACCCAGATACTGGTTGTCGGCGAGGTAGCCGATCATCAGTACTCCCGCCCACACCGTGGGGATCGACCAGAAGGCGACGAAAATCGCCCCGCTACTGATGTCGAACCATGAGCCGCGATATCGAGCCGCGAGCATGCCGGCAGGAATCGCGATGAGATATATGAATGGCAGGGCGACGAAGTTCAACAACAGCGTGACCGGAAGCGCGTCGAGGATGAGATCCGTAACCGGCCGCCCGCGACTGAAGGCGATGCCGAGATCTGGCATCGCCAGACTGACCATGCCGGGAATAATCGGGATGCCATCCTTGGGATACGGGCCACTGCGGAACGCCGCGATCTCTCGGGCTCGGCAGGCGGCCGCGGTCTCGTAGGCCTCGAGCACCGCCAACCCCGCGTCCCTCACGCGGTTCCAGTTCGGCGCCTTGGTGTCTGGAGGCAATGCGGCGAACACCTCCATCTGCGGCTTGCCGTCTTTGATCGACCCTTCGATGCCCGATTTCTCGGCATATCGAACCAGCGCCTTGTCCAACTCCTTCTTGGAGACGAGGTAGTCCGCTCGGGCCTTCGCGTAGTTCTTCGCCGCGGCCTTGTACTCGACGATCTCCGGCGAATCGCCCTCGCGCCCGATCCCCGTTCCCGCGGCCGCCGGCCCCTTGGTCGCTTCGATCTCTGCGACCCTTCCTTCTGGCAACTCGAAGTCTCGGAACCATGAATCGGAGAGCGGCGGCGTCTTCAAGGCCTTCGGCGTGCGAACAAGTTCCCCGGTGGGCTTCAACCGGTCACGTTCGCCGGTCTTGATCGGGCTGATCCGACCGAGCCAACGCAGGTATTGCATGAGTACCGGATCATCCAGCCCGTAACGATCCTCGAGATAGGCTTCGACCAGTGCCGCCTTGCTCGATTCCATCTGTCCACCCGACACCCGAAGCGCCGCACCGATCCCACCCGGGCTCAAGGCAAGAAGCATGAACACGAGAAAGGTGATTCCGATCAAGGTCGGAATCATGAGAAACAGGCGTCGGACGATATAACCGAGCATCGAGTGGAGTTCTTCTCTAGAAAAAGCGGGGCGATTGAGCGATGGTGAGGGTCAGTTTCCGGGTGCCGGTACCGCGGTCCGGAAGAACTCCTGAGGTTCGAGGCCCGTCTTGTGCGTGACCACGTTCCCGACGTCTCGTTTCACGAAACGAATCCAGGGACTGACGCGAAGGAAGGTGTAGGGCTGCCCCTGGTGGATCACCTCGTGGAGGCCATGCCACATCGCCATTCGCTCTTCGAAATTGAGCGTGTTCCGCCCTCCGTCGATGAAGCCGTCGGCGTCCTTATTGTCCCACTGGATGAAATTGTCACCCTGGTCGAGAATCGAACTCGAATGCCAGATCTGCCGCGGATCGCTCTCCGGGGCACTCGCGCTCCACGCCATGATCATGGCATCGAAGTTTCGACTCTTGAGCATTTCGCTGTAGTAGGACCAATCGACGAGTTTGGGAGTGCACACGATGCCGTTCTTCAGGCACTGGCTCTTGAGGTAGCTCACGATTCGTTCGGATGTCTCGCCACTCGCGGTGATCGTGAATTCGAACTCGAAGTCGGTTCCCTTGGGAAAGACCCCGTCGTCAAGTTGATACTCGCGAACTCCGTCGTTGTCCGCGTCGACCCATCCCGCTTCCGCGAATAACGCATCGGCGGCTTCAGGGTCGAAGGGCCAAGGCGTGACGCCCTCGCTGGAGGCCGGCGACGTCGGGCTGTTCGGTCCCGTCGCCACCACCCCGATGCCCTCCCAGATGTCGCGAATCATTCGATCCCGGTCGAGTGACATGGTCATCGCTCTTCGCACCCGCTCATCGTGGAAGGGCGTCAACTTTCCGCCCGGACCGCCGCGGGGGCCGCACTGCCATCCAATGAAGGAATACCCGCTCCGCATATTCAGCCAGTTATGGATTGCGTTGTCGGACGTAAAATCGTCACGTTCCCGAAGTTCGGCATACTGCGGCGAACTGGGAGTCATCATGTCACCCTCACCGTTCCGGTAGGCCACGAGCGCGGCAAGCGAATTGGTGATGATCTTGAAGCGGAGAGAGGCGAGCGGCGGCATCCCTTTGCCCCAGTACCGCTCGTTTCGAGCGATCACGATGTCGCTGCCGGGAGACCACTGGTCGTCGGGATCTAGATTCTCGACCCTGAACGGACCGGAGCCCATCAGGAGTCCGGTCGACTGGTTGATCTGCGCGGGCTCAAACTTCGCGTAGAAGTGCTTGGGAAGAACGTAGGCACCGAGGCTGTAGTCGAGGTTCGTGAACAATGATTTGTTGAAGACGAACTCGACGCTGTGCTCGTCGATGACCTTGACGTCTTCGATCATGTCGAGCGTCGCACGCGAACGCTCGGCTTCAATCAAGGGGTTCTTGATGAAGTCCATGAACGTCCACCGCACGTCCTCACTGGTCACCGGAACGCCGTCGCTGAACGTCGCTTTCGGATCGAGGTGAACACGAAGCCAGCGACCGTCAGGATCGAATTGCCAGGCATCCGCGAGAATGCCGCGAAGTCGAAGGGTCTCAGGGTCATAGGCCGCCAGTGACTCGACCACTCGATCGATGACCCTTCGGCCATAGACATCGGTTGAGAGATATGGGGTGATTCGAGCTGGCTGTGCACCGAAGACTTCCGTGAACTCGCCACCGCGACGGAATCCGGGGACCTTGCTGGGTTCGCTCGAGAACCCCCATGGCTCTTGCCAGTCGACGGGGACGCCAGCCCGCGCCCATGATTCGTCGCGTCCCACGTCGGCGGTTGCTGCGGGACTCAAGCCCGAGGTTGCCACGTCGGATGCGACGGATGTGACGGCAATGCCGCCGGCGGCGACGCCGCCGAGATTGATGTTGATCGGTCGCGTCGCGATGGCGGTCTTCAGTTCGGAGAGCTCCCGACGAAGTTCTTCGAAGTCGCCGGATCCCGACGAGCCGAGGCGGCTCTCGACTTCATCCAACTTCGACTGCAAGTCGCCGAGTCGATCCCAGCCACGATCCGACTGGATCATGGAAAGGAAAACCAGAAGACCCACCGCCAGTACGACGGCGAGGAGAACGAAGTCCTTGAATCCGAATCGATTCTGCATCTGAAGTGGTTTCCGAGGCGGCGAGGAGAGACCGGCGATCACCGGCCGTCAGGGCCGAGAATCCGACCCGGAAGTCGTACAGGCTACGGGGAGCCGTGAACAGGATCAAACCGTGCCTTTAAACGATCGCCGATCAGATTCAGGCTGACCAGAGTGATCGCGATGAAGGCACAGGGCCACGCGAGGAGCCACCAGCGGCTTCGGACCGTGTTCAGCTCGCTCAGGCCTTCACTCGCAAGGTTCCCCCAGCTGGGCAGTGGTTCCTCGACACCGATCCCCAGAAAACTGAGAAAACTCTCCGAAAGAATCGCCGCGGGGACGGCCAGCGTTCCGTAGACGATGATCGGTCCCACCAAATTCGGCAGAAGGTGATGAACAAACTGTCGAATAGATCCCATGCCCTGAGCCCGACACGCCTCCATGAAAGGCTGTGCTCGAAGACTGAGGACCTGACCGCGAATCACCCGGGCGGTGGTCAGCCATCCCACGCCCCCGATGGCCACCAGCAGGGTGGCCACGTTGACGAGTTGGCGAGCGCTGGAAGAAGGGTCGAGCCCCAGCCGGCCGATGACTCCATCCGCCGCAACCGAGATCAGCACCACGAGCAGGATGTACGGCAGTCCGTAGAGCACATCCACGACCCGCATGATTCCCGCATCGACCCGGCCGCCGGCGAACCCGGCGATCCCACCAAGCAGCGTGCCGATCGAGACGGCGATGACCGCGGAGGCGAGTCCGATACCGAGGCTCACACCGCCCCCAAGGAGCACTCGAGTCATCACGCTCCGACCGAGTTTGTCGGTTCCCAAGGTCAGGGACGGAACAAACCCGCCTTTCTCAATGGCGGCGTCCACTCGGGCCTGGTCTTCCGCGTCATATCCGAAGATCGAGGGTGGAAGGAGATTGAGCGAGAGATCCCCGGCCTCGTAGCGACGCTCGATGCCTCCCGCGATCTCGATCGGCCCCACCGTCCAAGGGAGAGAGGCGAAGCACCCCAGTCCGACCAGAATCAGGATGACCAGTCCGATTGGCCCGGCCCAACCTGAAGATCGCGCCCGAACCCTTGGGGTCTTGGCGGTGGATGATCCTTGGATGCTGATGGTTCCGGCCATTTGAGAGTTGGATCAACCCGAGGTTGAGGATGGATCGTTCTTCCCGAGACTGCTCGAACGAGCGTCGGCGGGATCTCTGCCATCGGGTTCAGGCGATTCGGAGCCTTCCAGCGCCGGCTTGAGCAGCCCCTCGATCATGCTGGTGATCCGCTCGGCGGATTCCTCGATCTCCTTCGTCAGTTTCATCCGCATCTCCTGCACGGCCTGATCGAGTGCCGCCAGTTCCATCGCTCTTGCCTTCAACTCAAGATCGACGATCTTTGCGGCGAGGTCGGTGAGACTCGCCTTGTATCCCACGATCACGGCCGCGTCGCCGGTTTTCAAGGCCGCTTGGTACCGCTCATAGGTCTTGCGAATGTCGAACTGCACCCTCAACTCTTCGACTCGGGTCTCGAACAACTCAGGCTTCTTTTCCTTGAGCATGACGAGGCCGAAGAGCCGACGGCCCGATTTCATAATCGCCTGCCGACCGGTCTCGGAGTCGTCGGCCATCATTGTTCGAAGTTCGGAAGCCCACTCGGGCGAGATGGACTCTGCGATCTCGAACATGGTCTCGATGTCGGCTTCGGTGATTGGCCGTCGACCGCCGCCGCCTCGACCTCGCATTCCGCCGATCATGTAACCACCGCGACCACCCGTCCGCTCGGCACCCTCGGGACGCCGGTTCCCTCTGAGCATGCGATCGCGCAGGCTCGATGGTTTCTCGTCGGACGTCTGTCCGCCGTGATC
>JAPKCC010000051.1 GCA_028823105.1 Phycisphaerales bacterium | reverse complement strand
CATCAGCGTCGGCATCAGCGTCGGCATCAGCGTCGGCATCAGCGTCGGCATCAGCGTCGGCATCTGTAGCTTCCATCGCCGCGCCCGGACCCGGCGCCAATTCTGAGTCCACCACGGCGGCCGCGGCGGCTTTCGCCAACGCCTTTCGAACCTTGTTTGGATCGAGCGGCTTTCGTTTCTTGGCTGCCTTCTCCGCATCCTCGAAGTACTTTTCGAGTTCGGGTTTGGCCAACTTCTCAAGTGCGCGGTCAAGGAACACGTACCAGACGTCGTATTCCTCCGAGTCTCGTTCGCTTGAGAACGCGAGCACCTTGGCATCGGCGGAGAACCGGGCACCGCCGTCGTTGTCGGGATGACGCGAGATGTTGATCGGCGCCGCAGATCCGTCGCTCGGCACGATGAACACGTCCTGGTTGAAGTTCATGTCGGCCTGATCGAAAACGATCCACTTCGAGTCGAGACTCCATTCGAACTCGATGCCACGATCCCAGCCGGCCCGAAGAAGCGTCTCCTCACCGGTCGCCAGATTAAACATCATCAGGTCGCCGAGACCACGGATGAACCCAAGCGTCATGCCGTCGGGCGAGGGCGACGGGCGATGATCGTTTGTCCCGGTCTGGATCAGAGGGCTGATCTGAAAACTCACGGCATCCGCCCAGCGAGCAGGATCGAGCAGCGGATCGCCGTCATCTTCCGGCGTCGCATCATCCTCCGCCCCGTCCTCTCCCGCCGACTCCGTCGATGATTCCTCCTCGCCTTTTTCTTCGTCCGCAGCCTCGGCCACGTTCTCGTTCCCTTCGTCGGCGACATCAGCGGGATCGAGATTCTCACCGCCGTCGGTCGGTTCCCCGGCCTCTTCACCTTCGCCGTCCGCTTCCGCGTCGCTTTCGGGTTCGCTGGAATCCGTTCGGTCCACGTAGTCCTTCTTGATTTCTTCGCGGGTCCGCGCCACGGTAGCCGTCATGACCGAGGCGTTTCCGCCTTGCATGGTCGTGAAGTAGAGGGTGGTTCCGTCGGGACTCCACGCGAGATCGCCTTCACGCCCATGGGTCTCGGTCACCCGACGAGAAGGCGCATCGTCCGCCGTGCCTCGAATCACGATCTCGCCATACGCGATCACCGCGATCGACTCGCCATCCGGATTGAGGGCTGCCTCGGTAATCCGCCGGGAGATGTCGAGATTCTCTTCCGAATCGAGCGCGTCTTCCGGCGCCGTAATGACCATGGGACGTGGGACCGCGTTCGGATCATCGAGATCGATCGTAAAAAGCGAATCCCATCGATGCAGCACGATCTTCCGTCCGTCCGAAGTCGCGTCGAATCCCGCAACGTCGATGTCCTCGAAGTCGGTGATCGCTTCGGCCGCCTCTCCACCGAGGGCTTGACGATGGATGTTCTGAGTCGAGTTGATGCGATCGGAGAGAAAGAGCACGGCGTCGTCGCCCGACCATCGAGGCTTCCCGTCGTTTCCTTCCCAATCGGTCAGTGCGGAGAACGTGTCCGCCACGCCATCGTGAATCCAGACGTTGCGGCGATCGTCCCCTCGATAATGTCGTCGTTCCCACTTTGCATTGCCCCGCTCGAAGGCGGCTCGGGTGCCATCGGGACTTCGAACGTTCAGACCACCGAAGGCGTCGTGCAGCCGACGTGGCTCGCCACCCTCGATCGGGACCTCGTATGGCCGCGGGGAACGATACAGATCGCCCTCGAGATATCCCGTGAACCCCACCACGACCCCACCATCCGGATCAAGGCCGACGCCGCCAAGGGCCACCGACGTATCAAGATCTGTAATTCGCCGAAGCCCGGTGCCATCCGGGGCCATCCCCCAGAGATTTGTCGTCCCATCTCGATCACTTTCGAACACGATGGTGGAACCGTCCGGCGTCCAGGCCGAATCATGATCACGGCCTGGATGGCTGGTGAGTCTCGTCGCGGTTCCGCCTCCGAATGGAACCTTCCAGAGATCCCCTCGCCAACTGAAGACAACGGTCTCTCCATCCGGACTGATGCTCGGGAATCGAGGAAGGTCGACGTTCCCTTCCGCCCGAAGAGCGCCTGGACTACCGGGAACTGCCGACGCAACGGCAGTCACGGCAAGACCGGAAGACAGAAAGGCGATCGCCCCCGCCAGGACTGAAAGGCGACGGGCAACGCGAATCGAGGGCCAACGGGTCATGACAAATCTCCAGAATGAGCAACTGTTCTTTCTTAAAACGCGCGGCGTCCGGAGGACGAAATCTGAGTCGAATAGCGCGATCAACCTGAGTCTACCCGCCGCCCGGGGGCCGGTTTCCACCGACGCCCTCCCAGACGCTTTAAAGGACATCGAGTTCAGCCTGGTTCGATTGCGCGGATTCTCCACCGTGGTCCGGCACGTGAAGTCCGAAAAAGTTGAACCAAGAGGGAAGTCGGCCCGCTCAAGGTCCGATTTCCACCTTGAACCCGGAAAGAAGGACTCAACACCATGACTCGCCCACAAAACGACTCGAACAACCGAATGCGGACCATCCTCCAGAGAATGGAACGATCGATCGACGACGCTCGATCCAGACGCGTGGAAGGGACGATCTCAGATGTTCCTTTCGGATCCCGAATCACCGATCCGACCTCGTCCCGCTCCGATGCGCCTCCTCGATCCATGGATCCGCTCGACACGCGGATCGCCGACTCCGTTCCGGTCAAGGCAACGAATGGTGAATCGACCACCACGGTCCGTGATGCCGAAACCATGTTTGACTTCGAGGGCCCACGACTCAAGGCCCGTCCGAAGCGACCTTCGAGCGACTGAGAGACCGCATCCCGCGAATTCGATGCCCCGCAACCGTCGCGGTTAGAATCGTCGGATGCGAAAAGAATCCCTCAACTTCCTTCGACGCCTCCTCGACACGCCGTCACCGTCCGGCCATGAAACTGCCGGCCAGCGAATCTGGCTCGAGGAGGTGCGCCGATCAGCCACCTCAACCTGGAACGATGCCTACGGAAACTGTTTCGCCCGCCTCGAATGCGGTCGCGATGACGCTCCCACCGTGGCCATCTGCGGCCATGCCGACGAAATCGGCCTGATGGTCAACAACATCGACGACAAGGGGTTCATCTACTGCCGCCAGATCGGCGGTATCGATGCCGGATCGATCGTCGGGAAGCGGATTCGCTTCGTCTCGAGCGTTGAGGGTGTCAACGAACCCGTGCTCGGAGTAATCGGCGCGACGGCGATTCATCTCCAGGACCGCGCCCGCGATGCGAAGGTCCGCAAGCTTCACGAGCTCTTCATCGACATCGGTTGCAAGTCGAAGGAGGAGGCTTCCGAAAGATTGAACATCGGCGATCCCGGCGTCTTCGCGGATGGCTCCATGATGCTCGGCGACGACATGATTCTCGCTCGAGGACTCGACAATCGAATCGGCACCTGGGCTGCCGCGGAAGCACTCCGGTTGCTCGCCGACGATCGCGAGAACCTGCACTGCAACGTGGTGGCGGTCAGTACCGTCCAGGAGGAAGTTGGCCTGCACGGCGCGGCGATGATCGCAGACGGACTCAAGCCTGACGTCGCCCTCGTCACGGACGTCGGTCATGCGACCGACACCCCCGGCATTGATCGCAACCGACACGGCGACTTCAAGATGTCGGGCGGACCGAAGATCGCCGTAGGCGGCCCCGCACAACCGATCGTGGTCAAGAGGCTTCTCGCCGCAGCGGCCGCGGAAGAGATCACGATTCAACGATCCGCGACTCCAGGACGCTCCGGCACCGACACGGATGCGATCTTCCTTCGGAATGGTGGCATCCCCTGCGGCCTGGTGAGCCTTCCGATTCGATACATGCACACCACCGTCGAGCTCAGCAGCCTGAAGGATCTGGACTCGATCGCCCGGATCTTTGCGAGATTCTGCCGGGATCTCGAGCGCGGGGCGTCATTCATTCCCGTCATTTCCTGAATTCAAGGGATGTGGCCGTTGGAATTCTCCGCCCCGGACGCCCAAAACGTGGTCAGAAGAGGACCACATCACTATCCTGTATCACCTCCGTTCAGAGCATCAGCCATGTTTCACTTCCTTTCGCAGACATTTCGAGACTTCAAGCACACCGGCGCCGTGTGGCCGAGCGGCGGAAATTTGGCGCGCGAGATGACCAGTTCGCTTCGCGAGTCGACCGGGCCCAAGCGAGTGCTTGAGGTCGGACCAGGAACCGGCCCCTTCACCTCGAAGATTCTGCAATCGATTCGTCCCGGGGACGAATTCCACATCGTCGAAATCAATCCGTTTTTCTGCAACGTGCTCGAGAAGCGCCTGCTCAAGCCGTTTCGACAACGCCATCCGGAACTGACCGTCGAACTGCACCAGTCCCCGATCGAGCTGGCCCCTCTCCAAGGCACCTTCGACCACATCATCTGCGGCCTCCCCTTCAATAACTTCCCGCCCTCGCTGGTGCGAGACATCTTCAAACGAATGCTCGGCCTACTCAGCGAGGACGGCGATCTCACATACTTTGAGTACGCGGCCGTCCGGGCCATGAAGGCTCCGATCACCAGCCCGCAGTCCAGACGAAATCTCCGACGAATCGACGCGCACGGCAAGAGACTGCATCGCCAGCATCGCGGATCCCGCCAATTGGTCATGGCTAATTTTCCACCCGCAGTCGCCGTTCGGCTCTACCAGCCAGCCAGCTGAACAGCCCAGCACCTCACCAGACCGCCGACCTCCGAGGCAGCCGCGAATTCCAGCGGAATCCCCGGGGGACGTATGCTGCGCCCATCGGCCTCCACACGCATCGTCGCGTGCGGCGTAGATCAACGGCGTAGATCAACATAGTGCCGAGCCTGACTCCGGAACGAACCACCTCATGGTCTTCATCAACGAGAACTACCTCAAACTCTCCGCCGGGTACCTCTTCCCGGAAATCGCCCGACGCGTGAAGGACTACGTCCACTCGAATCCTTCGATCGCCGACCGCATCATCCGATGCGGAATTGGTGACGTCACCGAACCGATCGTTCCGGCCGTTCTCGCGGCGATGCACACCGCGATCGACGACCTCGGCACGCACGAGACCTTTCGCGGGTATCCCCCCCCGACCGGATACGACTTCCTTCGCAAGGCGATCGCGGAACACGACTACCGAAGCCGTGGAATCACGATCAACGACGATGAGATCTTCGTCAGCGACGGTTCGAAGGGTGATTGCGGAAGTCTTCTGGAGATCCTCGGCGTCGGCAACCGAGTGGCGGTGACCGACCCCGTCTATCCCGTCTACGTCGACACGAACGTGATGGTCGGAAACACCCGCGAGCCTCTGGACGGCGGAGGCTACGAAGGTCTCGTCACGATAGAAGGGAACGAAGCCAATGGTTTCGTGCCGAGTCCGCCCGACGTGCCCGTCGACCTCGTGTATCTCTGCTTCCCGAACAACCCCACGGGCTCGACCATTGATCATGCCCGCCTCGGAGCATGGGTCGAGTGGGCGATAGAACACGAGGCGCTCATCGTCTACGACGCGGCCTACGTGAACTTCATCCGAGATCCGGCGCTCCCTCGAAGCATCTTCGAGATACCCGGGGCGAATCGGTGCGCCATCGAGACGCGGAGTTTCTCGAAGAACGGCGGGTTCACCGGCCTCCGCTGCGGGTACACGGTTGTTCCCAAGACCCTCAAGGGTCGGACACGTGACGGAAGGACCGTGCCGCTTCACCAACTCTGGAGCCGGCGATGGAGCACGCGAAGCAATGGTGTCAGTTGGCCGGTGCAGCGTGGTGCCGAGGCCCTCTACTCCCCGGACGGACTCGAGCAGACCTCGATGCTGATCGACCACTACATGACCAACGCTTCCCTCCTCCGAAGCGGTTGTGAAGCGATGGGACTCACGGCGCATGGCGGCAAAAATGCCCCGTACGTCTGGGTGAAGTGCCCCCCCGGGCTGGACAGCTGGGGCATGTTCGACCGTCTG
The DNA here is from genome assembly GCA_028823105.1 of Phycisphaerales bacterium. Classification (GTDB taxonomy): domain Bacteria; phylum Planctomycetota; class Phycisphaerae; order Phycisphaerales; family SM1A02; genus UBA12014. Next base: position 18,746 of record JAPKCC010000051.1, on the reverse strand, counting down.
CTCAAGGATGCGCAGATTGTCACGACCCCTGGCGCGGGATTCGGGCGATGTGGCGAAGGCTACTTCCGGATCAGCGCTTTCAACAGCCGCGCGAACGTCGAGGAGGTCGTGACGAGATTGAAGGCGCTCGTCTGATCAGGTACGGAACGGCGGCCCACTGCGAGATCGCAATGGGCCGCCGATGACGACTTTGGAATTTCGAATCTGAGTTCAGGCCGTAACCTCGACCGATCCCATCGGCCGAGTCTGCCTCAGCCTTTGAAGAACCGCCGCGGCGGTTGGCTCGGGCAGATTCAGGCGATCGAGCACCACCGAGATGTTCGGTGGAATCGACTCGTGCCCGAGCCTCGAGAGAATTCCCCCCACTCGATCTGCGATCCCGGCGATCACCGTGGGATCGACCCCGATCGAGGACCGTCCAGCCGCAAACCGGCGGTCCGCGTGGCTCCCGTTCACACGTCTCATCGGGGTCATTCGCCGTTCACCTGACCGTCATCGAGAATCCCTTCCCAGCGCGAGGCAAACATGTTGCCGTCAAATCCCTCGTTGCTCATCACCCGCTTCGCATCAGCGGTGATCATGGCCAAGATCTCGGATCGAGAGAGCTGGCCGTCACCGTCAGCGTCGTACTGCTGCTTCACAGCGTCCTTGATGTCCAACGAGTCCATCGGAATGAAGCCGTCACCGTTCAGATCGAGCTGGGACATCGCGAAGTCCGCCAGACGGTTGGCGAGAGCCTCCATCCGACCGCCCTGCTCCGGTAGCTCGGAGGCCGGCATCTGCGTTCCGCCGGACTGCTCGAGCATGATGCCGAGGTCCGTTCCGTCAACGATGCCGTCACCGTTGAAGTCGAAGTCCTGATTGTCACTTCCCCAGGCCGCCATGAATTGATCCAGTTGACTCGGATCGGCGGTCGACGACATCTGATCCTCGAGATACTGCCCGAGGTCCTGGCCATCGACGGTCCCATCACCATTGAGGTCGTACGCCGGATCGGCGGAACCCCAAGCTTCCATGAAGCCTTCGATGGTCATCTCCTCGGCGGGAGGTTGAGATTCAGTGGGAATGCCGCCATCGAGATAGATGCCGAGGTCCTGGCCGTCAACGACGCCATCCGCATTGAAGTCCCAATCGGGATCAGCGGAGCCCCAAGCCCCAAGAAGCGACTGGAGGTCTTCATCGCCGGATTGTGCCGCGGTCTGCGCGGCAAGCAACTGGCCGAGATCGGTGCCGTCCACTGTGCCCGAACCATCAACGTCCCAAGTCTGGTCATCACTTCCCCACGCGGCCATGAAGGCATCCATGTCGAGAATCTCGATTCCAGCGGCCGTGGGTGGTGCCTCCGCTGGGGGCATCGCCTCGACGGGGCGAACCGTGTTTGATGCCGTGCTCAATACTTTCGAGAGGCCGGCGGGGCTGAGAAGTTCAGGGTTCGATGGTCCGATCTGCATAAGTAGTCTCCGATGGAGGTTCTGTGTTCCATGCAGAGAGGCAATCCCCATGCCACCCTTGCCCAACCCGGACCAGGACCCCGGGACGGCTTCTATTTTCGAGTTGTGATGTTGAGTCGAACCATCAAGGCGCATCAAGACGCATCAACACGATCGAACCGGCAACAGTTGCGCCTGTGTCGTCTCGGCGAGGCGAATGAACTGCCCCACCGTCAGCTGCTCCAGCCGGGACCAGGCTTCGGTCGCGGCGGCGCGATCTGTTCCGCCTCCGCGACTTCGCCACCCTCGATGGCTTTCTCCGATGCCGTCAGGTGTCCGGTGCAGATCACGAACATCTCGACCGACTCCCCTCGACTGGCGACCGGTTTGAAGCCCTTGGCTTTCTTGAACATCGATCCCGCCCGGTCGAGTAGATCTCGATATGCCTCGCCCTCGAAGACCTTCATGACCAGATTGCCGCCGGGCCGAAGCCAGGTCCCGGTACGGTCAAGAAGCTCGTTACAGAGCCGAATCGATCGATGATGGTCTCCGAAGTGGTCGCCGGTCGTATCCGGCGCCATGTCGGAGAGCAGCACGTCAAACGCCGTGCCCCCGATGGACTGAAAATCGATATCTCGGAGATCCGCTTCCTTCAAAACAACGTTGGGCGGCAGGCCGATGGCGTCAATCGGTTTCAGATCCACTCCGATGACCGTTCCTCGCGGACCGATCCGGCGGGCGGCGACCTGACACCATGAGCCGGGGGCCGCTCCACAGTCGAGCACTCGATCGCCCTTGGACAGCACCTTCTTGCGGTCGTCGATCTCCGTCAACTTAAACGCCGCCCGAGAGCGGTAGCCCTCGCGTTTGGCCTGACGGAACCAGTGATCTTGAACGTCGCGCACAGCGTATCCAGTCCTATCCGGGGCACAAAGAGCCGCCGGGATCCCGTCAGTTCATTCCATGATAATGGGGCCGACCCCGGTTGGGGACTCGGTGACCGCAACGCGAATATCACCATAGGTGGTTCGAACGAGGACCGGGTTCAATCCGCCTCCGACCTCCGCGACGAAGATCGCGGGGCCGTTTTCCGCGGACGTGCTGATCACGCGAGCCTGCGTGAATCGGTTGTAGACCAGACCGCCGATGGAACGCAGATCGTAGATCCCGGTGGAACCCTTGGGCGCCCGATAGTCGACTTCGCCTTCCTTGGTGACCAGGATGATCGGATCGTTCATCGGGTGTTCAGTGATCACCCGGATATCACCATGCGTGGTCTGGACGTCGACGCCGCCCTTGTTATTTTTTACCCAGACTCGACCATGGTCGGTCCGAACTCGGACCGAACCCAGATCTGCGGTTCGAATGCGGAAATTGACGCCTTGATAATGCTCTTCGACATCGCTGGTGCTCGCCACGATCCGGACCGTCTCGCGATCAAGATCGCCGGGAATCAACTCGACGACATAGTCCATCGCATCGAGCGACGATGCGGCATCATCGCGACGAAAGTGCCCATGACGCGCACGACGCACCGGCTCGATGATGGTGTTTTCGAGGCCGGGTACGGCTTCAACCACCACGGTGCCGCCGAAGGACTCGATATCGATGTCCACCGGACCGTTGGTGGCGACCACGATCTCCGGGTCGTCGATCGACATTTCCCCGTACACCGCGGCGTTGTGCATCCGCTCGAGCCCGGAGGTCGGCGTCGCGATGCATCCCTGAAGCACCGATGCCGAGGCGATGGTGGCGATGCACGCCAGACCAGACCAGCGGCATGAACGAAGGATGATCGGGTATTTAGTTCGAACTGAGTGAGGCTGCATGCGAGATCCTGCTTGATGTTCTGGAAAGATCGACATTCCCAATGAGCACGGAGACAGCCGGCGACGATAGTCGGGGGCGTCTCCGGAGAAGTATCGGCTGGATCGGGGCTTCAACTCCCAATCAGGCGGTCGAAAACTAGTTTCCGAGGCCCCGGAGTGTCCTTATTCGACGGAACCGACCTCCAGGCCCTCGTGGTCGTAGCATCTGTGCATGCGATCTTCATCCCATATCCAGAGAACTCCGGGCAGGGCCCTGTCAATCCAGCCTTGCTGCGGACGGCGGGCCTGTTGGGCGATCCTCAGCCTGGGACCTCTCTTGCTTGGAATTCCGGCCTTCGGGCGAGCATTCATTCAGGAATCGACGCCGCTTCCCAACGGGGATCGATCCAATGCCCGAGATGTGGCGCCGGAACCGCCCCCCCCGACCGCCACGGTCTTCAGAGTGACCCTCGAGCCTGACATGGCCGCGGGTGCCCAACAGACGCTGGAAGAGGATCGAACATCGCAGGCTCGACTTCTGGTCCTCCTGTGCGAGCGTGCTGGGCGGATGCGACATGAAGATCCGCTCTCCGCCCCGTTCTTCCAGCGACCACAGCCCATCCTCTCGATTCCGATCACGGCCAAGGAGATCGGCGATTCGAAGGTCTTTCTACTCGGGGCCGACCAACCTCTGACGGCGATGGTGCCGGCTCGCCTCGATCGCCTCAACGGTCGATTCCTCGCCCGAGCGGTGCTCGATCTGGGCCAGAATCGAACCCACGCCGCTGCCGGGAACCCGATCTCTCCCCTGACGGAGATCGTCTTCCGATCCGGTGTCGCCCAGACCTTCGACCTCTCGATCAATTCCGCTGTCCCGGAGGACCCGCTTCCGGAGCAGGACAATCTGAAGTGGGTCGAGATCGAGAGTCCCCTCCTGACCAAGTCGCTCGAACGACCCATGTTCCATCGCGCGGGCATCGCCTTCCCCCCGGCGTACTTCGACATCGACGCCGATCGTCGATTCTGGCCGGTGATCTATGTGATCCCGGGTTTCGGCGGAAACCACCGGGATGCGTCTCGATTTGCTCGCATGCTGGACGACCCCGCGATGCGTTCGGTCCTTCCTCAAGCGATCTGGATCGTGCTCGACCCGGAAGATCGCCTCGGTCATCATGGCTTTGTCGACAGCGACAATTTCGGCCCGCGCTCCACGGCCCTGGTGGAAGAGTTCATTCCGTGGCTTGAACATCGATTCCGACTCGTCTCCGCACCGGAAGCACGGTTTCTCACCGGTCACTCGAGCGGTGGCTGGTCAAGCCTTTGGCTCCAGCTTCAACACCCTGAGACCTTCGGCGGATGCTTCTCCAGCGCTCCAGATCCCGTGGACTTCAGTGCCTTCGGAACGGTCGACCTCACCGCCGACGACGGAATGTTCTTCGACGCCGGGGGTGGCCTTCATCCCAGCTACCGGGCGCCGCTGACCGACGAGCAAGACCACGTGATGATGACGATCGAAGAAGAGATCGCCATGGAACGTTCACTGTCACCGGATTTCACGAGCGGTGAGCAGTGGAGCGCCTGGAATGCAATGTTCTCCGGACGAGATTCGATCACCGGCCTTCCACTCGTAGCGTTCGATCTCGAGACCGGCGTGATCGATCGCGCCGTCATCGATCGTGACTGGAGCCGGTATGACATTGGTCGTCTCATTCGAGAGGATCCCAATCGCTACGGCCCCATCCTGCGGGATCGCGTGCGCCTGCTCTGTGGCGACGCCGATTCGTACTATCTGAATCGCGCCGTCGAACGACTGATCAAGATCAGCGCCACCGCCCGCGAGGGCCTAGAGAATCCGGAGGGTCCGGGATTCATCGAAATGGCGCCCGGCGCGACCCACAGCGGCATCGTCGCGATTGCGATCCGTCGGTTCCATCCAGAATTGCGACGGCTGATCGACCAGGCGCCGACCAAGTGATCTCGATCAGACCGTGACGCCGACCATCTTCGCTGCTTCGATGGCGATGCTCTCGGCATCCAAGCCGCACTGCCGAAGGATGTCGTCCGTCGTTCTCGCGCTCTTGGGAATCCGTCGAACGTGCATCTGCCGAACGGTGAACGCGTCGCCGCCGGAAGTACACGCATCCGCGATCGCCGAACCGAGCCCACCGCCGTAGTTGTCCTCCACCACGAGGATGTTCCCGCCATTCGAGTTGGCGACGTCGAGCACGCCATCTTCGTCGAACGGAAGTGAATACAAGTCGACGAGCGTGGCGTCGATCCCTTGTCGATCAAGATGCTCGAGCGCCTTGTTGCATTCGTGCACCATGTAACCGGCACTGGCGATCATGAGATCACGCCCCTGGTTGAGCACTTCGAATCCCCCGAGATTGAAGGGGGTTTTGTCGTCGTAGAGAAACTCGACCTCCGGTCGGAAGACCCGCATGTAGCAGGCGCCGTCGTATTCGGCCATGGTCTGGGTCAACGCATATGCCGCGTAGGCATCTGCCGGCTGCAGCACGTAGCAACCTGGATTCCCTTGGTGATTCCGAATGGTCGAGAACGATCGGAACCAAGCGACATCAGGAAGAGACATCTGGCTTGGGCCGTCTGAGGCGAGACTAATTCCCGAATGGGATCCGACGATCTTCAGATTTGCCCCGCTGTTGATCCCCATCTCGATCTGGTCGTAGGCCCGAGTGAGAAATTTCGAGAACGTCGCAAGGAAGGGGATTCGGCCGGCGGCGGAAAGCCCAACCGCCACCGACGCCATGTTCTGCTCCGCGATTTTGCACTCGCTGAACCGCGGCGCCAGGTCGCGATCATTCGCAAACCACTCGGTGAAGGTGGAGTTCTTGACATCCGCATCCAACACGTGAATGTCCGCGTTGGTGTGCCCGAGGATGCGCAACGCGAGACCGAATGCCTTCCGCGTCGCGAATCGACCGGTCGCCAGCGTGCTTCCCATGTCGTATTCCTTCATCGCGGCGGAGAGCACCATCGGAACGCCATTCTCGCGAGGAATCTTGGTGAACGTCGGCGGCGGATTGAGCCTAAACGCATCCGAAGTCTTGAGTGCCGACGTGAGCCTGGCCCGCGTCTGCCCAAATTCCACACGCGCCTGATCAAGTTTGGCCCCCGTCGCGGGCTTGCCATGCCAACCGCCGCCTTGAATACAAGGAGCGCCCCATCCTTTGACGGTGTTGGCCACGATCGCGACGCGTTCTTTTCCACTCGACTTCTCTCGCGCAGATTCCAGTGCCTGGCGGATCCGTTCCGGAGCATGACCGTCGATGACCTCAACCGTAAATCCCACCGCTTCGAGTTTGCGGGTAATCACCTTGGAACTCTGCAGATCTGAGACCTGATCAGCTTGGCCGAGACCATTGCAGTTGAAGATGGGGATCACCGACGTGAGCGCGTGATCGGCGATGAAGTCGGCCGCTTCCCAGATCTGCCCTTCGCGACTCTCTCCGTCACCGATGATGCAGAAGATTCTCTTGTCGATGTCGTCGAGCCGTGCGGCGATCGCAAGCCCGGCTGCCACGGAGAGCCCCTGTCCCAGCGAGCCTGTCGCGGCGTCGAAGAAAGGGAAACCCTCCATCGGATTCGGATGGCCATCAATCATCGAATCATCGGCACGCAGCGTGAGACAGTCCTTCCTGGTCATCGGTCGTGGCGTTTCGCCAGCTCGTCCGATGGCCACGCCGATGTCGCCGCAAGCGGCGTAGACGATGGGTACCGCATGACCTTCACTGAGCACCAGTCGATCAGACGATGGATTCCGCGGATCGTCGGGAAGCCACTTCATGTGGTGGTACATCAGGACGGTCACGATGTGCCCCAGGCTCAATGCCGTCGTCGGGTGCCCGCTTCCGGCCGCGGCCGTCATGTTGAGGGAGAGAAGATCAAGATCAATGGCCTTGGCGTGAACAGCGGCTTCGAAGGACATTCGGCCCCTTTCCGGGGAAAGTGAAGGTTGAGGTAACGGCCAGAAAATGCACCGAGCACCGCAGTATCCCGCCCCGGAGAGCAGGTCGCAACCCTTCCACCGACGATGCCGACAATTCGCACACCACCGCATCGCGTTCGTGCCGCATTTGCCGGGCGTACAGTAAACGCCGAACCACCTTCGAGCGGAGCAATCCATGGACCGAATCGGCTGCAACTCCGACCATTTTCGAGGGTAATCCACTGGCTGTATCACCCCTAATCCCCCCGATCGCAATCGGAGCACAAGATGAACTTCTATCTCACCCGTATCCGCCATCCACGAATGGCGCTGCTTCTCATCGCGATCTTCGCCACGGGTTCGATCACCGCCGATTCCTTTGCCCAAGGCGCGCGTGGTCTTCCGGATCCCATTTCATCGACTGAGTTGGACGCGATGCTGGCCGTTGCCGGCGCCGACGAACCCGAGCGGGCGCTGGCAGTCGATCCTCACAGCCGGTACCTCCTCTCGATGGCGACCTTTCGCGAAGGCGAGATCGAATCCTGGCTGGAGGAGAAACGACAACGACCGGGAATGCCTGGCTCGTCGGATCCGGAGACAATGCGGCGGCAGACTGCCGAACGGCGTCACTTGGCGATGCGAATCGCCGCACTCGACCGCGGCCTCTTCGCGGAACTGAGCGACTCCGGAATCAACCCCGAAGTGATCGAACGTGCACGAAGCGCGAGATCGAGGGCGAGATCCCGATCCCTCGCTGGCCGACGCTTCACCAACGGAATCCGCTTTGAGCCGCTGGAAGTCCACGCGTCAGTCACGGCGGATCCGGACCACACCGGGCCGCCGCACGACCGAGCATTGGATGCCAATGTTCTGGCGATTCTTCTCGAACATGACCGGCTCCGCACCAGCCGCCTCGCCGCGCTCGCCGATGCCGCCATCGAACTTCCCTTGATCCGCGCCCAGATGAAGGCGGAGTCCGGCGATGCCCAGCCTGATTTCAGGGGCGCGACGGTCGAAGATATGGAGGACTGGTTCGCCAATCGGGAACGGATCGGCCGGGAAGCAGCGATCGACGCACGTGACCTCCAAGCGAACATCGTCCGACTCGATCGTACGGTTTTGCACCGGATTCTGAGTGCCTTTCCGGATTCCGATGAACGAGCATTCGCCGTCGCCTTCCGGGACGCCTGGCTCGCTGCAGCGCATCCCACAGGCTTTCCGGACCGTGAATCACCCGCATCCCTCTTCGACGTGGCTCGAGTCGCACGCGAGGAAGGCGAACTCCCCGAAGAGGCCTACGCAGAGATCGAGTCGCTCGAACAGACTTGGAGATCCTCCCATCGCGCTCTGGAAGACAAGTTAGTCGAAGCGATTGAAGATGAGATCCGTTCGGGATCCAGCAGGCCCAACTTGGAGATCGAAGGCATTGCGATCCCGATCGAAGCCGGTGGAAGCACGCCTCGCTCGAATCGCCCCTCCACGGGAATCCGACAAGCCCGCGCTGATCTTGATCGTTCGATCCGGACCCGCCTCGAGACGCTCTCGCCTGAACTCCTTGCCAATCGGGTTCGCGAGGGCTCGGTCGGGGACGTGATGATGGGTGGTGGCGATGGCCCCGGCATGGTTTTCAGTGCCGTGATGATCGGAGACACCATGGGCGGAGAGCCGATCCAGATCGACGGAGGCGCCGGCGCGTTCGCCATGAACTTCATCAGCGATGGAAACTCGGGAATCCCCCGCCCCATCGACCGAGCGGCCTTCGACACCTTGATCATGAAGTTGAATGCCGACGACGCCACCAGACCCATCTGCGACGTGCTCTTCATCGCGTATCAGGATGGTTGGTTGGAGATCGAAGAAACCTTGGTCGCCGCCTTCCAGGAGATGCAGAAGCCCGGCTTCGGTCCCGCTGGGCCCATCCATGCCGACCCCGTGGACATTCGACGCCGAGCCGAGCGACACGGGGACATCTTCAACGCCTTGGACGAACTGGATGCTTCCCTCTTTCGGGATCTTGGAACGGTGATCGACACCCCAGAGATGATCAAGTCCTCCATGCTGCAGCGTCGGCGGGAGATCGCCATTGCCACCCTGCAAGGTGGCAGAGGCATGTTTCCGGGCCCCGGTCGGAACCACCTCGCGGACCTGGATCTCACCGTCGCCATGGAGAAGGTCCTGCCGAGGTCCGAGTGGGACGACCGAATCACTCAACTGAGCCAGGAATACGCCGCAGAAATCACGCCGGCGATGGTCTCCCGGACGCTTGATTCGATCGACGTCGAGCGAGATTCACAACTCGCGGAACAAGACATGATGAAAGCGTTTTCGGAAGGTGATGACGGCAACGGCGCCGTTCTACGATCCGTCGCGATCGATTTCAACGACCAGAGCGACCTGATGCGGAGCATGCAGGCAATCGATCGGCGACGAGCCGCGATCGAATCTGGAATGGTCGATCGGCAGTCGAACTGGCGAGGGCGTCTCGCCGCCGCCCTGCCGACCGGTATCGAGCCCGAGTTCCAACTCGAGGTCGATCGCCTGGCCTGGCCAAAGTGCTTCCGGGATCCTCGCTCGCCGGATCCACTGTTCACGACCGCGCTCGATCTGCCCGACCTCACGGAATCGCAGCATGCTGCACTGCTCGAATTGCGTTCGAGCTGGAGCGATGCCTGGAACAGCACTTGTCGCGAGTTGATGGCGATCGAAGAGCGCGGCGGAGGCGGGGCCAACCCGTTCAACGGCGAGTTCGACATGGCGGCGATGCAGAAAGGCCAGTCCGAGCGAAAGCGAATTCGTTTCGCGCGGTCCGAGCTCGACGAACGGGCGATGAGACAACTGCTCGACCTGCTGACGCCGGCACAGTCGGCCGCAGTGGGCGAACTTCCGGAACCTTCAGAGGCAAAATTCCCCATTGAATTCGGCGATCTCGAAATGTTCATCGGCGGCTGACCTGATCAGCCCGCGCGGAATTCAGCGGGGACGTCGCCCCAAGGCGCGATGACCCGGCTCTTGACGCCGCCTCGCCCCTTCCAATCGCTCACGATCTGCATCCAGATCGGACTGGAGGTCCGCGCAATGTCATCGCGAATCTTGTTGGTGACGGCCTCGAAGAACATGCCTTCGTTTCGGAAGGCATGAAAATAGAGCTTCAAGCTCTTGAGTTCGACGCACACCGCCGCCGGCTGGTATCGAAGCATGATCGTGCCAAAGTCGGGGTGTCCGGTCATCGGGCAAACCGATGTGAACTCCTCGTGCCGGTGCTCGATCACGTAGGGGTCGGTGCCAGGGTTATCGAAAAACTCGAGAATCTCTTCGGCGATCGGTCGCATGGGTCTTCCGGAATCGTCACAGGGGATAGGTCGTCAGCAGTTGGACGACCTTAGGTTGATCAGGGTACACCCGGAGGCTCGCTCGAAACGCCTCGCCGGCTCCATCCCGGGCCTCGGTCTCTTTTCTTCCGGATCGGAGCCAGGCATTGAGCTCATTGACGCCGATTCCGTTGAGTGCGGGCCAGAATTTGGGATCGATCTCCACCGCCCGACGATAACTCTCCACGCTGGCGTCATAGTCGCCATGCCGGAAGTAGGCTCGGCCGAGTCGCTCCCAAGCCTGAGCCGTGGGTTCGATCGAGATGAGTACCTGGCCGGCGTTGATCGCTTCGGCGAACCGATCTTCGCGAGCGTAGCATTCGACCAGGCTCCGGATCACCGCGGGTTCGTTGCCGAGGAGTTCGAGCGCGATCTCGAACGAATCAATCGCATCCTCGACGCGATTGACTCGCATGTACGCTTCGCCAAGATCCGCACGGGCACGACCGTCATCTGGGGAGAGCACGACGGCTCGTTCGGCGGGAGCGATCGCACTGCTCGCCATATCGAGGCCGAGGAACGCGCTACTCATGCCGACCAGAGCGTCCACGCTTTCCGGATCGATCGCCAAGGCCTGCTGATACGCCCGAATCGCATCGCGGAGTTTTCCGAGAACCTGCAGCACTCCGCCGTATCCAAGTTGGGCTTCGTAGTTTCGAGGATCAAGCCGAGTAGCCCGCTCGAAGGCCGGCTCTGCTCGCTCGAACTCGCCCAGATCCTCGTAGGCCACACCGATACCGATGTACGCCACCGTGAGAGATGGGTTCTCATCGAGCAATTCCTCGAAGATCCGAATCGCGGTGGAATGATCGCCATCCTCAATAGCCGCTCGACCCTCGTCGGTTCGGAATTTCTGCACCGCCGTCGGCTCCCGGACATCCGTCACCACCCTCGTCGGAGACGGGAGCGATGAGCGGGACGAGCCGTTCTTCTCGCCACCCTGACAGGCAACGAGCAGCGCGGGGATGGCCAGAAGGACGATGGTCTTGATTCGGTGAAACATGGTTGGTCTGAGGCCTCGAGTGGAGGACCAGTCCCCCACGCCCCTAAGGTCGGCACAATTAGGTACCCGGAGCCAGTGAACCAACCGTATCAAGGTTGATCTCATCCCATGACCGGCCTTCCAGACCACCCTCCTTCTCAGTCTCAAGAACCATTGGGATTCCCCTCCATGCTGGAACCCGCAGTACGGCCTCGAAACAGGCCTCCCCGCAGGTCCCGTGTCCGATATGGGCATGACGATCCTTGCGGCTCCCCAGCCCGCCGATCGAGTCGTTGAGATGCACTGCCAATACCTGATCGAGGCCACAGGTCTCGTCGATCCTTGTGAGGACGGCTTCGGCCCGGTTCTTCGTGGACATGTCGTGACCGGCTGCAACCGCATGACACGTGTCGAAACAGAACCCCACCCGCTCGGGGACCTCCACTCGATCTCGGATCCACCCGAGTTGCCCAGGGTCGTATCCGAGATTGGTGCCGCTTCCCACAGTGTTCTCGAGGGCCGTTCGAACCTGATAGCCACGAGTCTCCCGTTCGAGCCGATCCAACGCGACCACGATCCGGGCAAGCCCCTTCTCTTCGTCGGCATTGGGTGGGACGCCGATCGGATTCGGATCGCCGGGCTTCCGCTTCGACTCCAGATGAGCGCCGGGGTGCGCCACACAGGCGGGAATTCCGAGTGCTTCACATCGCTCGAGTTCCTCTCGTTGAAGGGCCACGGACTTCTCCCAGCCTTCCGAGTCGGGCGACGCCATGTTCACAAGGTAACTGTTGTGACTCACCACTCTGGCGGGTGTCTCGCCCCAGCCAAGCCGTTCGATCCCCGCTTTCCACGCGGCGATGTCCGCGTCAGATAACGGCTTCGATTTCCACTGCCGTTGATTCTTAGTGAAGACCTGAACGCAGTCGCAACGCAGTTCCGTGACCGCGTCAAGCGCGTGGTACATCCCGCCCGCAATGGAGAGATGCGAACCTAGCCACGGACGATCCCGCGCGCCGGATACCGGAAGCCCGGGACGCGGTTCAACGGAAGTATTGTGAATCTTCGACATGGGTTGATCATCCTCGATCGCAGGACTGGGCGCCGGACTCATTCACCATCCATCTCCCGGACTCGGGCATCGAATTCGCGACTGGCCGCGTCCTCACGGTCGGCTCTGCGACCCTCGATTTCGTCGTATTGCGCCCGGTGACTCAAACTCTGCAGCGCGCCAAAGAGCATCCTCAGATCGCCAAAGACGACACCGATCCACCAACCGATGGCCCCGATGAAGATCGGAAAACGCGCCCGGCCAGCGAAGTCTGCAAACGTGGTCCACGGCTCGAAGAGGTAGGAACCACCGATGATCAACAAGCCGATCACCATCAGGAGATAGCACCAGGCCGCCGATTCCAAGGTCATCTCTCCGGCGTCCTCCTGCATCCACCAGGCGGTCCGACTGGCGAAGATGGCAGCTGCGGCGCCGACGACCATCGCGAAGACGAACGCCGTGAATCCGAGCGGCGGGGCCAGCGGGGAACCACCCACGAGCGCCGAACCGGTCAAGAAGACCGCCGGAAGAATGCTCATGACGAGGATCCACTTCCTGACGATCCGACGCGCTGGCGTCAATGACCCCGGTGGATGCATCGCGGGACTGCACCGGAACCAGGCGACCAGCGGCGGGGTGAGACCAAGCGGAAGCAGGACCCAGATCGGGAAGGTCCAGATCAACGAGACGACGAGCATTCCAAACCCAAGATGCGCGATGAGTGCCAACGCCTCGCGCCAGGCGACGCCGAAGATGACTCCGTGGCTCGACCGGGCGAGTGAGTTGGCATCTCGAAGTCGCGCCGCCGCCCGAAGGACGCCGCATTCCGGGCAACGCGACCGACTTGGGAGCCCTGTCAGGTCGTACCCGCACCGGCCGCAACGCAACGATTCGTTCCGACCTAGAGACGAGGAATCAAATCGGTGCGCCATGATCTTCAGCTCACTGCAGCCAACGCGTATCGCACCGCATTCTTGAACATCATCAGCCCAGGGGTGTCACCGGATCGAACCGAAGGATCAAGCCTCGTCCAAGTCGGGTGCTGCGACCATCGGGTGTACCGCTCCGGATGCGGCATCAGTCCGAAGACCAAGCCGCTTGCATCGCAGATTCCCGCCACGCGATCCTGGGAGCCGTTGAAGTGATCTTGAGCCGTATATCGCAAGGCGATGCGGCCGGAACCGTCAAGATCCGAAAGGACATCGGGTGCCGCCACGAACCGACCTTCGCCATGCGCGGAAGGAAGCACCATCGCCGCCGGGTCGATCCCCTCGATGCCCGCCGTCCAGATACAGCGACTCTCCGACGGAATCTCGATGCCGGTCCAATCGTCGCGGAATCGCCCGGCCTCGTTGGGCGCCAGCGCGACGGTCGGCCGTGCGGGCACTTGCGGCCAGTTCTCGCCGCTGCCCGGGCCGGGCAACAGACCGGCCTGCACCGCGATTTGAAAACCGTTGCAGGGGGCGATCATCGGAACGCCGCGTTCGATCGCGGCGGACAATGCGTTATAGAGGCCCTTCCGGATCAGTTGCGCAACGACTCGGCCCGCACCGCCATCATCACCGTAACTAAAACCTCCGGGCAGTCCGATGATCGCGTAGTCGTCGATGATGGCCGGACGTTCGATCAACTCGGAAAGCAGGACCGACGTCGGGACCGCCCCCGCCTCCAGGAACGCCAGCCCCAGTTCGCCGTCACAGTTGATGCCGGGCGCTGTGATGACCAACGCCTTCGGTCGAGTGCCCGCCGTCGTCCCCGCGTCATGGTTCATGCTCGTCATCGGACGCATCCTTTTTCCCAGGCGTTGCGGAAGCGATCCACCAGCTCGGAGGACGCCCCGAATTCATCACTGGAAATCACCAGTTCGCCACCGTCGGGACCAGCCTCGGTGAAACAGCCAATGACCGCGTGCGGAATTCCATCGAGGATCGTGGCGATCGCATCAAGGTTGCCTTCCTCTACCTCGAGCAGGTATCGGCAAGGGTCTTCGGCGAACGCACGAGCGACGTCGGAGACGTTTTTGCCCGCGACCGGAACCATGTCCAGTTGGACCTCGACGCCCAGACCGCCGGAGAACGCCATTTCGATCGCGGCGACCAGCACGCCACCCTCGCTGGCATCGTGTGCACTGCGGACCAGTCCTTGCGTGATGGCGACATGAACCGCCCTTGCGGTGCGTGGTCCGATCTCGAGATCAACCGTCGGCAATTCGTCTCGGCCGGATGACACATCGCCGCCAATTCGAACGAAGTGCGAACCGCCGAGCCGATCAGTCGTCGTGCCGATGAGTACCAGCCGATTCCCCGGACGCTTGGCGTCCATGGTGGTGGCCTGCGATTCATCTTCGACGATGCCCATCCCAGAGATCAGCAGCGTCGGCGGAATCCGAATGGTCTGCCCCTCGTCGGTGGTGAATTGGTTGTTGAGCGAATCCTTACCGCTGATGAACGGTGTGCGGTACGCAATGCCCCCGTCAAGACAGGCCTCGGCCGCTCGGACCAGAGAGCCGAGATTTCGAGGGTCGTCGCAACTGGGCCAGCAGAAGTTGTCGAGGATGGCCATCTGTGATGGATCGGCGCCCACGCAGACCATGTTCCGAACGCATTCGTCGATCGCCGCGAGACCCATTTCGTACGGGTCGCGTGCCAGTCCGGTGGCCAGACCGTTGCCGATGGCCAGTCCCTTGGAAGACGTCGGAACCGGACGCACGATCGCGGCGTCACCCGGCCCAGCATTCGGACCGACGAACGGCTTGACCACGCTGCCGCCTTGAACCTCGTGATCGTACTGCCGGACGATCCATGCCTTGCTGGCGAGATTGGGGTGACCGAGGAGACCTGCCGCCGAATCGAACACCCCAGAAGCGTCGGTGATCTTCGGCCGGGGCTGGACGCCGGGATCCTTGCCGCCGGCTTCCTGTGCTGCCCAGTGTGGATCCCAGACGGCCTTCCGTACTGGCATCGGCACGCCGTCGTGCAGGAACTCCATGCCGATTCGCCCGACTTCCACGTCCTCCCAGCGGAGAATCAGTTCACGACCAGGCGTTCCGAAGACGCCGAGGTCGCACCACTCGACGCCATGACTTTCACAAATGGACGCAATCGCGGCGACCTTCTCGGCGGGGACCGCGAGCACCATGCGTTCTTGGGCTTCGCTGATCCAGACTTCCACCGGAGTCAGCCCGTCATACTTCAAGGGCGCTTCTTCCAGCTGGACTTCGGCGCCGATCTTCTCACCCATTTCACCGACCGCACTGGAGAAGCCACCGGCCCCACAGTCGGTGATCGCGGTGAAGAGGCAGCCATCAACGTGATCTCGGGCCGCCAGCACTGCGTCCAGCGTCACCTTCTCGGTGATCGCGTTTCCGATCTGGACCGCATGGCTGAACTCATCGGCGTGCGTGTCGGTCAACTCGGCGCTGGAGAAGGTCGCGCCATGAATCCCGTCCCGGCCGGTCCGTCCGCCCATCGCGATGATCCGATCACCGGGAATGGCATCCCCTTCGATCGCGGTACGCGGCATGACGCCCACGCAACCGCAGTAGACCAACGGGTTACCGATGTATCGATCATCGAACCAGACACCACCGTTGACGGTGGGGATGCCCATGCGATTCCCGTAGTCTCGGACGCCCCCGACGATTTCACCGAGGATGCGATGCGGATGCAGGCAGCCGTTGGGTAGGACCGCTGGCGAATCCGTTCCAACGCAGAAGACGTCGGTCGCGGCGATCGGCTTCGCGGCGAGCCCGGTACCCATGATGTCTCGAATGCACCCGCCGATACCCGTTGCGGCGCCGCCGTAGGGCTCGATCGCGGACGGATGATTGTGGGTCTCGACCTTCATGCAGACCGCGGTGTCTTCATCGAAGCCCACGATTCCCGCGTTGTCCACGAAGACCGAGAGGCACCAGTCGTCCAGTCCCTCCGCCATCAAGCGATGGGTGGCCGCCGCCACGGTCGACTTCAGCAGATTATCGATGCGAACGCCACCATCGGCGTTGAGTGAATGCCCCGGACGGTCTCCAGCCGACTCCCGGATCGAGACCGCCCCGTGATCGGAGAGATCGGCCGGCTCGTGGTAGTCAATCGTCGCCTTCAGTGTCTTGTGCACGCAATGCTCGGACCAGGTCTGGGCGAGCGTTTCGAGTTCGATCTCGCGAGGCTCCCGCCCCAGAGATCGATAGTGCGATTGAATCGCCAACATCTCGTCGAGCGAGAGGAAGAGGTGGGCTTCCCGACTGAGTCGTTCGAGCGACGGGGCATCGAGTTCGCAAAGGGGGACATCGCGCACTTCTAGCGGATGATGATGCCCCACGGGGAAGGAGCTCGGCTGGTAGGGCTCGGTGTGAATCGCATGAATGACTGGATTCGCCAGCAGCCTCGTCGCAAGTTCTCGTCCGGCCTCGGCATCAATGCCACCGAAGGTGTATCTCCGACCGGTTCGGACCACCATGCCCGATGCTCGATCCTCGCCGATCAATGCCGCGATCGCCGTGCCGATCGACGTCGCTGCTGGGTCCATCACCCCGGGAAGGGGATGCACTTCGATCACGACCTGATCTGGCTCCGGAGTCGCGGCGCCGAGCACGGCGGACTGCATGACCGGATCCGCGAGAAGCTCCTCCGCGATCCGAAGGAGTTCGGAATCGGTCAGGGCACCTTCCAACAGATAGACGGCCGCGCATGCGACGGTGGACGGAACCAACGCATCAGGGAGCGCCGCGGCATCCCGGCGAATGGCGTCCGCAGCGGGATCACCAGCTTCCGGCCGACGGTGGACCTCGATGCGATGAACGGTGGCGGTCATGGGCGACGAAACGGCGGTGGCAGTGGACATCTGCGCGGCATCTTAGATGAACCATGGAGCCGACGGTGATCCCGGCCACCCATCGACCGTTGATCCCCCACGAATCCGCTGTTGGGGCAAACCTTCGATTCAAGAAGAACGCGGCCCCGCCGATCAAACCGGCGGGACCGCGTGAGTGGATTCGATTCGAGCCCGAGGGGTCAGAAAAGGAGCTGGACGTAGGTGCGAAGCACCCAGGAATCGCTCACTTGTGACGCCCGCACCCCGGTCTCGGGGGTGCTCCACGCCGGGGAGATCGACTTCGGGATGTAGGTCCCCGAGAATCCCCACTTGAGGTCGTTCCCGTCGAGATACCAGGTGCCGCCCGCAGTGATGCTCTGGAACGAGGTAGTGTCGGCGAACGCCCCGTAGAAATCGCTCGGACCCTGAGCCGGAAGGTCACCGAGATTGCCGTTGTCTGCGACGCCCATGTAGTCAAAGCCGAGGAAGGCTTCGACGTCCGCAGACAGGTACATCGATCCGTAGAGGCTCGCCCCGAGCATGGCGACTTGGCCTACATCGAACGTGGGATTGGTGCTGCTTCCAACCGGCGAAAATCCAAAGTAGAGGTACGAGGCGGTGGAGTGGACGCTGTGGTAGTAGCCCGCCGCGGTGATGCTGCCACCGCCCAGATTCCAAGTGAGATCCGCGGTCAATGCCAACCAATCGTTGTAATCGCCGTCCGGGGTGTTGTTGTAGGAGGTCGAATTCAACATCACCTTGCTCTGCTGCCAGTGTCCGCCCACACCGAGCAGGACGCCGGTCTCGCCGCCGGGCGGCGAGGTCATCGTTTCAAACTGCCGCCAATCGCCTGCGAGTTTGAACTCGGCTCGTGCGGAAATCGACATCTCCGCCTGCGTGAACGAGTACGGGGAGTTCGCGGGCTGGGTGGTACTGAAGTGATATGAGTCGAAGATGCGGTCGTTCGCACCGTCGCTGAGGGCGACGCGGATCCGCGTGGTATCCCCCGCCCATCCAAATTCGACGCCCTGGCTGCGGCCAAGCCCCATGTGGAGCGTGACGGTATTCCGCTCACCGGACAGCTGGTTCGAAATCGGAACCTCCCAGCCGCGATCGAAGGGGAGCTTGAATTGACCGACCCGGACGATCCAGCCACTGCCCAGTTCCTGCAGGATGTAGGCATCGAGGAGCTGGAACTTGCCGTTCGCGGAGCCATTCTCAGGTGCGACCGCGACCGGGGGGGTCGAATAGAGCTGGAACGCATCGGGACGCTGGTTGCTGAATTCACCTTGAATGCGGAAGCGAGTGTCTGGCCCGAAGACGTGGCCCTTGAAGTCGAGTCGTGCGTGTGG
>JAPKCC010000050.1 GCA_028823105.1 Phycisphaerales bacterium | reverse complement strand
TCGTAGAGTCGCTCGGCTTCACGGCCGTGAAGCGCTTCGGTCCGTGGCATCACCACGCGGAGTCCACCACGGGCGATGTCCTGGAATCGGACGTGGAAGCCATCGAACCCGCGGCCGTGCACGAAGAACACGCCGAAGGGAAGCACGGGACGGTCGTCGTTCCGAAGGAACTCGGGGTCGAGACGAAGAGCCAGGCCGAACCGGCCGTGGACGTGATAGTTGGTGCGGAGGACGTGGCGGACCGCATTGAGCATGCAGAGCAGCACCGTTCGTGATGTCTCGCTTGACGCCGTCCGCTCGATCTCCGCGGTCAAATTCTCCACGGCCTTCTTGAACTTCTCGTCGCTCATCGGTCCACGGGGGTCGAACCGCTTCTTGAAGAGCAGTGCGACCGACATGGTCATGGTGATGTTCGCCCACGCGCAGGACTTCACCCGATCGAGCGTGAATTCGAAGGGGGCTTTCGGATTGAGCACTTGGTGGGCGAGGTGCGAGAGACCGAGCGAGATCTCGGTCAGTCCGATGTGGAGCTGTGGATTCTTATTGACTTGGTCGAGCACGTCGTAATGCACCCATTTGACGCGGGTCAGATCCTTGCGAACGGTGTTCCAGAGGCTGCTCTCCGGATCGATGGCCTTTCCGTCTGGTCCCTGAACCACGAAGCCCACGTAGGTCACCACGCCATGACATGGATCCTTGATGAGATCAAGGTAGGCGCGATGAATGCTCACGCCGTGTCGGGCGAGCAGGAGGGCGCATCGTTCGAGGGAGGTGCGGGTCCGGGCGTTTCCGAAGACCACCGTGATCCGGCTTTCCTTGGGATTCGATTCGGGTTCGATCTCTACCAGCGTGCCGTCGGTCCCCGCGACCTGCTCGAACAGATGATTGTGATGGGAGATTCGCAACGGCGTCAGCGTGGTCACGTAGTCCGATGCGCAGTTCTCAAAATGGGCGCGGATCTGATCGGGCGTCCAGTCGGGACGTTCGGAGGCCGCGTATTCGATCGTCGCCTCGAGCTTCGCGCGCTGCGGTGGATCGGTGTCGTCAAAGGGCTGGGGTTCGCCAAACTCGAAGGTGTCGAGGACCATCCCGCCGTTGTGGCTGGTGTGGACTTTTGCGGCCCGAAGCGAGAAATCCATGGGCAGGTTCTTCACGATGTCCGCGAGCACGCCGGGCTGGTCTCCCGAGCGAATCGTGGTCCAGATCGAGCCGTCCTCGCTGGTCAGTGTCATGTCCAGAGGTCGGGCCGCCGACTGGGCTGCCACGATCGCTTTGAGATGACTGAGTTGGGTGTTGTGATCCGTGTCTTGGAAGTACATCCTCGGCATCTGTTCTAGAAAACGAGGGATCACTGCTTCCGCCGTGTTCTGAAAACTCTCGACGAGTTGCGAGATCAGCTGCTCGGGTTCGGCATGGCCATGAGGCGTTGGCGACTGATCGGAGAGGGCGGATGTGGCCATCGGTGGCATGTCCTTTTGGTCGAGCCAGAATCAACCCGACGAGAGGACGTCGGGTAAAAGGAAAAGGCTACCCTGTATCACTGCCTTTACTCAAGGGATCGACGAGAACAACCCCGTTCTTTCGGTGAGTTCTCAGAAATCCTGTCACCTTTCGAGGTGCGGAGCCGCTCGTGGCGAAGGGAACTCGGACATGCTGGGTCTGACGATCGGAAATTTCGACGGGGTTCATCTCGGTCATCGACGCCTGCTGGACGCGGGGCGGTCGGTTTTGGGTGATACCGGACGTTTGGTGGCGGTCACCTTCGATCCATCACCAGCGGTGGTGCTTGGGAAGGCGGCAGATCCGCCTTTGGTGTCTCTGCAACGCCGTCGACGCCTTCTCCGGCGGGCAGGGGCGGATGAGGTTCTGGTGCTCGAGACGGACCGGAGGCTGTTGTCGCTTGATCCGGACGCCTTTCTGGATCATCTCGACGCAGCCCTGGGGTCCTCTCCCGATTGGGTGATCGAGGGGCCGGATTTTCGATTCGGCCGCCGCCGCGAGGGAACCGTCGAGACGCTTCAGGAGCTCGGCCGGATCCGAGGCTTCAAGGTGAGGGTGGAGGAGGAGCTCTCGATTCCTCTCCAGGACGGTCAGGTGATGCCGGCGCGGAGTTCGGCGGTTCGGCAACTGCTGAAGCTCGGACGAGTCGAGGATGCATCTCGCCTGCTCGGCGCTCCGCACGTCCTCCACGGACGGGTCGTCCAAGGTGACCAACGAGGGCGGACCATCGGCATCCCGACCGCGAATCTCGATCTGGAAGGCACTTTTCTTCCTGGCGACGGTGTCTTCGCTGGGGTGGCGGTTCTTCCCGATGGCTCCAGAAGGGCCGCCGCGGTCAGCATCGGTACCAAACCGACTTTCGAGGAAACGCCTCGGGTGGCCGAGGTGCATGTGCTCGACTGGGAAGGCAAACTCGACGACTATGGATGGAGGCTCGATGCCGAACTCCATCGACGCCTTCGTGGTCAGTATCGCTACGACGATCTGTCCTCTCTCCAGGCGCAGATCGATCGAGATCTCGCCGACGTCCGAGCGGTCATCGGTGACAAACTCGGCGATTGACGACCATCTTGCACCCGCTCGTCTTCCTATTCCCCCCCTTTCCATTCGCAAAGGCAACCCTGTGACCCCACCCCGAGACGGACAGAACCCCGGACATCCCTGGGACGAACCCGGATTCGCCTACAAGTCGAATATCTCCGCGGCGGATCTCGCGGCGGCCTTTGGCTCGGCGTCATCCGTTCTGATCACCACGCATGAGAAACCCGACGGGGACGCCCTCGGCACCAGCCTCGCCTTGCATCGAGGCCTTCGCCAGATCGGGGTTCGAAGCTGGATCGTGGTGGCCGGGCCGCTGGATCAGAGTCTTCTCGCGATCGCCCACGATGACGATGATGTCCGTCGGTTCGAGCAATGCGGAAATCCCGCCGACGAGGATGAACCAGATCTCGTGGCGGTGGTGGATACCGGGGCTTGGACCCAGCTGGACTCCCTGAAGGACTGGCTCCGACCGAGAGTCGACCGAGTGGTCGGCGTCGATCACCACGCTCGAGGCGGCTCGGTTGCGGGACGACGGGTGGTCGACACCGACTGTGCCTCGGCGACCCAGGCGCTCGTCCCCGTGTTGGATGCGATGGGCGTCGACCTGGCACAGGATGATGTCGCGACGCCGCTCTTCCTAGGACTCGCGACAGACACCGGATGGTTCCGTTTCTCCAGCGCCGGGCCGGCGGTGTATCGACTGGCGGCGAGACTGATGGAATCCGGCGTGGACAAAGACGATCTATATGCGCGGATCGAACAGAATGCGACGCCGGCTCGCTTCGCGATGATCGCCAGAGCGCTGACTTCGTTGAGCTTCGTGGGCAACGGGGCGGTCGCGGTCATGAGGCTCTCGATGGAGGATTTTGCCGAGACCGGCGCCTCGCTCGAGGGACTCGCGGGAATCGTCAACACGCCGTTGGAGATCGGCTCGGTCCGTGCTTCGATCCTTCTGACCGAAGCCGCCAAGGGGCTCACCAAGGCGAGCTTTCGATCAAAGCCTGCCAGCGGTGGTCTCGGAATCATCGACGTGAACGAACTGGCGGCCAGATTTGGCGGCGGTGGTCATGTGCACGCCGCCGGCGCGAGGCTTTCGGTCGATCTTCAAGAGGCCGCGGATGCCATCGAGGCGGAACTCCCGGGATTCCTGAGCTGAGAACGTCGATCAGTCGGAGGAACGGTCGTCCGTGGCCTCGGCTTCTTTCGGCGTTGACTCCGTGGTTGATCCAGGCCCGTCGGTTGGATCCATGACGACGGCATCCTCGACCGTGAATCCCATTCTGGCGATGGAATCCTGAATCGTCGGGATGGCATCGGGGTTGGCCAGCACAGTG
Source organism: Phycisphaerales bacterium (assembly GCA_028823105.1). Lineage (GTDB taxonomy): Bacteria > Planctomycetota > Phycisphaerae > Phycisphaerales > SM1A02 > UBA12014. Next base: position 20,987 of record JAPKCC010000050.1, on the reverse strand, counting down.
GTGGTTCCTCGTTCCCAATCCGCTTCGCAGGTGGTCACGCCGTCAATCTTGGCAACCTTGGCGGTGATCGCTTCCGCGCAACCGTCGCAGTGCATTCCCGTGACACCAATGACGAAGGTCTCCGCCGGTTGGCGATTGACGGCGGCGGTCGAGTCACGGTCACGGGCATCATCGCAACCGACCAGCGTGAGCTGGAAGAGTGACGACAGCAGGATCATCCGGATCATCCGGATCATCCGGATCATGGAGTCGAGCGTCCGGCGGTCGGTGCGGTCTCGGGTGAGCGTGGGGACGGTCATGTTCATGGGATCCGTGGGGCGCGCGAGCGTCGAGCGGCTCGCGGGTATTCCGAAAGGTCAGGAGCGAAGCAAGTGAGCGGGCGGATGATCGGTGCCGAGCACCGAGGCCGAATCGACCTTGAACCAGTCCGCGAGGAGTCCGGCGTACACGGAACGGAAGTCGATTCCGAATCGCAGATCACCACCATCGAGATCGGTGAGCGATGGATGATCCCCGATCACCCCAGGCCGCACTTTGGAGCCGATGAGAAAGACCGGGGCCGCGGTGCCGTGATCGGTTCCGCCCGACCCATTCTCGGCGACCCGGCGCCCGAATTCACTGAACACCATCGTGAGGACCTGATCGGCGGAGCCCTGCGCTTCGAGGTCGGCCTGGAAGGCTTTGAGCGAATCTCCGAGTTGCCCCATCAGGTTTGCGTGACTTCCCAATTGACTTCCGTGCGTGTCGAAACCGCCGAGGGTCGCGTAATAGACGCGGGTGGGCATTCCGTCCCGGATCATCGCGGCGATGAGCCGGAGTTGATTGGCGAGTGGACCGCGTGGATAGCCGGGGTTCGAGGCGCGGCTCACGGCAGTTCGGATTCGATCACTGGAGATCTGTGCGTCCAGGCTGGTGCGCATCAGGTAGGCCGCCTGTGAATCAGGGTCGATGCCATCGAGCAATCCGGCCCGGACGACCTTCTCGTACGGAGCTTTCATCGCGGGGTGGAGATCCTCACCCTTCCACCGAAAGAGCCGAGCATCCTCGAACGAGACGGGTTTCTGAACGTCGCCGATCAACGCGAGCGGCGCGCGACGGCCGATCGAGATCGCGGCTTCGGGAGTTGGTGATCCATTGCAGGTGTTGTCGAAGTACCTGCCCAGCCATCCCGTTCCCTGACCGTCGGAGCGACCGGTGTGCCAGATGTCCATCGACGCGAAATGTGATCGATTCGGGTTGGGATAGCCCACGCCCTGCACGACTTCCAGACGGCCGTCGTCGAAGAGCGACTTGAATCCGGTGAGTCGTGGATGGAGTCCGAGCCCCGCGGCTTCGTCGAGTTGGAGTGCCGCGCCGGCCGGGCGGTTCGATCCCGGCGCACCAACGCCGATTTTTGGCCGAAGCCGAGCGTACTCATCCGCGTAATAGGGAATGACCGTGTTGAGGCCATCGTTCCCGCCACCCAGTTGGATGATCACCATCACGCGGCCGTCGGGGACGCCGGGAATGCTCGAGCCCATGCCTTCGGCTGGCATGACGCCCGCCGCGGCGTTCTGCACGAACCAGGGGATCGTCGCGACGGTCGAGGCGAGCGTCGCCCCGCGTTGCAGGAAGAGGCGACGGGAGTAGGCTCGAGGTTCGAGGGACATGGACTTCTCCGTGGCGGGGTTCGGTCAGGCAAGCTGGTATTCGGGCATGGCGGTGATCAAGGCGAGCATGGCGGTGATCCGATCCCGATCGATCCGATCGCCGACGTCCCGGAGAAAGGAGCGAACCGTCGATCGACGGTCGGGATGCGGCGTCGTTCCGAGCGTGAATCGAAGGAGGTAGTCAACGACGAGATCAGGATCAGGCGGACCGTCGTTGGAGAGGTGCTCGACCAGTCTCTCCGACGCGAACGGTTCGGGGGCTTCGCCGTCTCGCTCGGCATCGAGTCCCGGCGATCGTCCGGTCAGTTGATAGACGAGGGTGTTCTGCCTGACGAAGAGCGTCGCGGTGTTGATCCACGACCGTCCCCCGTCCCATCCCTTGACCGAAGGAGGTTGCAGGAGGTTCTGGCCCATGAGATCGGTGGCTTCGAGCAGCACGCGGTCGTCTCGTATCGGCGTCCCGAGTTCCCGGATTGATTGGACGACGAGTTGGATCGGACTCTTGACGATCGACGCCCGACGCTCGGGGGCGTGGAAGTGTCGGCTTCGGAAGAGCTGACCGAGGACCGGTGCCAGTCGGTATTTCGATCGCCGAAGTGTCTTCGCCATTCCCTCGACAACCTTTCGGCCCTCCGCATCCGGGCTTCCCGGTCGATCATCGACGAAGAATCGATAGAGCTTCTCGCAGAGGAAGATCGACGTCTCGGGTTTGGCGAGCAGGATCTCGACGAAGTCGTCACCGTTGAACGCGCCCCGGCGTCCGAGGATTAACTTTCGGCCCGCGTCGTGACGCTCCTTCTTGAACTCGAACGCGTCGTCGACGTAGGTGAATCCCGTCAAGGCTCTCGCGCCCTCACGGATGTCTGCCTCGGTGTACCCATTTCCTTCGCCCAGCACGAAGAGTTCCATCAGTTCGCGGGCGAGATTCTCGTTGGGACGTCCCTTCCTGTTCTGGTCGCCGTCGAGATACTGGAGCATCGCCGGATCGCGGATGATCGATCGCGTGAGCGTTGCGAAGTCGTCTAGCGCATGGGCGCGGAAGAGGCGGTTCTGCATCATCAGATGCCAGCTGTCCTCGACCGTGCGGTAGCCGGTGGCGAAGTGTCCGTGCCAGAAGAGCGTCATCTTCTCTTCCAGTGGCTGAGTGGTCTTGATCATCCGCTCGAGCCACCAGCGTCGGATCTCGCGAAGCTGCGTGCGATCCCGTCGTTGTCGCTGTTGCCGATCCTGGCGATAGCGTTCGACGGTCGCTTCATCGCCGCGGTCCCGGGCCTTCGCGAGGACCTGATTCTCCTCGGTGCTGCGGGGTCGCATGATGTCCGCGTCGAATCGATCGCCGTCGTCCACCGTCGGCGTGAACTCGACCAGGCGATCGACCGCGCCGTCGAGGCCCGCGGCATGCAGGGTCTGGACGACTTCCGGCGTGCCGCCGAAACCGGCGCGGCGGAGCAGGTGTGCTGCCGACCAGTAGTCGAAGTCACGTTCGGGAATTGGTGCGAGCGGGTTCGCGGCCATGATGAGAGCGTAGCCGCCGAACCGGCGTCTCCGCGGGGCGGTTGCCGGAATCAGGCCGGTACGGGGGGCGAGGACCTCGCCAGCCGCCCGATTGCCCAGCCCGCGATCGCGGTCAGGGCCGCGGCGGGCAGGAGAAACCACGTTCGATTCTCGATGAACCCGAGCCAGCCGAGCGGGCTTGCCGCCAGACTCACCAGCAGGATCGCCAGGATCCATCGAAACGGCAGCGGTCGGTCGAAGCCTCGGATGGTCGAGGCGATCACGTACATCGGGAACGGAATGGCATACAGGCCGAGGAGCATCAGGTAGACGTTTTCGCCGGCGATACCGGGCATGCCGAGCAGCGTACCGATCGCGATCGCGGCGAGGATCGGGAGATTCCGACCGAGACGTCCGTCGGGGAGCGTGGTCAATTCACGGAGATGTGCTCCGATGGTGAACAGCAGTTGAAGGGTCCACTGGGCCACGATGACCGGCATGATGATCGGGATCACCGAGGTTGGATCTCCCGGATCGAAGGTCGTGGCCGCGAAGGCGAGCATCATGGCAAAGACGATGCCGAAGACGGCGAAGGAGTGACGGCTGGGAGACTGCTGGCGAGCACGGTGGAAGGTGGCGTCGAGGACGGGACAGGCGAGGAATCCGAGGGCCATCAACGGGACGATCCCCAGCACCGGGGCGGTGCTCATCGGCGTCGCGACGATTGGAAATCCACCGACCTGTTGAAAGGTGATCGCGAAGAGAACCCCCGAGGCCCCGGCGATCAGTGTCGCCAGCCACCGCCAGAAGAGATCACCACGGGCGGAAAGCGCTGCGGCTCCCGCGGTCCAAGTGAGGATCGCGCCCAGAACCGGCCAGGCCAAGAGGTCCGCGGCCGCCCCGGTCCCGCTTGGATCAGGGTCGCCGGCGAGTTGCGGCGTGAAGACGAAACTCCCGGTGCTCCAGCCGATGAAGAAGATCTGGAAGGCGATCGTGGCGAGGCTGAACCAGCGGATTGGTCCGACGTGCGCGGTTGCAAATCGGCGGCTGCGGTCGGGGGTGAAGACGTATCCAAATGCGACGCAGCCAATCAGGTTCGGGATCGCGAAGGCCCAGAACCCCGCCCATCCGAATCGCCCCAGCAGGATGATCGGCAGAAACATGCCGATGCACCACGTCCAACTGCACGCGCAATACGCCCCCCATCCCAGCGTTGAGGCGATGCCGCCGAGGGGCGTGGGTCGGATCGCGGGGGAAGCGGCGGCCGCCTGGGTCATTCCGAGGGTGTGCTCCGCTCGAGCCGGCCACGACGCTTCTGTCGCAACTCCTCGGCGAGGTCTTTCGGGGTGCAATGGAACGTGATGGAACATCGGCCAACCTTGAGATCGCGGTCCTTGCCCATGCGACTCATCTGCTGGCTGATCTCGAGATCGAGGGCGATGTTGAATTCACCACCTGTCTTGATCTTCTCCTGGACGTCTTCGGCGTTCGCGACCCGGTAGACGGCGGGCCCGTAGCACGGCCGCATGAACCGATACTCCATTCGCTTACAGATGACCTCGTAGTCGCTGCCACATTCGGCGAACAGGTACATGCCCGCGGCAACCTCGGAGTTGCCGAGCAGGGCCGCGCCGGCCATCGCGTTGTACCAGTTGCGATTGAACCGGCGGTAGGGGAGGACCGCGGTGAAACTCTTGGCGTCGATTCGTCGGAGGCTGATACCGCTGCGGAAGGCGAAGGGCAGCCAGATCAGCGAGCAGACCCGGTGCCAGAAGTTGTTTCTCGTCGACAGCCGGCTGAGATACGCCTCGACCCGCTTGCCGAACGACTTCTTCGCTGGCAGCATGCCCGCAGGCGTCGAAGCCTCGGGATCATCGTGGGTCGAATGATTCACGGGTGCTGTGGTCACGGCAAGTATTCGAGGGGGCGTCGGGAGGCACCTCCGTTTGGTGCGACGAGCATGGTAGGTCCGAAGACCACCGAACGCCATGAATGCCCGTTCCGGCCCCCAGCAACGGGGGGAGGATGTGAGTTGCTTCGATTTTTCGTGTTTCGGAGCCTTGGGTCCGGTACGACACCCGATCGATCGAGCGTCGGGTCCGGGTCGGTGACCGAGATGTGGCGCTTCGGGAGGCGAAAGAAGCCACCCGTCCACGGTAGAATCCAGTGTCCGGGAAGGATCGTCGATCCGATCCTCTCCGCCTTCCTCTCCGCCTTCCTCCCCGATCGAACCGCCGCGCTCGGCACGCGGGCGTCGCGTCCGCCGCATGAGATCGCATGAGACCGCATGAGACCGCATGAGATCGCATGAGATCGCATGAGACCGCAGTTCAGCCGTTCCACTCAGCGAAGAAAATCCAAGAAGAATCCAAGAAGATCATGAACGCATCCATTCCCACCATCCCGATCAATCGTCTCGGCGTCTGCAGTTGGAGCTTGAGGCCCGTTGATGCTGCCGAGCTCGTGACGGCAGTTCAACGACTGGGCCTTTCGAAGATCCAGCTCGCCTTAGGCCCGGTCATCGAGTCGCCCGATGCCTTCGGTGACGTGCTCGCAAGAATCGACGACGCAGGCATCAAGGTGGCGAGTGGAATGCTCGAGGCGGTCGGTGAGGACTACTCGACGTTGGAGACGATCAAGTCGACCGGAGGGGTCCGCCCGGACGAGCACTGGCCGGCGACGCGGGACCGTGCGGAACGAGTCGCGGATCTCGCCGGCAACCACGGCATCGAGCTGGTCACGTTGCACGCGGGCTTCATTCCTCATCACGCGGACGACCCAACACGCAGCCTTGTGCTCGAACGTCTCCGAACGCTCGCCGACATCTTCGCCGAACGGAACGTCCGGGTCGGTCTCGAGACCGGACAGGAGTCGGCGACCACCTTGCTGGAGGCGTTGCACGCACTCGACCATCCGTCCGTCGGCGTCAACTTTGATCCGGCGAACATGATTCTGTACGACATGGGCGATCCGGTCGAGGCGATCAGAATGCTCGCCGCTCACGTGGTTCAGGTGCACGCGAAGGATGCGATCAAGACGTCGGAACCGGGAACCTGGGGATCCGAAGTCCCGTTGGGCAGCGGTCAGGTCGATTGGAACGCATTCATCGCGGAGGTCGAGTCGATGGGTCGACCGGTCGATGTCGTCATCGAACGAGAAGCCGGTGAAGACCGGGAAACTGACATCCTCGTCGCGAAGCGACGATTGAGGGGATCCTGATCCGATGCCGACCTATGAATATGCCGTGATCAAGCCGGACGGAACGCTGGGAGCACCATTCGACGTCTTCCAGTCGATGTCGGAGGCGCACTTGAAGAAACACCCAGAGACCGGCGAGCCGGTGAAGCGTCTGGTCTCGGCGCCGGGCCTGGCCCTCAAGCACTCCAACGCGTCCGACAAGTCGAAACTGAGCGACTCGAATCTCGATCGACTGGGATTTACGAAGTATCAGAAATCAGGTGACAACACCTGGGACAAGACCGCGGGCAAGGGACCCGATTCGATCAGCCGTGACTAATTCCACGAACCAGGCCGAGCGGGTGCGTGATCTTCGTGATCTGCTGGATCGCGCGAATCGGGCGTACTACGTCGATGCGGATCCGATCATGTCGGACCGGGACTTCGACATCCGGCTGGCTGAACTCGCGGCGATGGAAGCCCTCCATCCGGAACTTCATGATCCTGACAGCCCCACCTCGAGGGTGGGTGGCGAACCCGTGGCCGGTTTCGAGACCGCGGTTCACGCGGTTCCGATGACGTCGATCGATAACACGTACTCCGTCGAGGATCTTCGCGCCTGGCACGACCGGGTGGTGAAGGGACTCGACGATCTCGTCGAGCCGGGTGGTTTCGGAATGGTCTGCGATCCGAAGATCGACGGCGTCGCAATCTCCCTGCGATACGAGGAGGGCCGCCTGGTCTCTGCGACGACTCGCGGCGATGGCACCAGGGGTGACGTCATCACTTCCAACGTGCGGGCGATGCGTTCGATTCCCGTTCGTCTGGATACCGACGCGCCGCCGGCGATCTTTGAAGTGCGCGGCGAAATCGTGATGCCGAATAATTCCTTTGAGCGGCTCAATGTGGAGCGTGAGGCGGCGGGCGAGCCGCTGTTCGCCAACGCCCGGAACTCGACTGCGGGGACGCTGAAGAGCCTTGATCCGAAGATCACCGCCGGACGAGGGCTTCGTTTCCTCGCCCATGGTCGAGGCGAGCTGGTCGGTCTGGAGGTCGGCGGGTACGCCGCCTTCCTGGAGATCGCGAAGTCCTACGGTCTTCCGATCAACGATCAAGCGGCGTCCTTCGATTCGATCGAGGCGGTGATCGAGCGGGTCGAGTCGTTCCGAGACGATCGGCAGGCGCTCGGCTTCGGCGTGGACGGCATGGTGATCCGACTCGATCGGTTCGATCTGCAGGCGGAACTCGGAGCGACCGCGAAGGCGCCGCGGTGGGCGATCGCGTTCAAGTACCCCGCGGAGCAAGCGATTACCACGCTGACCGCGGTGGAATGGCTGGTGGGCAAGGGGGGGACGCTCACACCTCGCGCGACCATGGAGCCGGTGTTGGTCGCCGGGACCACCGTCCAGCACGCGACCTTGCACAACATCGAGGAGATCCGGCGAAAGGACATCCGGATCGGCGATCGAGTGGTGGTGGAGAAGGCAGGCGAGATCATTCCCCAGGTGGTCGAACCCGTCGTGAGTTCGAGATCGGGGATGGAGGAGTCGATCGAGCCGCCATCGAACTGTCCCGATTGCGGCGGAACGATCGAACAGGAAGGCCCCAAGCTCTACTGCACCAATCCCGAGTGTCCGGCCCAGTTCCGCGAGAAGTTGAAGTGGTTCGTCGGCCGGGATCAGATGGACATCGATGGGCTCGGTGAGAAGTTGATCGATCAGCTGGTTGATGCAGATCTCGTGCACCACTTTGCTGATCTCTTCACGCTGAAAGGCGAGGATCTGCTCGGGCTGGAGCGGATGGGGGAGAAGTCGGCGCAGAAGCTCCTCGAAGGCCTAGAGACGGCTCGTGCCCGGGGTCTGACGCGAGTCCTTGCGGGACTCGGCATCCGGCACATCGGCGCCAGCGCCGCAAAGATGCTTGCTCGGAATTTTAAGAATGCGCAGGCCCTCCTCGCGGCGGACGTTGACACGCTCGAGGCGCTGCCGGATTTCGGGGAGATCACGGCTCGAAGCCTTCACGAACATCTTGCCAGCGAACCGGCGCGAGAAACCTTCAGGCGACTGGCCGAGGTCGGCGTCTCGCTGGAGAGTGATCTCTACCGATCCCCCGACGAACAGGGTTCGGTCATCGACTCCTGCTTCGCGGGAAAGACGATCGTCATTACCGGCACGCTCGAGTCGTTCGGCCGGAAAGAACTGGGTGAACGCCTGGAGTCTCTTGGAGCGACGATCACCGGCAGTGTCTCCCGAAAGACCGATCTGGTGATCGCCGGCGAGAAAGCGGGAAGCAAACTCGCCAAGGCGATCGAACTCGGTGTGGAGACCTGGGACGAATCGAGATTGCGATCCGAATGGCCGGCGGACGAGAAGCGGCCATGAAGACCGTAAAGACGTCGTCGTGAGAACCGGCTGCGGAGTGTTCGATTACACGAAGGTCGAGCGTTCGCCCCGGGCGGTGCGTCTTGATCCGACCCCCCTTGACGTGCCGGATACACTTGGGGGCATGAGTCCGAACGCCAGCCCCATGGGTCAGGTCTATCTTGGCTTCCGCAGTCTTCTGGTGAAGATTGTGGTTTTCGTCGTGATGGCGGCGCTTCTGGCGTGGGCGATCGGTGGGACCCTCTGGCCGCGAACCGCGATACGGATCGTGGGAATGCCGATCATGATCGATGGTGTGAAGGTGGTCTTGGTCGACCAGATCGCTGATGGAACCGGGACCTTCGGTCTGGCCACCGTCGGTGACGAGAATCAGATCCTCGAACGATGGCCTCGTGCCGAGTTGATGACGCCAGTATGGAATGACGCGTTATCGCCGGTGGCGACGCCCGATGGCACGGCTGGAGCCGTGGCAGCCCAAGTCGCCAACCGATGGCGGGTCTGGATCTTCGAAGATGGCGCCGAGCTTCCCAAGCCCGAGGGTGTGGGCGGGTGGTCGTTCGAGACCGCTGGCCGCCTCGAGGCGGCACGTCTCCTCGACGGCGTGGCCCGTGGAACACTGCCCCCGAAGGCCGACGAACCGGCGGGGGATCAGTCTGCGGTGACGGTAGACAAGGGAGCGATCGATCCCGGTTCTTCCACGGACGCATCGTCCGGTCCGAACTGAACCACCCCGCCGATCCAGAGTCCGGCAAGGACGATGGCGAGGGCGATTCGATACCAACCGAAGATCGCGAGTCCGTGATTGGCGAGGTAGCCGACGAGCCACTTCACCGCGAAGGCCGCGGAGATGGTCGCCACGGTGATACCGAGGACCAGAGGAAGGACCCCGAGGGCGATGATTTCGTCCCCGCTCTTCATCGCCTTGTAGACGCAGGCTCCACCGAGCGTAGGCAACCCGAGCAGAAACGAGAACTCGGCCGCCTGCTTCGGGCGAAGGCCGACGAACATGCCGCCGACGATGGTCATCATGGAGCGACTGGTGCCGGGCCACATCGCCACGCACTGCAGCAGCCCGATGAATAAGGCGTTCTTCCAAGTCAGGTCCTCGATGTCGATGAACCGGGTCGTGCTTTGCTCGTCCTTCGCACTGGCGTAGACCCGGTCCTGCCAACGCTTCATGCCGATGAGGAGGATGCCGCCTGCAGCGAGGGCGCCGATGACCGGCCACGGGCGGAACAAGGCGGCTTCGATGATGTCATCGAGCAGCACGCCGAAGATCGCCGCCGGGATGAAGGCGATGACGAGGTTGATGAAAAGGCGACGGCCTCCGGGGTCCTTCCCCAGCAGGCCCTGGATCATCGACCAGACCCGGACGCGATAGAGGCCGATGACCGCGAGGATGGCCCCGCCCTGAATCACGATGTTGAACGCATTGACCGCGGACTCGATCTTGGGATCCCGATCAAGGCCCAGAAGGCTGGCCGCGATGATCAGATGGCCGGTCGAAGAGACCGGCAGATATTCGGTGATGCCTTCGATCAGGCCGAGGATGATGGCGTCAAATGGCGTCAATAGGATCCATTCTCTTGCGGGATTGACTCGGAATCGACATTCAGTGTGAGGTCGGTCCCAGCCGGACCATCATCGGCCCGCAGGCCGGGCCATCTTGCATCCTCTTCTCCCATCGGAGCATCATGCAGGCTGGTTTTGGCCGCTTTCGCCCCCACGAGAGCCTGGCGAGCCGAGAGGCCGGGTGACGGGTAGAAGGGCATAAGAGGAGGTCGGCATCGGGCCTAGAACGGTTGATCCGGACGATCCGTTTGGATTAGTCCGACAACTCTTCAGTCTGCCCCGAATGTCGTCGATTCGTGTGACGGAGCTGGAATTCGTCAGTCGGACGGGCTCGCTTCGTCGCAGGAGATTCACCATGCAGATCGCCGAACTGACCCAGGAACGAACAATCCGGACTGACCGTGATCGTCGCCGCCATCGCCGGTACGCGGTTCGCCCCATGTACTCCATGATCCGCCTCCAGACCGAGACGGGTGGAATCGTCGATGGTCACATTCACGATCTTGCGGTCGGTGGTGTCCGGTTTGAATGCGACGTGCCGCTTCCGGAAGGAAGTCGAGTGCGGTTCGAAATCGAACTTCCCGGCGGTGCGGCCACCCTTCACGGGTGGGCAAGCATCATCAGGATCGCCGAGGAGGACACGCGGACCGGAACCATGGTGCTGGCGGCGGCCTTCGAGCGGTTCGACACCAGAATCGAGTCGGGGACCCTCACCCGCTACCTCGAACAGGGCTGCCTGCTTCGGGCGGCCTGAGTCAGTCGACGTTCTTCACGAAATCAATGAGACGAGTTCGGCGACCACCGCGGAAAGCGGTCGGTCATCGACGTCGACTTCGGCGTCTGCAAGGGCTTCGAAGATCGGTCCGCGTCGCTCAAGCATCACCCGCATTTCTTCGGTCGGCTCCAGATCGCTCAAGGCTGGCCGGCCTGCCTCATCGGCGATTCGAGCCGCGAGGTTCGCGGGCGTGCCTTTCAACCAGATGATCTTGGCCTGGCCGTTGCGTTGGGCTTTCTGAAGCATCTCTGCCGCGTCGGGCGCCGTCGGTGTTCCACCGCCGAGTGCGATGATCGAGGGGGCTGGTTCGTCGATGCTCCGCCGCAGAGCGGAAGACTCCGCCTCCCGCCAAGCGATCTCGCCTCGTTCCGCGAAGCAGATCGTCGCATTTACGCCGCAGATGGCTTCCGTCCGGTCATCGAGATCGATGAACGGCCGAGACACAAGATCGGCCGTCGCACGACCGGCAGTAGATTTGCCGGAGCCGCGAAGGCCGATCAGGATCAAGTGCATTCTGGAACCAGACTCAGATGGTGGTCAACCGCTTGCGGCCAAGGCCACGACGGCGATTGATGATCTTGCGACCAGCCTTCGTAGACATCCGGGCACGGAAACCCATCTTCCGGACCTTCTTGATTCGGCTTACCTTGCGAGGGTAATGCAATGCCATGGGGAACTCCGAAACCTTGCGGGACAGGGGCGAAACCGGCGAAACTTTGGATCGACCGACGATGCAACGCCGAGGTCCAATCCGAATCCGGGGGAGTCGAGCCGGCGATCCCGGCATCGATGAATCGGGAAAGGTAGCAGGATCGCTCCGTATGGTCGACCCCATCGGCGACGAATTTTCACAGGATCGTCGATCACGACCCCGATAACGCCGATGTTGGGTGGGATCGAGTCTTCCAGCGGTCGCTGTTCGCGTCGGGAGGTAGACTCAGATTGGATCTTACGGGCGCGCGTTTTCTCCCGGAGCCGGTGCAGGCCATCCTTGGCCTGCCACGACCCCAGGAGCAACCGCTCGACCCATCTCATTGTGTGTGGTGCTTTCGGGCCGGTCATTCGGCTCGGGACGTTGACGGGATGCCTCATGGAATTGATGGAAAGACTGGCGGAAGCCGAGCGGCGGATCGGCTATCGATTTAAGGATCGAGAACTCCTGGCGCGGTCGCTGCGTCATGCCTCGTCGGCCGACGATCGACTCGACTCCAACGAACGGCTGGAGTTTCTCGGCGACGCCATTCTTGGCATGGTCGTCTGTACGGAACTCTTCGATCGCTACCCGACGCTGTTCGAAGGCGAGTTGACCAAGATCAAGTCGAACGTGGTCAGCCGGCGAGTCTGCGCCGAGATCGCCGAAGAGTTGGAGCTCGGCCAGCTCCTGCAACTCGGGAAAGGCATGAACGGCCGCGGAGACATGCCGTCCTCGTTGCATGCCGCCGTGTTGGAATCGATCATCGGCGCGATGTATCTTGACGGCGGTTTCGACCTCGCTCGTCAGTTCATTCTCGATCTACTCAACCCGCGGATCGAGCACGCGGCGAAGCTCGGGCATCAGCACAATTTCAAATCCGTGCTTCAGCAGGTCTTCCAACGAAAGGGGCTCGGGGCGCCTTCGTACAAGGTCCTCGACGAACGAGGCCCCGACCATGCGAAGTGCTTCGAAGTGTGCGTGGCCGCCGGAAGCCGGCAGTTCGAGGGATGTTGGGGGCCGAACAAGAAACAAGCCGAACAGCAGGCGGCGCTTTCAGCCTTGCTGCATCTTGATCTCGCGGTCACCGATGGCGACGGTGACATTCGACTGGCGGAGGCCTGTTGGAACGACGATCCAGTTGAAGACCATGTTGCGGAATCGCCGTCGGTGGTGGATCCAGACGAGACGAGTGTCGACGACCAGGCCCACGACTCAACCGCCCCCGAGGACGTTCATCCATTGGATGATGCTGACGATGCGGCCGCCGATGTCGAGACGCTGGTCGAGTGAGTTCTTTTTTTCAGACGTTGGTGAGCCACTGCACGAGCAGGGTCGCCAGTCCGATGGCGATTCCGAGCCCGGCGCCAAGGGTGACGAACCCCAGGTTTCCAAGCCCTGAAGTTCGGCCTCGCCCCGTGATGATCTCGAGGGGACCGACGATGTCGTCCACGGATTCGCCTCGGCGGACGCGATCTTGAATCACCGCGATCACCAAGCTGGCATCGAACTCGCGGACCCCGATGGACTTCGAGAATCGAAGCAGATCCTGCCGCCGCTCCGGCGGAAGAACGGCACCTTCCAGGCTCGCCGCGATTCTGCCAGCGAGCACGAGATGCGGTGATGCAATCTTCTCGATTTTCGAGACATCGAGACCAGTCGCATTCGAGGCGAGACGATTTTCGAGCGCAATCCGCCGTCGAGTCTCTGCAAGCTGCCGCGTGGCGCGAACCCGCGCATCTTCCGGCGCGAACGCCGGAACGAGCGTGAGATTCGGATGCGTCGGCGACATGGGTTGATCTCGTTGGTGAACCGATCCGGATTGGAAGGGCATACGCGCTACGACCGGCCGGGTTGGCAGGTTCGTTTTTCCACCTCGAGTCTAAAGGCACTCGGGAGGGATCCAAACGAGATCGTCGCTTCATCCACAGTGGCATCCTTCTCGGACGGTGCTTCGCGCCGTCTGAGCGGATCATGTCGATGATGCAGGCCGTTGCGGTGGCCGTCGCGTCTTCAGGACGCGGCTTGGTCGGAGCTTCCGGGCTTCGGCGGCTTTCGAAAGTCCAGATCTTCGATGCGCCCGAAGACCGCGGTGGCGATGTTCGCCAGATGTGATGCGATTCGCTTGAAGTATCGAGTCTGCATGGAATACGAGACAGCTTCCTGCGTGCTGATGGTGGTGCGATCCTCCAGCAGTTCCTTGGCGAGTTTGTCGCAGGCGGCTCGGACCGCATCCGCAGCCTTGATCGCGATTTTCGCTTCCTTGGTGTCGGAGTTCTGGAAGGCGGCTCGGACGAGTCCGAAGATCTCCTCGACGTCGTGGGGGATCTGCTGGATCCGGTCCTGATAGACCGAGGGCGTTTGACCGAAGCCGCCATGTTCAGTGACTTCGTAGAGGTTCTTGCAGTAGTCCCCGATTCGTTCCGCATCCTTCGCGATCGACATGAGGGCGAGACAGGCGGCGATGTCGGCGTTTCGATTCATCGAGAGATGCGTCACGATGTTGCCGCGGAGGGATCGAAGCAGACGGTTGATGTCCTGATCGCGGGTGAAGACGGCTTCGCGAATGTCCGCGGGTTCGCCACCGGCAAGAACCCCATGGACCTCGTGAAACATCCATTGTCCGGCGGTCAGCATTTCGTCGAATTCGCGAAACGCTCGATCAAGGGCGTCGCCGCCGCGAAGTGCTGCCAGAAGGGCTCCGAGCATGATGACAACTCCAGGTTCGAATCAGTTGTAGATGAAGACTTCGGTGACGATCAGGCCGATCGCGGGTAACACCACGAAGACGACGGCCAGGAATATGAATGCCCATTTCTTCGATCGGCTTGCCAGGGCGCTGTAGGACTTCGAAATGCGAATCGGGATCTTCCGCAGGGGGTACCAGATCAGATTGTCGCAGCAGTTGAAGAGTACGTGAGCGATGGCGACGGTCACGGCGGCACTGGTGGGATTGGCTAGTGCCGCGATCAGGCCGGTCACGGTGGTGCCGATGTTGGCTCCCAGCATGAACGGGAATGCTCGTTTTAGCTTCACGGCGCCGGCTCCGACGATCGGCACCATCAGGCTGGTGGTGACCGAGCTCGACTGGACCGAGATGGTCGAGAAAATGCCAGAGAGCCACGCGACGAAGTCGTTTCGGAAGAACACGGTCGAGAAGAGGCCCTCGAGACGGCTGAGGACCGCCCCTTTGAGGTTCTTCACCAGGAAGACCAGCGCGAGGAACAGCAGCAGTAGCCCGATGATGGAGAGCGAAATGGAACTCACCATCGAGGCACCGCCGCCGACCCATTCCGTCAGCGACTGCAGGAGACTCACCACTGGTTTCGTGATCACCTTGATCGGGTTGGTCGGCTTGGTCACTTCGTCGAAGCCCATGGAGCCTGCGATCCGACCGGCAATATTGGCCAGAATCCCCTGGCCGTTCTGGAAGATTGTGCTCGTGATCCACTCGATCGGGAAGAGGATCATCACCGTCATAATGTTCGGGACCGCATGGAGCAGGGCGGCGGCGTAGGCGCGTCGGAACTGTCGGCGGATCCTCATGGTTCCGAGAGAGACGATGAGCCCGGTCACGCTGGTTCCAATGTTGGCGCCCATCACCGCAAACACCGCGGTCTCGATCGGCATCTGGCCCGCGGCGACCAGCGTGATGATCAGTGACGTCGTGAACGAGGAACTCTGCACGATCGAGGTGACTAGAACCGCCCCGAACATTGCGAAGAGCGGATTGTTTCCCTGCGCGATGATCATCTCGAGCCAGTCGGATTGATTGCCGACGCCCTTGAGGCCGGAACCCATCACGTTGATGGCACAAAGAAACAGGTAGAGCGCGATCAGCGCAAAGATCGCGTTGAAGAACGGGAAGGACCGTCGAGAATGGGCCAGTGATGGGTTCAAGGGCATCGGATCTACACGGGCTCTTTGGTGTGATCGAACGTATGGGGTTGGCTGGGCGGATGCGGCATCGCCGATTCGGGAGGCAGGCTATCTGTGACAGCCCGGCCCCGCCACTTGTACCAGCATTTCTATGGGGTTCGACCCGTGGTGTGGATTACTTGACGTTTCCCACGGAGCCGCTCGGAACGATGGCTTCTAGGTCGATCGGAGGAGTCGTGGACGTCCTTCGCCAGCAATTCGATCGCGGCATTGGTCGACTCGGGATCCCGGGGGATCTCCTCACGGGCCCAGACCAAGATGGATTTGTGGAGTTGATCCAACTGGCCGTCATCGCGTTGGATCTTTCGGGCGAGTTCCGAATCGGAATCAGCCACACGGCCCGAAGAGATTTCGAGAAGAGGCCGCGCACTGAATGGCACATCTCCGTCAGCGGATCCGGGAGTCGAACCGCAGGCATCGAACGCACGCGGATGATCTGTGATGATCCGCGATGATCCGCGATGATCCGCGATGATCCGCTTAGAGATGCTTTGGAGAGATCAGCGATCCGTGCGAATTCGCCGCAAGCCCTTCGCGACGGGTGTTGCGAGGGCTAGGAACGGGTCAGAAAGATGTGTAGATTTCATGAAGGCGTCCGTATTTCGGCGATCGCGGGACCGGAGCGCCTCCCGGTTCGGCGGCCGGTGATCGACGGCGCGGTGATCGAGACCCCGTCCAATGAAAGGGCGCCAAGAGTCGCCATTCCGGCGCTCTCGCGAGCCTGGGCAGGGATGCCAAGTTCGTCGGACGTCCGGATCTCGGTGGATGGTGGAAAGGCGTCGCGGATCGCCCCGACAAGGCATGCGTTGAGGACGCCGCCGCCGGCGAGGATCAGTCTCAACGGCCGGTCCGTTCCGGTTTTTCGGTTCGTGCATGCGATGTCTGCGATGCCAGTGATGCAGTCGGCGAGCGCGATGCCAATCGCTTGGCAGATCGTGGCGAGTCCGTCCGCGGGCGATTTCGCCGCGCGGGCGATGGCCACCGCGTCTTCCCGGTGCTCGTCGCCATCGCCGCCACTCCGACCGTCCTGAAACAAGGCGGCGATCTCTTGTCCGAAGGCCGATGCCATGGATGCGTCCGGCGTACCGCGTGCGGCAATCTCCCCACCTTGGTCGAAGGGGCGATCGATGGTCGCGAGTGCCGCGGCATCGAGCAGGTGGTTGCAAGGGCAGCAGTCGAATCCCGCGAGGCCGTCGAACACGTCCGTCTCGGTCTTCATCCGCGGGAGCAGCGTGACGTTGATGAAGCCCCCAAGGTTGACGATGGCGAGGGCGGTGTCGGGGTCACGTTGGTCTCGGTAGAGGATGGCATCCGCGAGGGGAGTGATCGGCGCTCCCTGGCCGCCGTCGGCCAGATCGGCACCTCGCAGGTCGTACAACACGGGACACGGAGTGATCGCGGCGAGCGGCCAGGGGTTCATCAACTGCAGCGAATCGGGCGGGGCGTGGCAGACGGTCTGGCCGTGGACGACGACGATGTCGAGTGGCTCGGTCGCAAAGTGTGTTTCGAACACGCTGGCGTGGCGTTCACCGAGCCGACGGGCCAGGGAGGCGACTTCAACGGCGGTCAGCCGCGAGCCTCTCGCGAACTCCCGAAGCGGTCCGGCGAGGTCCCCGATCGGCTCGTGAACCTGACGAAGGAGCCGAACCGACATCGCGGCGCCATGTCCCGTGACCTCGATCATCGCCGCATCGATGCCGTCGATGCTCGTCCCGGTCATGAATCCAAGGGCATGTCGGAGTTGGTCCAAGGGGTCGGTTTCCGGGAGGGGGCGTGATGCGTCCGGGACGGTTGGGGTACTGTACGGCTCGGGACCGGGCAAGACGCCGTCTCACTGGAGTTTCAGCCATATGGTCAAGCGGATTCTCGTCACCGGCGGCGCCGGTTTTCTCGGCTCCCATCTCTGTGATCGGCTCGTCGATCAGGGGCATCAGGTCCTGTGCCTGGACAACCTCTTCACGAGCCAGAAATCGAACATCGAGCATCTGGTCGGTCGGTCGAATTTTGAGTTCATTCGTCACGACGTCATTGATCCCTACAAGGCGGAAGTCGACCAGATCTACAACCTTGCCTGTCCCGCCGCGCCGGGGCACTATCAGTACAACCCGATCAAGACCATCAAGACCTCGGTCATGGGCGCGATCAACATGCTCGGGCTGGCCAAGCGGCTCGGGGCGAGAATTCTCCATGCGTCGACCAGCGAAGTCTACGGAGACCCAGAGGTTCATCCGCAGCCGGAGTCTTACCGCGGAAGCGTCAATCCGATCGGGATTCGAGCCTGTTACGACGAGGGCAAGCGGGCGGCCGAGACCCTCATGTTCGACTACTACCGACAGCACAAGGTGGATATTCGAGTCGTTCGCATCTTCAACACCTACGGCCCTCGGATGCATCCGTATGACGGCCGGGTGGTCAGTAACTTCATCCGCCAGGCGCTGACCGGTGAACCGATCACGATCTATGGGGACGGCAGTCAGTCGCGTTCATTCTGCTACTGCGAAGATCTTCTCGATGCCTTTCAGGCGATGATGAATGGACCGGAAGATTTTCACGGGCCGGTCAACATCGGGAATCCTGGTGAATTCACCATTCGGGAGCTGGCGGAACTTGTCGTCGAAATCGTAGGCACCGGGGTGGAGATCATTCAGGCCAGGCCACTTCCTCAGGATGATCCGCTCCAGCGGCGACCCGATATCAGCCTGGCCAAGAAAGAACTGAACTGGGAGCCGAAGATCGCGCTCCGAGAGGGCCTGCAACGGACCGTCGAGTGGTTTAAGCAGGCTGATCTGGCCCAGTACCGACCGCCGACGCCCCACTATTGATGGGCAGGGCCCAGTGGGGCCTTCCAACTGAATCATCCTGAATCATGCATGACCATGACTGACGAGCGGCCCACCGGGGCCGCTCGTTTCGTATGGCCTCGATTCCGTCCTTGGGGGCTTCGGACTTGACGGGACGGGCGAAACCGGCGATTCTTCAGCAGCCAAACAAAAACCTAACGGGATCGGATGGAAATTCCGATGATGTTCGGTCAGCGTTCGGTATCCGAGGCGTATCCCAGCATCAAGAGCCAACCCATGACGACTATTTCCCGAACAACCTCGAATTCCAGCTCGAATCGATTCCGCCGATCGATCACCACGATCACCACGATCACCACGATCACCACCGGTCAATCGCCTTCGACTCTGAAAACCAAGGGCTCCTCGGGAGAAACCGCCGGTTGCGTAGCCGGTGATCTTCAGGCTCCTAGGATCCGATCGAATCATGTGAATCATGTGAATCATGTGAATCATGCGAATCATGCGAACCTCGCCAATACCGGTCGGACCTCGAATCCTCCAGACAACAGGAGCTCGAGATCACCATGATCCAGCGGACCCGCAACCTGAGTGACGACGACGAGTTCGGACGACAAGAACCAAGCAAGCAGGAAGAGGCGAAACCGCCACCCCGCGAAAGCGGTGGTAGATCACCTCGCAAGACAGACTCCAAGCCAGATTCCAGAACAGATCACAGAACAGATCACAGAACAGATCACAGAACAGATCACAGAACAGATCACAAGACAAATCACAAGTCGGGACCTCATCGAAGAGTTCCGCCCATCGAAATCGAAAGCGACCACACCATGGCCAAGGCAACCCTCGAATCACCGAAAATCACCACGAACCCCACTATGCCGAAAGAGAAGGCTCCGGGAAAGACCTCCAAGCCCCGGGGTGGCAAGGCGAAGGCTGCCGTGGAGGAGAAGTCCGGTACCAACATGCCGAACCTCGATCCCGGCCGTCGTCAGGCGCTCGACCGGGCCCTCGCACAGATTGAAAAGGCCCATGGCAAGGGTTCCATCATGACCCTCGATGGCGATCGTCTCGCCGGCATCAAGTGTGTGTCGACCGGGGCGCTCAGCCTCGATCTAGCCCTCGGAGGCCGCGGACTTCCGAAAGGACGGGTCGTTGAGGTCTTCGGTCCTGAATCGTCAGGCAAGACGACGCTTGCCCTGACCGTCGCCGCAAACGTGCAGAAGAACGGCGGCGTCGCGGCCTTCATCGACGCGGAACACGCCCTCGATCCGACCTGGGCTCGCAAGCTCGGGGTCAACATCGACGAGATGCTCCTCAGCCAGCCGGACACCGGCGAGCAGGCGTTGGAGATCTGCGAAATGCTGGTTCGTTCTAACGCCGTCGACATCATCGTGATCGACTCGGTGGCGGCACTCATTCCTCGAGCCGAAATCGAAGGTGAGATGGGTGACTCTCATATGGGCCTTCAGGCCCGATTGATGAGTCAGGCCCTCCGGAAGCTCACCGGTGCGATCGCCAAGAGCGAGTGCATCGTGCTCTTCATCAACCAGCTTCGCGAGAAGATCGGCGTGATGTTCGGAAGTCCCGAGACCACGACGGGTGGTCGTGCCTTGAAGTTCTACTCCTCGGTTCGAATCGACATCCGCCGCATCGGTGCGATCAAGGACGGAGAAGTCAACGTGGGCAACCGCGTGCGGGCCAAGGTGGTGAAGAACAAGGTGGCTCCGCCGTTCCGGCTGGCCGAATTTGACATCATGTTCGACGAGGGGATCAGCACGTCGGGCGACCTGCTCGACCTGGCCGTGGCCGACGAAATCGCGCAGAAGGCTGGCGCCTGGTTCAGCTACGGAGAGATTCGTCTCGGCCAGGGACGAGAGAACTCCAAGCAGTTCCTTCGCGACAATCCGGATCTCTTCGTCGAGATGCGGGCGAAGGTGCTGGAGAAGCGACTGGCCCCGATCGTGCCGGTGGTACCGGTCGAGGACGCGGAATCCGGTGACGACTCGGGGAAATGACAGGAGCGCGTTTGGCGGTCTCGAGTGATCTTCTTTCGATCACTCTGAATGCCGGACCGAATGCCAAAGAAGAGATGACCAAGACGGTCCCCTGCGCCTACCGCGCAGGGGACCGTTGTTTCGTCGCAGACCGCCATTTGTCATCTGTCATCTGTCATCGGCCATTGGTCATCGGGGATCGCTCATCGGTCAAGGCATGGTCATCCGATGCCGTTGGCCTCGCGTATTGCGATCGAGGATTCGGCTGACGCTCGTCCCTCCTCGGACGAGCAGATTCGGGCCTTCAGGAATGTTGACGAGGGAGAGGAATCGGATACGCTGCGTCGTTCCTCGCTTGCGAGGATTGTTCCCGAACACCTGCGGATGTGGCGGAATTGGCAGACGCGCTAGATTCAGGTTCTAGTGGGAGTAAAATCCCGTGGAGGTTCGAGCCCTCTCATCCGCATTCTTCAGACGCCCCCGCGGCCGAAATCGGCTCGGGGGCGTCTTG
>JAPKCC010000138.1 GCA_028823105.1 Phycisphaerales bacterium | reverse complement strand
TCGACCTGCGTTCGCCGATCTCAACGGCGATGGCCTCCTCGACGTGGTGTCTTCGGGGTACAACCGGAATGTCCACGTCTATCTGAACACGAGCTCAGGAGACGTTCTCAGTTTGGAACTGGTGATGACCCTTCTCGCAGGCGGCGTCGAGGACCCGATGTACACCTACAACTGGAGCACCGGCACGCCTCGCCTCGCGGACATCGATGGCGACGGGATGCTTGACATCATCACAAGAGGTGGAGTCTACGGGGGCTCGCCCAACGGGCTCTCGGTGATGCGGAACACCAGCACCGAGTCCCAGATGAGTTTCGAATACGAATTCGAAGACTACTACGAGTACGATCCCACCGACGCCGCTCCGATCCGCGTCGAGATCTCGGATCTGGACGGCGACGGCAAGTCTGACATCGTCACGACCGATTGGCGTACCGGCTTGTCGATCTGGATGAATGCCAGTTCGCCGGGGACCATCGCGCTGCAGGATCAACGGGTGATCGCCGCCGGAGACTTCCCATACCCGCTGGTCCTCTGCGATCTGAACCAGGATGCCACGCCCGAGTTCGTGGTGGGCAACTACGACGTCGAGGGAATGCGGATCATCCATAACTTCATTCCCCTCGACGATTGCCAGCTCGCAGCCGACTTCGATGGAAACGACACGGTCGACGGTTCGGACCTCGGAAGCCTGCTCGGCGGCTGGGGTCGGGTGACCGCCAAGGGCGAGAACGCCCTCTACGATCTGAACGCAGATGGATTCATCGGTGGCGCCGATGTCGGCCTGCTGCTCGCCGACTGGGGCGACTGTTCGTAGGTCATTGATCTCCCGTTCAGGAGTTCGAAAATCCTTCGGCGGTTCCGCTGGCAGCCTTCAAGTCTCGGATTGATCGGATAGATGAGACTCTCCGCGGCCGCGCGCGAGCTCGACCTGTTTCTGCCGCTCGGAAAACCGAGCCTTCTGTTCATCGGTGGTGCGATCGTGGCACCGCGGGCAGCTGACGCCTTCCAGGAACAGGTCCGATTGGCGGTCCGATTCCCGGACGGGGTGCCGACAGGCACGGCAGAGCGCGTAGTCGCCGACCTTCAGCCCGTGGCCGACGGACACTCGTTCATCAAAGACGAAGCACTCGCCGGTCCAGAGACTTTCTTCCTCCGGGATGCGTTCGAGGTACTTGAGAATGCCACCTTCCAGGTGATAGACCTCTCGGACGCCGGACTGCTTGAGCAGCGCGGTGGATTTCTCGCAACGAATCCCGCCGGTGCAGAACATCGCGACCCGGGGTTGTCGGGCCGGGTCGATTCGATCGTCGAGCCACTCCGGGAGCTGGCCGAACGATTCGATCTCGGGATCGATGGCGTTCCGGAACGAACCGATCTCGACCTCGTAGTCGTTTCGAGTATCGATCACGATGACATCCGGATCGCTGATCAACGCGTTCCAGTCCTCGGGTTTGACGTAGGTGCCGGTCAGGTGCGCCGGGTCGATTCCCTCGACGCCCATGGTGACGATCTCTCGCTTGAGCCGCACCCGCATCTTTCGAAACGGTTGTCGAGCGGCCTCGGATTCCTTCCAGGTCAATTCCGCGAGGCGGGGGTCTTCCTTGAGATGATCAATGACCGCCATCACGCCATCTCGGGTGCCCGAGATGGTGGCATTGATGCCTTCCGGCGCGAGAAGGATGATCCCTCGGACACCATGCGCAGTGCAGCACGCTTCGATCGGCCCTTGCAAGGAGGCGTGATCCTCAAGCGTGGTGAATCGATAAAAGGTGGCGACAAGCATGCTGGTGGATTTCGGAACGAACGACCCCCGCCCTACGCGACGCCGGTGACCTTGGACGGACCCGCCAGCATCTCGAAGTCGGTTGCGGTGATGTTCGCGAACGCCGGGTTGCTCCCAAGCGAGGAATA
The DNA here is from genome assembly GCA_028823105.1 of Phycisphaerales bacterium. Lineage (GTDB taxonomy): Bacteria > Planctomycetota > Phycisphaerae > Phycisphaerales > SM1A02 > UBA12014. The sequence goes on along the minus strand of JAPKCC010000138.1, from coordinate 3,969 downwards.
GAGCTCGGACTGCTGGTAGTCAAGCATCGCCTGCTTGTCCTTCCAGAGGTAGACGCCGCCGTAGGTGTTCGTTTCCTCGTTGGCGAGCCACTTCTTGGAGACCAGGCCGGGGACGGCGGCGAAGGCCGCGGCGACCTCGCCGCAGACGCCCTCGTACTGGGCGCGGGTGATGTCGTTCAGATTGAAGTTGATAATGAGGATGTGCATGTCCCGATGGTACATCGTTTCGCGAGCCCGGATGGCCCTGACGGCCTCACCCGGAGGGATCGTGCATCGGTCGCTCGACTACGATCCCCGGCTGGGGAATCCCGAGCAGGCCTCGATCTGGTGAAGTCCTGCGGTACCGCGTGGGTTTCAGAGGGATGACGGAAGGTCGGCAGCATGATTCGACGGCATCTTCGGAACGATCAGGTCTGCATCGGTCAGTGTTGTCCCCGGCCGCTCGGAGAGGTGATTCCCGTATCGGCGCGGCGACAGGCCCGCGCGGTGATTGGTGGTTGGTCCGGGTATCGACCGACCGAGTTGCGTTCGCTCGAAGCCATCGCCGACGAGCTGGGACTGGGCGCTGTCTTCTACAAGGACGAACAGTCGCGGTTCGAGCTCTCGAGTTTCAAGGCGCTCGGTGGCGCGTACGCGGTGCAACTGGTCTTGCGCGATGCCATGGCTCGTTCGATGGGTCGAGAGATCGCGTTGGAGGAGATCGAGGACGGCCATCACCCGGAAGTCGCCTCCGCGATCACGGTCGTCACGGCGACCGATGGAAACCATGGTCGATCGGTCGCCTGGGGGGCGGAACGATTCGGATGCAAGTGCGTCATCTACATGCACGAGGACGTCAGTCGGGGTCGGGTGGAAGCGGTCGAGGCATTCGGGGCCACGGTTCGAAGGGTGGAGGGGAACTACGACGACTCCGTTCGTGCGGCCGCCGCTGCGGCGGACGAGCATGGTTGGCTCGTGGTTTCAGATACCTCGTGGCCTGGTTATCTCGAGATTCCGCGTCACGTGATGGCGGGGTACACCGTGATGTCCGGAGAAGCGATGGAGCAGTGGCCTCTTGACGCACCGCCGACCCACGTCTTTCTCCAGGGCGGCTGCGGAGGAATGGCGGCGGCGGTGTGCGTCGATCTCTGGTCTCGCTACGGCGTGGACCGGCCCAGGGTCGTGATCGTCGAGCCGGAACCGGCGGCGTGCCTCTTCGAGAGTGCCGCGGCGGGCGAGCTTCGGATGGTGAACATCACCACGGAGACCGTCATGGCCGGATTGTCCTGTGGAGAAGTGTCGCTGATCGCATGGCCGATCCTGCAGGCTGCGGTGGAGGATTTTCTCACCATCACCGATCAACCGGTCGGTCCCTTGATGCGCCGGCTCGCGGTCGAGGAATCGATCGTCGCCGGGGAATCCGCGGTGGCCGGTCTCGCGGGGCTGATGGCGGCGGCGGGTGACCGGGACCTCGCGCGCGGGTTGGGATTGTCGTCGGAGAGCCGGGTGCTCCTGTTCGGAACGGAAGGCGCGACCGATCCCGAGGTCTACCGACGCCTCATCGAATGACCGGTGCCGTCATCGCAGGGTCCAGTCTGCGAGCAGTCGTGCGAGATCGCCACCGTCCACGAGGCCCGATCCGTCGAGGTCGGCCTCGGTCATCGCCGTGTTCCAGGCCGCGAGCAGGATTGCGAGGTCGCCGCCGTCGACGCGTCCGTCGAGGTTGATGTCCGCCGAGACGGACGCGATCGGATCGACCGGATCCGGATACTCATCGGGACTCGCCCACGCGAGATTCGGAACGGTCTCGTCCACCCAGCGATCGCGCGACTCGTCGAACGGGGTGATCCGGACCCAGGCGATGTGCGCCGCGGTGGTGTCGAAGTTCGGATTGCCGGTCCAGCCCACGTCGCCCGCGTAGCCGGCAGCCGGGAACCAGGTGCCGAGCCAGAACCTCGCGGCGCGGAAGGGGACGTTGCCCTGTCCGAACTCGACGTCGTGGAGTTCGTCGACGAGTCGTCCATCGAGCAACCATCGGACCGACCCGACGTCGGTCCGGTTGATCGCCTCGTCGCCGAGATCGCTTCCCGATCGCCACTCGATCGTAAAGGTGTGGTATCGGCCGTCGAGGGCTTCGGTCGCGAGATCGAGCGGCTTGCCGAATTCGTCGGTCAGCACCTTCCGTCCCTTGTGCTCTCCGCCCTCGCCGCCGAACTGCCCGCCCCACGAATTGGTCCGGGCCTTGGTGAAGGCGAAGTTGCCGGTGTCGGAGCCCGCGAGGTCGGTCGGGAACTCCCAGTCGATCTCGGTGTTCCGACGGGGATTCGGTTCGTGCCAGTACGCCGCCTCGCCCATGCGATGGTCGATGTAATGGAAGGGCCAGAAGGCGGTGCAGGTTCCGTATTCCGGGGCGACGCGGGCGCGGACCTCATACCGGCCGGACGCGTGGTACGTGCGGGTCGCGATCGCGGCACCGACCCGGGTGCGACGACCGTTGTGTTCGAGATCGCCGGAATAGAGATCGCCGTGCGCTTCGAGGCGGAGGGCGATGATCGGCTCACCGTCGTCGACGTCCTCGACCAGAATGACGTTGTCGGGTGCGACACCGCCGTTGTCACCACCCCATGCCTTGCCGGAGATCAACCAGCGATCGGGATCGAGCGTGCCATCGGAGAAGTCGTCGAAGAAGACTTCGGAAGTCCGCGCGGGCGGTGATTCGATGGTCGGTGACCATTCGTCGCCCCCGGCGGTGAACCGGACATCACGGAACCACGCGGATCCCGGTTGGTTCTTCCAGTTCTCGAGCGTGAGCTTCCCCTGTCGCAGCCATTGGTCGTTCGTCCGGATGTCGAGTTCGATGGTCTCCCACTCGGAATTCGAGAAGGAGCGGGTGACGAGAAACTCGTCGGCACCCGTGAAGTAGACCGTTCCCACGACGTCCGGATCTGTTCGGACGTCCACGGAGAGCAGCCACTCGCCTTCGGGTGGAAGCAGGACGTCCAGCGGCTGTGACGCTCTCGAGGTGTCCGCGGTTGACAGCAGCTGAAGCGTCGGCGTCGCGTCGATTTCCTGGATCGATGCGTTGAGTCCCAACGCCCAGGCGCCGCCGTCGGGATCATCGAAGGACGGGTTCCGCAACAAGGAATCACCCGCGTCGGGAACGATCGTGATCACGGGCGCCTCCGCCCAGGGAGGCTCGCCGGGATCCGCTTCCGGAGGCGGCTGCCGACCTTCCCAGACCCGCACCGAATCGAATTCGACGATGGCGTCGCGATCGGTCTGCCAACCCTGGAGGTACACCTCGAATGCCGTGGCGTCGTCGTCGACGTGGACCTCGAATCGACGTTCGAGCCATCGGTTTTCATCGTCGATCGCGACCCAGCCGTGGGCCTTGGCGATCTGCGCGCCGTCGCGGATCCCGAGGATCGGCGGCACGAGTCGATCCGTGGTTCGAATACGGGCGGCGATCGTGTAACGACCGCGGGGCATGAGACCCTCGATCCACTGTGAGAGTTCGGCGGTCTGGTCGGCCCGGGGTTCGAGCCGCGCCGCATGAGCGCCATCGTGGGCGTCGTTCCCGATCGAGACCGGCCCCGTGGTGGTCCAGCCATCGAACCCGGACTCGAAGGAGCCGTTCTTGATGAGATCCACACCGGCCTCGACCGTTCCGACGGTCGTCACGAGGGTGATCAGCAGGGCCATCCCCGCGCGGCGCGGGATGGAGTGGGCGTCCGTTCTTTGCGACATGTCGTCACTCCTCCGACGCCGGATTCCGCTCGATTGGACCGAGCGGGGATTGGTCGTCGATTATGCCCCGCGCCGTGATACGCGGGTTTCGCCGAGGCGGTTCGCCTCCGACTTCAAATCGAGCAAGATGCGCCGCGACGGAGGCCGACCCCGTGCGATCGGCACTGGCGATGACGGATGGGGGCGATGGTCGTCGAGCGATGGCCATCGTCCGTCGGTCGGAATAAAGAGACGACCCCGGCC
>JAPKCC010000049.1 GCA_028823105.1 Phycisphaerales bacterium | reverse complement strand
GGGTGATCCCAAGAATCACCGGTGACCGCGTGTAGGCAGTGTGGTGAGTTTCGAAGCACGTTGTTCTTGCGGTCGGCGGAACCGTCCTCGATCGCTTGGATCTCGGCACGAATCGAGATCATCGCGTCGCAGAATCGATCGAGTTCGGCGCGGGTCTCGCTTTCAGTGGGCTCGACCATGAGTGTGCCGGGAACGGGCCAGCTCATGGTCGGTCCGTGGAAGCCGTAGTCCATGAGACGCTTCGCGACGTCGTCGATTTTAATGTCAGCGGCCTTGTCGAAGGCGCGACAGTCGATGATGAACTCGTGGGCGCAGCGACCGTTTTCGTTGGTGTAGAGAATCTCGTAGTGGCCGGCGAGTCGGGTCGCCATGTAATTGGCGTTGAGGATCGCCAGCTCCGTCGCACGAGTCAGACCCTCGCCACCCATCATCGCGATGTACATCCAGGAGATCGGGAGGATGCTGGGGGAACCGTACGGTGCCGCGGAGACCGGCCCCATCGCGTGTTCGCCTGCATCGATCGGCCGGATGACGGGATGACTCGGAAGGAAAGGCTGCAGGTCGCTGGTCACGCCGATCGGGCCCATGCCCGGTCCGCCGCCGCCGTGTGGGATGCAGAACGTCTTGTGAAGGTTGAGATGGCAGACGTCGGCACCAAGATCCGCGGGACGGACGAGTCCGACCATCGCATTCATGTTGGCGCCATCCATGTAGACCATGCCGCCCGCTTCGTGCACGAGATCGCACATCGTCCGAACCTCGGTCTCGAATACCCCGTGGGTCGAGGGGTAGGTGATCATGATCGCGGCGAGCCGATCCCGGTTCGCGTCAATCCGCGCCCGCAGGTCGTCGAGGTCGATGTCGCCGGCGTCGGTGCATTTCACCGGAACCACGGTCATGCCCGCGATCACGGCGCTGGCGGGGTTCGTGCCATGGGCTGAAAGCGGAATGATGCAGACGTCTCGATTTCGATCACCACGGTGTTCGTGGTACGCCTTGATGGACATCAGTCCGGCGTATTCGCCCTGGCTTCCAGCGTTCGGCTGCAGACTGACGCCGTCGAAGCCGGTGATTTCCGCAAGCCAGGATTCGAGGGATTTGAAGAGCGCCGAGTACCCGGTCCACTGGGCTTCCGGTGCGAAGGGGTGGAGCGCGCCGAATTCCGGCCAGGTCACCGGGAGCATCTCGCTCGCCGCGTTGAGTTTCATCGTGCATGAACCCAGCGGGATCATCGAATGCGCAAGCGAAAGATCCCGCGACTGCAGTTCGGTGATGTATCGAAGCAACGTGGTCTCGGTGCGATGCTCGTGGAAGACCGGATGGGTCATGAACTTCGATTCGCGGGCGACCGTCGAGGGATAGTCGGGATCCACTTCGGAGAACACCGCGTCGAACTCGAATTCTTCGGAACCGAAACACGCCCAGATGGCCTGGATGTCGGTGGTCAGAACCGTCTGGTCGAGGCTGATCCCGAGGGATCCGTCCCCGAAGTTCCGAACATTGATCTTCGACTTCGCGAGTTTCTTGAGCACGGTTTCCACGCCACCCTTGGGTCGGACGCGGATGGTGTCGAAGAACGGTCCTTCGTGAATCACGTGTCCGAGTCGTCGGAGTCCTTCGGCGAGCGTGCAGGAGAGGCCGTGGATGCGGGCGGCGATGTTCCGGAGTCCCTCGGGGCCGTGATAGACCCCGTAGAAGCCCGCGATGATCGCCAGCAGGACTTGGGCCGTGCAGATGTTGCTGGTGGCGCGATCACGCCGAATGTGCTGCTCCCGGGTTTGAATTGCCATGCGGAGTGCGGATCCGCCATGAACGTCACGGCTGACGCCGATGAGCCGGCCGGGCATCCGACGCACGAGCTTCTCCTGTACGGCCATGTATGCGGCATGAGGGCCGCCGAGTCCCATCGGCACGCCGAAGCGCTGCGTGGATCCGATGACGATGTCGGCGCCCCATTCTCCGGGGGGCTTGAGCAGCGTGAGGGCGAGGGGATCGGCTGCGACGACGAGCATCGCGCCCGCCGCATGCGTCTGTTCGGCGAGGTCACCGTGGTCGCCGATGCGCCCGTCTGTGGCGGGATACTGCACGAGGATGCCGGCGAAATCCCGGGTCTCGAAGTCGATGCCCGCGAGATTGCCGACCAGGACCTCGATGCCCAGTCCCTTCGCTCGGGTCTCGATGACGCCGATGGTCTGAGGGTGGCAGTCGTCGGCGACGAAGAACGCGCGTCGGCCGGTCTGCGTGGCGCACATTGACATCGCTTCTGCGGCGGCGGTCGCTTCGTCGAGCAACGAGGCGTTCGCAAGTGGCATCGCGGTGAGATCCGCGATCATGGTCTGAAAGTTGAGAAGCGCTTGGAGTCGACCCTGCGCGATCTCCGCCTGATAGGGCGTGTACTGCGTGTACCAACAGGGATTCTCTAGGACGGTTCGCAGGATCACGGAAGGCGTGATGGTGCCGTGGTAGCCCATGCCGATGTAACTGCGCCAGATCTCATTCTGATCCGCGAGATCGCGGATGCAGGACAACGCCTCCTGCTCGCCGGGGACCCGAGTGCTGCCGGTGGTGAACAGGACATCATCACGAAGTTCGAGTGGTCGATCGTCGCGGATCGCGGCGGGAATCGCCTCGGCGATCAGGGCGCTGATCGAATCGAGACCGAGTTCTGCGAGCATTCCACCCACGTCATTGGCATCCGGACCGAGGTGACGACGGGGAAAGTCATCGGTCGGAGTCAGTGGATGGGTCGAAGCGGGGGAGGTTGACGTTCGCGTAGATTTTGCCATGGCAGCAGGTTCAGTCCGGGGCGGGAATCGAGGAATTGTCGACACTGATCGAATTCGTCGAGTATAGATGGTCCGCATGGCGAAATCGCGTGCCGACAAGCCGTCTGAACCAGAGTCTCCGGAAGAACCGGTTTTGGCGCCAGAATCCGGTTCCGGGAACATTTCCGGAACCACGATTCCGGAACCGGTCGACGTCCGACGGGGTCGGACCGCGGTGGTGATGGGGCTCCTCGGAATTCCCACCGTCGGCTTGGCCGCAATCGCGGGAATCGGGCTGGGGCTGGCCGGAATTCGATCGCCGAGGCCGGCCTGGTCGATCGCCGGCACGTTGCTCTCGCTGATCGTTCTGGCGGGCTGGATCGTCGGCTTGGCGGGAATCCTGAACACCATGAATGCCCTGACCGCCGACCCGCCACCTCCCGGAATCATCCACGCAGGCGGAAGACTCGGCACCGCAATGGCGGCGCAGATTGCACGCGGTGTCGATCGGGCCGATCCTCAGACGCCGCCTGATTCGGCCCTCGCGAAGATTCTCGAGCGCATGCCAGTCTCCTTACGGCGGCATGCGAGCAATCCACCCGGCGAGTTGGCCATCGAGACCCTGCCTCGGCCCCCTGGCTGCCTGCTTCGATGGCGAATCGGGCCGCCACTCGACCCGGCGATGGGGTCCTCGATCACCCCAGTCGATCCCGAACGAGGGGGCATCTACCTCTACGCCGCCGACGGGCGCATGCTCGTCGGATTCGCAGGGGCGCTTGATTCGAATCCGCATGGGGTGCGGCTTGATGACGACGACATCGCGCTCATCGCCCGCCTTGTTCCGCATGCTCGGAAGATCACCACGCACGCCAGCGCTCAGAACGGCCAACTGCCCAATGGGATCGAAGCCGAGGAGATCCTTGAGTCGGGCGGCACCGGTGATGTTCCGACGCCTCGGTATCGCCGCCGTCCGGGAGGCTTGTTCGATCTGATCGAGCCCGATTCCGGCCGCCGAATCACCTTCGCGGCGTTCGGGGCGGTTCTCCTACCCTTGCAGCCATGATCTTTTCTGGCGATGTGCCGGTGAGCCGGTATCCGTCGTCGCGGAACCATATGATCATGTCGGTTCTGATTCGCAGCGTCGCCACATCGACGTCCCCCTAGGCTCTCTCCAGAGGTTTCGCCCCATGTTCACGTGCCATGCCTTCTCATCCATCATCGCTTCGATCGTTCTGACGATCGCGCTCGGATTCAATTCAGAGGTCATGGCAGTCATGGCGCAGGACGCGGCTCCCGGGCAGATCATCGAAGGCACCGTGAATCCCTATGGTTTTCAGCCCGAGAACGACTTCGTCGTCGTCGACGCGACGACCGCAGATCTTGGTCAGTTGTTCGAGGACCTTGGCCCCGTGGCGCGGGAGTGGTACCAGCACGTCATGACGCTCTCCGGGCCATACTTCGAGGGTCGGGCGCCGGGCAGTGCAGGAATCGAAAGGGCGGCGGACTACGTTCAGTTCTGGTTTGAACGACTTGGTTTGGAACCAGCGTTTCCCGAAGATGGCGAGGCCTCTCGCACCTGGACAAGCTATCGCCAGTTTCTCGAATTACCAGGCGGAAAGCCGACCATCGAGCGAGCGTTGATGCAGTATCGACGAGCGGAGATTGGTGAGCAGACCGCCGAAATCGGCAAGGATTTCACGGTGCTCGGGAACTCCGGCACCGCCGACGTTTCTGCGCCGCTCGCCTTCCTCGGCTATGCGATCGAGGAAGGACCTGACGGCTATTCGAGTTTTCCGGACGCGGACCAAGACGGCGAGGAACTCGCCGGCCGGATCGCGATCATCCTCCGTTATGAACCACTCGACGACGAAGGTCGCAGTCGATTCACGAGCCGTCGCTTCAGCCGGCACGCGGCGATTCCACCGAAGATGAAGGCCGCGGTGGATCGCGGAGCAGTGGGGATCATTCTTGTGAACCCCCCGGGCGCGGTCTTTGCGAAAGACGGCCTGCAGGACGTCGCCGCCAGTCGAGCGGGAAATGAACTCGATATTCCCGTGGTGCAGGTGACGCCAGAGATCGCAAATCGACTCATCGCCGGGTCGGATTCCGAAGGACGGGATCTTGCGGCGTTGCGACGCATCGCCGACGAAGGTGGCCACGGCAGCATCATCTTCAGCGGGAAGAACGAAGTTCGCCTCGCGACGGCGATCGACGGCGGGATGAATCGAACCGCCAACATCGGTGGCGTGCTTCGCGGCCGCGGCGACCTTGCGGACGAATGGGTGATCATCGGCGGTCACTACGATCACGTGGGTCTCGGCACTTTCGGCGCGATGCCGAACAATCGTGGCCGTCTCCATCCCGGTGCCGACGACAATGCGAGCGGAACCGGCGGAGTCATCGTCACCACCCAGCTTCTCGCGGACCGTTATGCAAATGCGGACGAGGACGCCGATCTTCGTTCGATCCTCTTCATCGCGTTCACCGGCGAGGAATCAGGTCTCAATGGTTCCCGCTACTACGTCGAACATCCGACGCTTCCCGCGGGCTCGATCAATGTGATGTTGAACATGGACATGATCGGCCGGATGCGTAGTGATACCCTGGCGATCGGCGGAACCAGCAGTGCCGATGGCATGCTTGAGGAGGTTCGGCCGATGCTCGAGAAGAGCGGCTTGACGGTGCAGGCCGATCCGAACGGGCGCGGGCCGAGCGACCACGCGAGTTTCTATGGAGCGGGCATCCCGGTGCTCTTCTTCTTCACCGGAACGCACGACGTGTATCACCAGCCCGGTGATTATGGTTGGACGGTGAACCCCGCCGGTGCGGCCCGGGTCATTGATCTCGTCGTGAACGTCGCGGAACACTTCGCGACCGACTCCGAGCGACTGGTCTTTGGCGGCGGTCGGCCGACCCGGGTCGTCTCGAAACCGACGAACAAGGATGCTGGCAAGCCCGATCCGAATGACCGAGGATACGCACCGGTTCGACTCGGCGTTCGACCGGGCATGGGCGCGGGCGATGAACCGGGGGTGAAGATCGAAGGGGTCAGCGAAAACACCAGCGCGAGTGAAGCGGGCCTCCGAAAAGGCGATGTGATTATCGCGTGGGGCGGCGAGGACCTGATCGACGTCATGGACATGGTCACTCGATTGCGAGCGCAGCAACCCGGCGACGTGGTCGAGATGGTGGTGGTTCGCGATGGCGAGGAGATGACCATTCCCGTGACTATGAAGGCGAGCGAGAAGGTCATCGAAAACTGACCGACCTCCCAGTCACCGACTCAGTTCATCGTGTTCTCAAGTATCCCAAGCCCATCGATCTCGACTTCCATCCGGTCGCCGGCCTTGAGGTAGATCGGTGGCGTCCTCGCGAATCCCACGCCCGGCGGCGTCCCGGTCAGGATGATGTCGCCGGGATCGAGCGCGACGAAGGACGAAAGATGTGCGATCAATTCGGGGATTCCGAAGATCAATTGATTCGTCGATGAATCCTGGACGAGTTCTCCATTGAGACGAAGTCGAATTCTCAGGTCGTGGGGGTCGTTGATCTCGTCGGTCGTGACGATGTACGGACCGAGGGGGCAGAATCCTTCGCAGCTCTTTCCTCGTTGCCACTGTCCGTCGGCGAATTGGAATGCTCGGGCGCTTAAGTCGTTGGCGCAGGCGTACCCGAGCACGTGATCCATCGCGTCGGATTTACAAACCCGCCAGGCCCGACGTCCGACCACCACCGCGAGTTCCGCTTCGTAGTCGGTCTCTGAGGTTCCTAGGGGCATCGGGACGACGCCTCCCGGCCCGATGACGTTGCAACTGAACTTCGAGAAAGTCAGTGGCGAGGCCGGTGGTTTCATTCCACTCTCCGCGGCATGATCGGCGTAATTGAGGCCGATGCAGATCACCTTGCCGGGAACCGGCACCGGTGACATCAGTTCGCAATCGGTGATGGGAATGGGGGCGATGTTCGCGGTGTCTACGCGGTCGCGCAGCTTGGCCAAGATGGGACGCGATACATCGAATCGATCTCGAACGCCGAGATCGAAACGATCGTGATCGGGCATCTCCAGCAGATCGGTTCCGTCGATCACAGCGCCGTCGAGTGTGACGGCGCCGAATCGGACTCTTGATTCGCCGTTGATACGAAAGTGGGTGATCTTCATATCCGGAAGCCTACACGGAGTCTCATTCAGTCGGTATCGGACCTTTGTTTTGCCGCGATCTGGTTACGAAGTTTGATTGGAGGGTTTCGCATAGCACATGGCCCGGTACCCTCTTTAAGAGACGATTAAATTCTACTCATGTACTCAAGGCTTGGTTCCTCGATGACTACCACACAAAAACTCGCCGCAAACGATCAAAAAGTCTTAGTCATCGGATGGGATGCCGCCGACTGGCGGGTCATTCATCCCATGATCGCCGAAGGCAAGATGCCCCACCTCGAGAAGATGATGGCGGAAGGTGTCCACGGGAACGTCTCCACGCTCAACCCGGTCCTCAGTCCGACGCTCTGGACCTCGATCGGTACGGGAAAGCGACCCTACAAGCACGGCATCCACGGGTTCAGTGAACCGACCCCGGACGGGAAGGCGATCCGTCCGATCACGAACACCAACCGAAAGACCAAAGCGATCTGGAACATGCTCAACCAGGTCGGCAAGAAGTGCAACGTGGTCGGTTGGTGGCCGTCGCATCCGGCCGAACCCATCGACGGCGTGATGGTCAGCAACTTCTACCAGACCGCGCGGAACATCAAGAACGCGGACATCGATCCCGAGATCGGCAAGCCGCGTCCGGAATCCGCGGGCTGGGAGATGTCGCAGTGGGACATGCCGCAGGGGACCGTCCATCCGCTCAGCCTCGCCAAGAACCTCCAGGAATTCCGATTCCATCCGCTCGAACTCGATCACGAGCACATCGGCCCGTTCATTCCGAAGTTCGCGGAAATCGACCAGAAGAAGGATCAGCGACTGACCGGGTTCGCGAAGACGCTCGCCGACACCGTCACCATCCACGGCGCGGCGACGGCGCTGATGCAGCTGGAGCCCTGGGACTTCATGGCGGTCTACTACGACGGGATCGACCACTTCGGACACGGGTTCATGAAGTATCACCCGCCGAGGCAGTCGTTTATCTCGGAGGAGGACTTCGAGATCTACAAAGGCGTCGTGGAGGGAGGCTACCGTTTCCACGACATGATGCTCGGCGCCCTTCTGCACCTCGCCGGTGAGGAGACCACCGTCATCCTGATTTCCGATCACGGATTCCACCCCGATCACCTTCGGCCCGAGCACATCCCCGTCGAACCGGCCGGACCCGCGATCGAGCACCGTCCCTACGGCATCTTCGTGGCGAAGGGGCCGGGAATCCGCAAGGGCGAGACCGTCAGCGGTGCGAGCGTGCTCGACCTGACGCCGACCGTACTGACCGCCTTCGGTCTTCCCGTCGGAGAGGACATGGACGGCAAACCCCTGGTGACGATCTTCGAGGGCGCTCGGGAGATCGAGACCGTGGCCTCCTGGGACGACATCGATGGCCCGCATCCGCACGGAATGCACCCGGAGGGTGCGCGCCTCGATTCCGTGCAGAGCGCGGAGGCGATGAAGCAGTTGGTGGAACTCGGATACATCGAGGAACCCAACGAGGACACCGACGAGGCGGTCCGGGAGACCACGCGGGAGCTCAAGTACAACCTCGCACAGTCCTACATGGACGGCGGGCGACTCGGGGAGGCGGCCGAGATCCTCGAGGAGATCTGGAGCGACTGGCCGCGGGAGGCTCGGTTCGGGCTCAACCTGATCGCGTGTCTCGCTGGCCGTGGTCGTGTCGAAGAACGTGGCCTCGCGATCGAACGACTCGCGATGAACGCGAAGAACAACTTCGAGTGGGCGCTCAAGGAGATCGAACGTCTTCGGCCCGATGCCGAGGAGTACGGCATCAAGCTGCCTCGACCGAAGGTCGATACGGATGGCGGATTGACCGAGGAGAGCATCGCGGTCGACGAGGATGCCGAGCCCGCCGCCGACGCGGCGAATGGCGGAGAAGAAGGCGAAGACGCGGAGTCGAAGGAGCCGCCGAAGAAACTGACCTTCGCGATTCGAAAGGTGATGAGCCTTCTCCAGCCGATCGGTCCCACCCTGAACTGGCTCTCGATGCAGCAGGCGGTGCTGATGGACGACCACGACCGGGCCCGGAAGTTCCTCGAGGCGATGGAGCAGGGCGAGAAGACCCGGGAATCGCTGGATCTGCAGCTTGGAATCGGGGAAGCCAGGTTCTCCATGGGCGACATCGACGATGCGGCGGATCGATTCGCGCGAGCCCTGGAGATCGACGATGAGAACAGCGGTGCTCGACTCGGTCTCGCGCGGGTGGCGGTCGCCCGCGAGGATTGGGAGCGGGGCATCGAAGAGGCGCTGACCACGACCGAACTGCTCTTCCAGAATCCGACCGCGCACTTCATGCTGGCAAGATCGCTGGAGGGTGCCGGCGATGATGACCATGCGAAGATCGCGTACGGGGTCGCGTTGGGGCAGGCGCCCGGGATGATCGATGCGCGGGAGGCGCTGATCGACCTGCTCGACCGCACGGGCTCGAAGGAGGACGCCGATCAGCATCGCGAGACGCTCGAGCAGATCCGTGAGATGGCGACGAGGGACACCGCCATCGCGAACGACGACGTCGACGCGCTCGCGGAGGACATTCGCGTGTCTCGCATCGACCGTCGCGGCGGTCTGGACTTCCGGAGCACCGCGGACGTCGTCTCCGATCGGAAGCCGATCGTGGTGGTGAGCGGGCTGCCTCGCTCGGGTACCTCGATGATGATGCAGATGCTCGCCAAGGGTGGCGTGCCCGCTTTCACGGACGGCAACCGGGAGGCCGACACCGACAACCCACGTGGCTACTTCGAGCATGAGAAGAGCACTCGACTCGGCAGTGATTCCTCGTGGATGCCAGAAGCACGAGGTCAAGCCGTCAAGATCGTCGCCCAGCTGCTTCCCTCGCTTCCTCGAGGCGAACGGTACCGTGTGGTCTTCATGGATCGAGATCTTCAGGAGGTCGTGAAGAGCCAGCGGGTGATGCTCGATCGACTCGGACGCGAGGGCGGGCGCCTCACGGATTCACGGATGATGTCGACCCTCGATGCTCAGGTCGCCCAGGTCGAGCGACTCCTCGCACGACGTCCCGACGTCGATGCGCTCTTCGTCGATTACGCATCGGTCCTCGAAGATCCGATGGCCGAAGCGGGTCGGATCTGCGATTTTCTCGGTCTCGAGACCAATCCCGACGCCATGGTCGCCACGGTGGATGAATCGTTGCGCCGCCAAGGAGCTGATGGATCAGAAGCGGGTTCGGAATGACCAATGACGGCGAATCGTTGGCTGGCGCACGTGTCGGTCTTATTCACCTGAACCTGAGCCCCGAGTCTCTCCGATCGCTCTCGAAAGACCCATCGAAGACGGTCGTCAAGATCGTGCGTCGTCGCTGGCTGAAGGGTGCTTCGGCGGCCGCGACACTGTTGTCCGGGGCGGAGTTCACGACGCACGGGGTTGGAACCTGGCTGGTTCCCAAGGATGGTCCATCGGACGGCGTATTTCCCAAATTCCGCGAAGAGGGGTTTCGTTTTCGTCGATCAACCGAGACCAATCGACCGCTTCTCTGGCATCGACTTGCCGGACACGGCATCGAGTCGATCATCATCGGTTCGCAATTTGACTCCTCCGGACTCGACGGAATTCACGAGGTGAATCTTCGGGTGCTCAGGAATTCGGCATCGGTCCGATCGGTTCCGTTGGTTGAAGCGGCTTTCGAGGCGATGCAGGAGGCGCAGACTCGACAGGATCAAGCCAGATTTCATCTGCTCTCGCTCTACTTCCCATCGAAAAAATCCGTCGCGGGCGACGCTGATCCGATTGATACTGATCGCGACGCCGTCGCGGGTGCCAGCGGAGATCTCCCATCGATTCCATCCATGATTCTCCGGTTCAAGGAGATGATGTCCCTCGACCATGTGCTGGTGCTCTACGCGGGGAACGGAAGCGAATGGCTCACCTACCACGGGAATCGTGAACTCGGATTAAACTCGTTGATGGTTGCTCCCGGGGCGTTGGTGGCCACGGTTCTCGATCTCTTCGGACTCCCCAAGGTGGCAGACGTGTCGGGGATTTCAATTCTCGAGACCATCGAGGAGAACGCGACGGTGGATGGCCGAATCAGTTGGGAACTCCCCGCCGATGGCGAAGAGAAGGCTCCCGACCTTTCCGGCGTCGTCACCGCGGCAATCCGAGGTGAGGGCGGCCCGGTGATGCGAGCGGTGGCGAAGGAAGAGACCCGTCTCGCATGGGAGAGTTGCCACGACTCGGCGGTGACCGGCGATCTCGTGAAACTGGCCCGTGATCTCGTCGCGATCGACGATTCCGCCATGGCCTACCTGTATCTTTGCATCTCGCTCTCAAGGGAGAGGAATCTCGAGGAGTTTGAGATCGCCCGCGAGAAGATTCACGCCGCGTATCCGGACTCCATGATCGACCGGTTGGTCGACCTTCTTCCGTTCTCCGGGAAGTCCAACGAAGAACGCTCGGTAATTCTCGAGCAGAATCCGATCGAGACCTTCACGGATCCGCATCTGCGCGGATTGTGGGCGCGAAACGCGATCGCGGTAGGACGCATCGACGACGGACTTGCCGTGCTCTGGCAGCGCATTCGATCGGGCTGGGCCAGCCACCGTGAGTACATCGTGTTTGCGGCAAAGTCGATCGAACGAAACAACGAGCAGGATCTCGAGCGGGCGAAATTCGCACTTCATCGTTGCATTCCCTACGTTTCGAGTCCAGAGCGCCGCTCCAAGCTGGTGCGAATGCTCGCGGAGGTCCACGTCCAGCTCGGAGATTCGAAGCAGGCGATCGCCGTCCTCGAGCGGTTCCTCCGGCGATTTCCCGGGGAAATGGGCGCGACGGGCATGCTCCAAGGTCTGCGTCGGAAGTTACGGGACTGAATCGAAACCGGCCCGGGGCGGTCAGCGATGTTCCAGCAGGATCACATGCTGATTCTTCGGCCCATGCACTCCCAATACCAGTTCGAGTTCGATGTCGGCGGTTCGGCTTGGCCCGGTGGCGAAGGTCGCCGTGGGAGGGAGCCGTCTCGAATCCAGACGGAGTGCGGCCAGTGCCGCATCCCAGGTGTCGACCAGATCCGTGGCTGCGAGGATCGCCACGTGAGTCTCCGGTAGCAGGGAGACCAGGCGCTGCCGTTCGGTTGGCAATCCTTCGGCTCCCGCGGCATCGCCCGAAGAGAGGACAATCGTTCCGTACTCGACGACGCCGATGGTCGCCCGCGAGACACCCAGTCCGCATTCCAAGAGCAAGGCTCGATCAACGTCCGGCGGTAGGAGTTCGAATCCACCGATCACCCGCTCGAGAATCTCGATCACCAACTGATCGTCACTTCGAGCCACGCGACGCACGCCGAGATCGGCGATGACCGCCTGTAGGGCGTCGGCTGCTCCAGCGTCACTGGTGACTCGATGGCAGACGCCTTGAGCGCGATCGAGCGCGGCCTGAAATTCGGTGATCGCTCGGATCGACGCGGGTTCTCCCGGATGAACAGCAGGCACGGTCACTTCACTGGTCAGCGGCGGAGCAGCGATCGCCGGGGGAGGTCCATGGGGTCGGCCTGCGGTGCGGCTACTCGCGGCGCTGGCGAGTGAGGCTCTGATGGAATCGAGGATGGTTGATCGGTCATCGCTCATCGTTCATCGCCTTGGGTTCTGTTCCTCGAGCCGTAGCCGACGCGCCACGGCGCCGGATCGAAAACTCCGCCCGGGGGATCTCGGGACGGCGCGGCCATCCGTCCAGCCGGCGAGCGGGCCAGCATGTCGTGCGAGCGACGGCACCCGACTGACCACGGTTGCGAGCAGTCGGCCGATCGCGCCGAACATCTGGAATCGTCGCGATGAACCCATCGCCCACCGCCAGAGTCTGAATCCGCGCCGCATGGCTCGGTTCTTCTCCATGGTCCGTGGATCGGACATGGGACGATCTCCGGTGCTTCGGTCGCCTTCTGCGGCGCGATGTCGGAGGTGCAACAGCACGCCGGGGATGTCGATGTCCACCGGACAGACTTCACGGCACGCACCACAGAGGCTGGAAGCGCCGGGGAGTTGCGAAGCGGCATGCATCCCCGCGATCAGCGGCGTGAAGATCGCGCCGATGGGACCGGGATACACGCTGCCGTAGGCGTGGCCACCGATTTGTCGATAGACGGGACAGACGTTCAGACATGCACTGCAACGGATGCAGCGAAGGGTCTCTGCGGTGAGATCGTCCTCGAGCAGCTTTGATCTTCCGTTGTCGAGCAGTATCAGGTGAATCTCTTCCGGGCCGTCGTCTTCGAGGCTCGTCTTGGGCCCGGTCACCAGGGTCTGGTAGCAGGAGATGGGCTGGCCGGTGGCGCTTCTGGTGATGATCCGGACCAACGGGCCGAGATCCTCTAGGCGAGCCACAATCTTCTCGATCCCCGCCACCGCGACGTGGATCCTTGGAAGCGAGGTGGTGAGTCGGATGTTGCCTTCGTTTTCGATGAGCAGAAACGAGCCGGTCTCCGCCACCAGGAAGTTTGCGCCGCTGATTCCGAGATCGGCCTGAGCGAATCGTTCACGAAGTTCGTTCCGCGCGACTTCGGTCAACCCCGCGGCATCATCCGGCATGGGGCGATCGAGCACCCGAGCAAGGAGATCGCGAATTTCGCGTCTTCGCTTGTGGATCGCGGGGGCCAGGATGTGAGACGGGGGTTCTTCCGCGAGTTGCACGATCCATTCGCCGAGGTCGGTCTCCACGGGAACGACTCCGGCGTCGATCAAGGCGTCATTGAGTCCGATCTCCTCTGAGACCATCGACTTCGCCTTCACCGCGAGCTCAACCTTGTTCATCCTCGCGATGTCCAGCACGATCGACCGGGCCGTTTCGGCGTCGGCCGCCCAATGGACCTTTATTCCATTCGCGGTGGCGTGTCGCTCGAATGTTTCGAGATGCTCATCGAGATGAGCCAGGGCCTCGGTCTTGATTGCTTTCGCCCGACTCCGCAGCTCCTGAAGATCATCAATACCTTCGAGTGCGATGGCCCGTCGATTTCGAATGGTATTCGTCGCCTTGGCAAGGGCGCCGCGGAGTTCCACATTCGCCAGCGCCCGAGGCACTAGATCGTCGAATTGATTCGCATGCAGATGGTGAATCGACCCAGCGCCACTCGACTCGGATCCCGGAGCGGTCATGAACCGTTCCCCGTCACCGACTCGCGTGCGGCGAGGATTTCGGCCAGATGGACGCCACGGATCCGCGAGCCGCGCGCTTCGAGCCGCCCCTCTAACTGCATCAGACAACTGGCATCGCCGGATACGATGGCATCGACGCCCAGCGTCTCCAGTTCGTCAATTTTGTCGTCGGCCATGCCGACCGATACCCCCGGGAGATTGACGCTGAAGGTGCCGCCGAATCCGCAGCAGCGCTCACAGGTCGCCGACTCGACGAGTTCGAGGCCGTCGACGGCCTCGAGCAGTTGGCGGGGTTCGCGCTTAATTCCAAGTTCTCGAAGTCCGTGGCAGGCATCGTGCCAAGCGACTCTGCCCGGCCAGGACGCACCGACGTCGATTCGTTGAAGGCGTCGCACGAGAAATTCGCTGAGTTCATAGGTGGCTTCGGAGACGCGTTTCGCGGCCGCGGCATCTTCGCCATCTAAGAGTCCAATCGCATGACGGAACATCGCGGCGCAGGATCCCGATGGGGTCACGATCGCATCGCAGCCGCCCCGGGTGATCTGTTCGTCGAGAAGGCGGACCGCACCTCGGCATACCGGAATGGCTTCCTGATGGAGTCCGGCGTTGAATGCAGGCTGGCCGCAGCAGGTCTGGCGGGGGTCGAAGACCACCTCGCATCCGCAGTGCTCGAGCACCGATACCGTGGCCTCCGCCGCATCGGGGCGAAATTGATCCATCAGGCAGGTGACGAAGAGTGCGATCCGCATGAGTGGGAGGATACACCCTCGATTCCCAGCGCCTCAGAGCCAATCTTGCAGAATCTCGAGAGAAGGCAGGTCCGTTGGTGCTTCAGGTGCGTACGACATGACCGACAGCCACTTTCTTCATCTCCTCCGCTGTCTCGTTTAGCCAAAAAATCAAAAAGTGGAAGATCAGACTTTCCGTCTTCCAGAAATTCGTCTTATATCTTTCACGACGTTTCACGCCAGAACGGGCTTTGCATGACATTTGATCTGCCCCGGACTCCCGAGGATGAAATACCACCTCGTTTTCGAGCTCGAGCCGCGTCGCTCCCTCAGTCGGCGAGGTTTCAGACCCGTCTGGCGGACATGGCCACGGATCATGATGCGATCCATCGATTCCGACGGCGCATTCTGGACGCGACGGAGGACATCGAATCACTCGACGGATTTCTGGATCACGAAGAGCTTGCGGATGACGGCATGGACGTCGATGGGGAGTGCATTCTCGTACTCGCCGAATCCGGCGACGTGGTCGCGTCGGCGCGGATGATCCCGCTCGAATGCGCGCAATCCAGATTCGGCAACGCGCTGAACGGCCGCCGATTGGCGGAGTACCTCGGTGGAGACCTCGTGAAGGTGGTCTGGTCACAACACGTGCTGATCGATCCGGAGGCGCCGGAAGCTGCGGTCGTCAAGACGCTGTCTACCGCCATGTCGGATCACGCGCGCCGCCGAGGCTGGGAATTTGTGCTCTGTTTCTGCGTCGAATTGAACGCGACGCGTCGCGAGAGGATCGGATTCACTCGGTTGGGCGTTCGGATCGAGCGGGAGGACCATGCACCGCTGGAGATTCTCTACCAGGAGATCGAGGATCGGTCGGAGGAGAATCCTCGCAAAGCCGAAGTGGTGCCGCCCCGAGAAAAGAATGATCTCTGAGGATCAGGTCGCGATGGTCAGCCGGACGATCGAACAAGTACGCCTTTGAGGTAGTCCGGCTTGTTGGGATCGACGCCCAGCGCTCCCTCGAGCTGTTCGAGATCGGTGTATCGGTGGGTGATGAGGTCCCGTACGTCGATTCGGCCGCTTTGTAGGTGGCCGAGGCACTCTCGGTACAAACCCGGCCGTCCGTCCGGGTCGATGGGGCCCGACGCACCACTTGAAGTGATGAGGCGGGCGCCGCGCCACTGAAGACGATCAAGCCCGGCATTTCCGCCCCGTTCACGGCCGAAGCCGTAGAGCACCGCGGTCGCCTGTTTTCGGATGATCGCCGCGAAATCCGCCCAAGCGGCGGGTGCTCCGCAGGCATCGATGAGCAGTTCACAACCACTTCCGTCGGTGAGTTCCCGGATTGCATTCGGAACATCCGTGCCCCCGTCGATCTCGATCGGCGTGCCGCCGAAGGATGCAGCGGCGAGTTGGAGCTTCGAGGAACGTGGGTCGGTCACGATGATCGTGCCTTCGAATCCGAGGATGTTCCGAAGTGCCTTGCCGAAGATCTGTCCCGAGGGCCCCAGACCACAGATCACGATGTTCTTGATGCGAGCGCGAGGATCGTCGGCATCGATCGAGAACCGTTCATTCCCGGTGGTCATCAGTCTCAGGTTGTGAAGGACGCAACCGAGGGGCTCGACCATGGTCGCGAAGTCCGATGGGAGATCGCCTTCGATGCGCACCGCATTGACCGCGGGAATCGCGATGCAGTCAGCGAATCCGCCCGGAAGACCGGTGATGCCGTGTTCTTCATAGTCGACGCAGTGGTGCGAAAATCCGGTGGCGCAGTACTCGCAGAACGCCTCCCGAGGCCTACCTCGGGAGGCGCAGTTGATGCCCTGATCCAGGATCACTCGATCCCCGATTTTCAGGTCCGTGACGCCGCTTCCGAGCTCGACGACTTCGCCGACCATTTCATGACCCAGGATCTGAGGTTGCGAGGAGAAGGGGATGGTGGCGCCATCGGCGTCGACGTTCCAGTTGGCGTGGCCGTCGTGCACATGCATGTCGGAGCCGCAGATACCGACCGCAGCGAGGCGCACGAGGATCTCTCGGGCATGCACTTCGGGATCAGCGATCTCGCGGACCTCCACCCGTTTCGCGTCGACCAGCATGCAAGCCTTCATTTCGAGTCCTTTCGAGGTCGGCGAGTATGCCGAGCGAGTCATCCCGCCAAAGACCTGGTCCGCGGGATCGACTCTACAAGGAGACCGAGCATTCCGACCAGATCTGGAACTCTCGGTGCTTTGTCTTCTCAGCCAGGGCTGGAGTTCCGTCCGCGACGGCGACCACATGGTCGAACACTCGCCGTCCGCACTCGGGGATGGACTCATCGCCATCGATCACCGTGCCAGCATTGAGATCGATGTCGTGCTTCATCCGATCGAAGGTGGTGGTGTTGCTGGCGAGTTTGATGACCGGGCAGATCGCATTGCCAATCGTGGTTCCTCGGCCGGTGGTGAAGACCACGACATTGCAACCGGATGCCACGATTCCCGGGGTCGCTTCCTGGTCGTAGCCCGGACCCTGCATCAACCAGAGTCCGTTCGAGGTCGGAATAGCGGCGTAGTCGCAGCACCCCTCGACGCGTCGGGAGCCGGCCTTGGCAAGTGCGCCGAGGCTCTTGATCGCGATGTTGAGGAGTCCGCCCGCCTTATTTCCGGGACTGGGGTTGTCGTCGAGGCGGGTGCCGAACACCCCGGCATGTTCCTTGTACCAGTCGACGAGTTCGTAGACCGCGCGGCCGGTGCGGGCGTCCTTCGCCCGCCAGGCGAAGACATGTTCGGCGCCGCAGAATTCTGGAACCTCGGTGATGATCGCGGTGCCGCGCCGGTCAATCAAGAGATCGGTCGCGACGCCCAGCGCCGGGTTCGCGCTGAGCCCGCTGAACCCGTCGCTCCCACCGCACTTGAGACCCAGCACGATCTCGGAGACGGGACGGTCTGTTCGCTCCGCCCGGTTTACCTCCGGCAGCATCTTCTCGATCAGCGAGAGACCCTTGAGCACGGTCGCTTCCGTGCCACCTTCAGATTGGACACCGATGCGTTCGACTGGCTTGTCCCATGAGAATCCGCCGTGATCTCCCAGCCACTGGTCGACAACCGTCTGATTGGTCTTTTCGCAACCAAGTTCGAGCATCAGGACGCCGCCGACGTTGGGGTGATCGGCATAGTGCGCCAGGGTGCGCATCGTGATGTCCAGATTCGAGCCGTCGGAGCATCCGCAACCCTTCGAATGTGGAATCGCGACCACGCCGTCGACGTTGGGGAACTTTGCCCTCGACCAGTGCTGAAACTCCGCGATCATCGAAATCTGGCTGGCCTCGTGGCTCGAGCACATCGATGTCGGCAGTACGAGTACGAAATTGCGGGTGCCAGTCCGCCCGTCCGGCCGGAGGAAACCGCGGAACGTGCCAATCTCCCCATCGGAGACGTATGCAGGCGCCGGTGAATGAAGATCGTCCGGAAGGTCTCGAACCACCGGAACGTCGTTGCTCATCGTCGCTTCGGTGATCGCCGCACCCGGAGCGAGTCCGCGACTGGTTCCGATGGGTTGGGCGTACTGGCGCACGAACTCACCGTCGGCGATCGAGCTGATCGCAAATCGATGCCCCGGGCCGATGTCCTCGGTGATGGTCACCAATTCGCCCGAGATATCGACCGTGGTGCCCGCGGTGACGCCGAACTTCACCACGGCGCAGTTGTCTTCCGGGTCGACACGAACCGCGACACTCGCCAGCGGCATGGCATCCGAAGTAAGAGGAGACGTCATGAGGTCACCTCTTCGGGAAGATCGCGGAGGTCCAGTGAGCCGCTGGAGTGCAGGGCTGAGAATGCGGCGTAGGTCGCCGCCAGCCCATCCCGCAAAGACGTCCGTGGCGGCGGGCCAATCGCGGCCGCCAGTGCGGAGTCGTCGAGGGCGCCGGGAATCGGGAGATGCGGGCCGTCGCAGTCGATGAGGCCGCGGCGACTCTCGGGGAGGATCGAATCGATGATCTCGATCACTTTTTCGACGGTCGAGGTCTCGCCATGTGGATTGAAGACGTGCGCTCCTTCGGGTGCATCGAAGCACCGGACGAGGATTTCCGCGATGTCCTCCGCGAGCTGGAAGTCCGTCGGCCCTTGAAATCCGATGGTGTATGGTTGTCCGAGGATTGCAGCCTTCAAGGCCGTCGTCGGGCCGCTGGTCATTCCGAAGTCCCGACCCACGCCATAGACGGTGAGCGGACGAAGGCCGACGCTGTTCACGCCCTGATCCTGATGATAGATCCTTGCGTTTCCCTCGTTCGCGAGCTTGAAGATGCCGTAGTGCGTGCGGGTATCTCCCGCTTCCGACTCGCCATGTGGCCGAAGCGGCTCGTCGTCAGGTCCGTAGACCGCCGCACTCGACGCATAGATGACGCGGCAGCCGACGGCGGCCGCGGCTTCGAATACCGCAAGGGTGCCCAGCACGTTCACGGTCGCGCCGAGCATCGGGTCCGTCCGGCAGGTGGGAACTTGGAGTCCGGCGAGGTGGATGACGCCATCGACTCCGTACGATTCGATCATCGTTCGGACCATCGGCGCATCGGAGACGTCGGCCTGGACGAATCGAACGCGGGCGAGCGATTCCGGATCAAGCAGAGCCTTCAGACGATGCGTTTCGGTGCCCTGATCGAGGGCGGTGACGTCATCACCGATCTCCAGCAGCCGTCGGACGACCCAGGCGCCGATACAGCCGTTCGCGCCGGTTACAAGTCTCATTGCCATGGGGTCTCCTGCCTTCCGCAAGTATGGGGATGAGTACCGAGGATAGCGATCGGCAACGAAGAAGCGCCCCGAGGGCAGGAGAAGGACGGGTCTGCATTGCCGGACCGACCATCGAGGTGTACCCTCGACGCGGCCGAATGGTCAAGAATCAGCGTCCTTGGACGGAAAACAACTGGAGATCGGCATGTTCAACCGCTCCCGCGGTATCAGGATCCTCGCCACCCTCACCACCCTCATGGCCACGATGACGATCGCGTCTTTCGGCTGTGATGGTTCAGGATCGGTTGCGACGAAGGCAGACACGGAAGGCGGGGCGGCCACCGCTCGGACCTTCGCGGTCATTCCGAAGGGGACCAGCCACGAATTCTGGAAGGCGGTCCACGCGGGCGCCGTCAAGGCTGGAAACGAACTCGGTGTGGAGATCATCTGGCAAGGGCCGGCCAGAGAGGACGATCGGGACGATCAGATCAAGGTCGTCGAACAGTTCATCACCAAACGGGTCGATGGCATCGTCATCGCTCCCCTCGATGACACCGCGCTGGTTCGTCCCTTGAAAGAGGCGTCTGAGGCGGGCATCCCGGTCGTGGTCATCGATTCAAGTGTCAACTGGGACGGGTCGATCACCTTCGCCGCCACCGACAATTTCGAAGGCGGCGTCCGTGCGGCGCGGGAAATGGGCCGGCAACTCGGCGGTAAAGGTCGAGTCGTGGTGATGCGCTATGTAGAAGGATCCGCCAGCACCACCAAACGGGAGCAGGGGTTTCTCGACACGATTCGTTCGGACTTTCCGGATGTCGAGATGCTTTCCGACAACTCCTACGGAGGCGCCACCCTCGAGGGGTGTGTTTCAACCGCGGAGAATCTCCTTGATCGATTCCCCGAGATCGATGGCGTCTTTGCGCCATGTGAACCGGTCACCGTGGCGTTCATGCGAACCCTTGATCAGGCGGGGCGGAAGGCGAGCACCGTGATCGTCGGTTTCGACGCCAGCGAGTCCCTGGTCAATGGTCTTCGGAACGGCAAGGTTGATGCGCTGGTCGTGCAGAGCCCGTTCGCCATGGGTGAGCAAGGCGTCGCATTGCTGGTTGATTCGATCGAAGGTCGAGAAGTAGCGAAGCGGATCGATACTGGATGCGTGGTGGTGACTCGCGAGAACATGGAGACGCCCGAAGCACAGGTCGTTCTGGATCCGCCAATCGACCAGTACCTCAAGTGATCGGATGGTCGAGTCTCCGGCCATCCCTCCTGAATGAGAACCGACTTGTCTGAAGCCATCCCTTCGCATCCCGCCTCGTTGCTCGCCATGCGCGGGGTCTGCAAGCGATACGGGGGCGTTCAGGCGTTGCGAGACGTCGACCTCGCCGTCGCGCCGGGCGAAGTTCACGCGCTGGTCGGGGAGAATGGAGCGGGCAAAAGCACGCTCATGAAGGTTCTTTCCGGTGTGGAACGCCCCGACGACGGAACCATGGAATTCGCGGGCCGCGCTTGGAAGCCAACCGGTCCGGTCCAGGCGCGTCGAGCCGGGGTGGCGATGATCCATCAGGAACTGGCGCTGGCGCCGCACCTGTCCATCGCCGAGAACATTGCGCTGGGGGTAGAGCCAAGAAGATTCCGTGGTCTGGGACCGCTGGCACCACTCGATCGCCGAGCCATGCATTCCACGGCTTCCCGAGTACTGGCGAGGCTTGGACACGGCGGTCTGGATCCAGCTCGCCGAACCGGCGACCTTCCCGCGGCGACCCGCCAACTGGTCGAGATCGGACGAGCGCTGGCGAGCCAGGCGACGGTGATCATCATGGACGAACCCACGAGTTCACTCGGCCGGCACGATGCGGATCGACTTCTCGGAGTGGTGAAGCGGCTGCGGGATGAGGGGCTCTCGATCGTCTACATCAGTCACTTTCTCGAGGAGATTCGGCGCGTCGCCGATCGATTCACCGTCCTTCGAGATGGAAGAACCGTCGCCACCGCGCCGATCGAGGGTTCGACCGACCAGGACCTGATCGAATTGATGACCGGCCGCTCGATGGGTGCGGTCTTTCCGGAGCGGGTTCGCCAGCGTGGTGATGTGGTGCTTCGGGTGGAGGGACTCGCGGGCCGCCCGACGCCGAGTCGGGCATCGCTCGAAGTCCGATCGGGTGAGATTGTTGGGATCGCCGGACTGGTCGGCGCCGGGCGTACCGAGTTTCTTCGATGTATCGCAGGGTTGGCCCCGATCACCGCGGGTGAGATCACGATCCATGGCCGTCGGGTTGACTCGAGCGAATCGATCGGTGCGAGGATGCGGCGGGGCCTCGGATTTCTCAGCGAGGACCGAAAGGGCGAAGGCCTCGCGCTATCAATGTCGATCGCGGAGAACCTCCTTCTCTCTAACTTCCGCCCCGTGGCGAGACGGGGAGTCCTCTCGACCACTCGAATGCGGGCGGCCGCGAACAAGTGGATCGAACGACTCGCGATTCGATCTGGCGATCCGGTCAAGGCTGCCGGGACCCTCTCCGGAGGCAATCAACAGAAGATCGCGATCGCGCGGTTGCTTCATCAGGATTCCACGGTGCTTCTGCTCGACGAACCGACGCGAGGGATCGATATCGGGAGCAAGGTGCAGGTCTATGAACTCCTCGATGGCCTGGCCCGTGCGGGTCGGGCGGTGGTGGTGTCCAGCGGTCACCTTCCCGAGCTCTTAGGCCTCTGCGACCGAATCGCAGTCATGCATCGTGGCGTGCTCGGCCCGGCGCGTGACGTCGCGGAATGCACGGAAGCATCGTTGATGTCCGAAGCAGTGCTTGGCTCCGACGAGGAGGTGGCGGCGTGATGTTGGACTCGAACCCCTCGGTGGAACAGGCCGAACGAAGCGGCTCACGCGATTGGCTCCGACGACTGGGCAGGCTTGCAGCGCCGTTCATCGGGCTCTTCTTGGTACTCGGGATCTTTACGGCGATCGAGCCGGGATCGTTTCCGACGGTTCGGAATGGGCAGACGATTGCAGTGCAGACCGTGGTGGTCGGAATCGGCGCCCTCGGAATGTGCTTCGTCATCGTCTGCGGCGGAATCGATCTCTCTATCGGCTCGGTGATCGCCTTGGCGAGTGTTTCGGGCGCCATGACGCTCGATGCCGGATACGGGCCGACGTCGGCGATGGCAGTGGCCGGCGGTACGGGGATCGTCTGCGGCCTGATCAATGGTGGGATGGTCACGGCGCTGCGGATTCCCCCGTTCATCGTGACGCTCGGCATGCTCGGGATCGCCCGCGGGCTCGCAAAGCTGCTTGCCGGCAACCAGCGGATCGCCCCGCCCCCGGAGTCGCTCGGATGGTTGGAAGGGTTCGTTGACAAGACGCCCGAGCTCGCCTGGTTGCAGGTGGCGCCGGCGGCATGGTGCCTGCTTGCCACCGCGATCATCGCAGGCTTCGTACTTCGCCGAACGGCGTTCGGAGTCCAGGTCGTTGCGATCGGTTCAAGTGAACCGACGGCACGGCTGTGCGGGGTGCCGGTGGCGCGGACCAAGATTCTCGTCTACGTCCTGTGTGGTCTCGGCGCCGGGCTTGCCGGCGCCGTCACCCTCGGTCGGCTCGGAGTCGGTGATCCGACGACTGCGGTCGGTCTTGAACTTCAGATCATCGCCGCGGTGGTGATCGGCGGCGCGAGCCTTTCCGGCGGTGAAGGTGGCATCCTCGGCACCATGATCGGAGCCTTCATGCTCAGTTGTCTGAGCGCTGGTTGCACGCTTGCGGGAATCGATAACTCCGTGCAGGAGATCATCATCGGTGGAATCATCGTCGCCGCAGTGACGATCGATGGGCTGCGTCAACGCCGGAATCGATGACTTCACGGGGGGGGGTGTTCACCCTATTCCCAGTTGACAGCGCATGAACTGGGGAAGATCCCCCATAGAAACAATGGCCCGCTTCTCTACTGTTGAAGGAGATCCGAGATGCGGTGGGCATTTTGGCTTCGAGAGTCCGTCAGCGAAAGTGAACGCACATGGCCAATTCAGAATTTTTTTCATCGTCGATCGAGGGCAGAGACCGTTTTTCCGACCAATCCGATGGCAGCAGTCACGAAGTTGCAATGACCTCGGATCTGGTGCTTCGCTTGGTGGAGTTGGAATCACAGACCGAGAGAGCCTCGCAATTGACGGAAGACGGCAGCTACAAGTCGGCGATGGCTTCGTGGAGTCGAGTCGCCTTGCTGGCGGAATCGATCTTCGGACACGTCGACGAATCCGCGCTGGATGCCAAGCGCATCCTTGCTTCAATCATGTCGCGGCTGGGCCTGCACGACGATGGGCTTCATGTTCTTGGACAGCTCGCGGAGAGTCTGTACGAGGCGGGGCTCGGGCAATCCCGCCGATTCATGAAGATTCAGATCCAGATCCAGGATCTTCAGGCTCGGAAGCTGGCGATGCCGAGTCCAGAGGTTGCGGCGTTTAGCATCGCTGGCCGAACTATAGCCTGAGCGATCCGGTCCCTTGAACGGCGGGGGGGCATCCAATGGCGATCAGCCGGCTTCGGCACGCTTGCGGATGACCCGCCATCTCCAGCCGAGCCAGGCGGCTTGGAGGATGCTTGCCAAGGTGAGCGCGAGCGTCGCGGCGACGGCACCCCCGAGGGTTCCAATCCAGACGAACGCCACGAGCACGATGGCGATGGTGGCGAGTCCGATGGCAACCCCTTCGGAGATCGGCCTGGTCTCGTGTACATCCACGAGCAGACCCTGCCAGTAGCTGATGACAAAAGTCAGGAAGGGCATTGGAATCAGCAGCCAGGTCGCGATGCGGGCGAGATCCATTCCATTTTCCGGGATGCGCTCAAGGCCGATGTACCACGCTTCGCCGAGCGGAGTGGCCGCGATCAATGCCACGATGCCTGACATGATCGTTCCCGCGACGAGCATGAATCGGCGGAGTGCCCGGCGACCACCAGGGTCGCCAGCATGCCGGATCACCACTTCATTGAAGGCCATGCCGCTCGATCTCGTGAAGAAACCGAGTCCCGAGACGGCGGACCAGATCGCGAGGGAGGTCAACGCCTCCGGCATTCGATTCATGCCGGCGCTGCAGAAGGGGTAAGAGGCGAGCGAAAGTACGGAGGTCAACGCCAGTGGAAAATAGAAGCGAATCGTGGTCGCGAGGTCGAGGACTCGTTCCGAGACCGCGGTGAGCATCGGCCCGCGTTCGACGCTGAACACGCAGATTCGCGCATAGATGGCTTCGCTGACCACGCCACACGAGATCGCGATGCCGGCGATCGCGGCACCGTTCTCCGCGCCGAGCACGAGCGCGATCACCATGGGAGTGCTGGTTCCGACCAGTCTGATGAGGGTTCCGATGCCGACCTGTCGTTGGCGTCCGAATCGAATCAACACGCCTTGATGGAACCGCCGTTCCGCGACCGCGATGGTGAAGGGAAGCATGAACTGGAACCCGAGCCTCGCCGGCTCGACGACTGCCTCGGGCGTGTCGAGAAGCGGAACGACGATCAGATCGAAGAGTGGCGTGAATGCGATCAAGCCGTGCACGCCGGTCAGCCCGATTCCGAGGACCCGAGAGAATCGCTGGAGGAATCGGTAGTTGGTCGGTGAGTCACAGAGGCGGGTGCTTGCCGCCAAGAGCATGATGACCGGCGCTTCGATGGCCAGGCTCAGTGGGAAGAAGACGCCGCCGTATGCTGCGAGTTGCACCGTTTCGTCCGGAAGACGGCCAAGCACGGCGGTGATCAGTGGCATCTCCACGCCCATCAGCACCCAACTCGCTGCGAGCGGCCACCAGGTGGCAAGGACCAGACGCATGGTCAGTGAGGCTGAATCGGAGGAGGGGATCGACGATGCGTGGGACACGGGAGGTTTCGATGAGGTTGGGTCGCGAGGAGCCCCGCCATCGTAGGTCTTCGGCAGCGGCGGTACGCCGTCAAATCACGAATCCGAGATTTCTTCGACTGGTGGTGTCACGCCGATCGATCGCCTCGCTACGAGGTGATGTCCTCATTCACCACGTCTCGACTCTTCGAAGGAACACGCCATGAACCCCACGACTCAATACATCGTTCTTGCCTCTCTGATGAGCC
>JAPKCC010000137.1 GCA_028823105.1 Phycisphaerales bacterium | reverse complement strand
CCCCTTCTGTTGTGAAGAGGTCTGGGACACCAGTTGCGCGGGGATGGCGATCGACATCTGTGGCCCGGCGCCACCGAGCAACGACAACTGTTCGGATGCGGTGGAGATCTTCTTCGGAAGCACCGGATTCTCGACCATCGACTCCACTGATGACGGGCCGGAACTTCCCGGCGACTGCGACGAAGGCTTCGGGACCGGCTTCGGTTCGGACATCTGGTTCGAGCTCACCGCCGAGAAGTCCGAAGGCGTCGTGATCTCGACTTGCGATGCAGCGGATTTCGACACCCGTCTGGCCCTCTATACCGAATGTGATGGAGCGTTGGTCGCCTGTAACGACGACGGGACGGACTGCTCGGGATTCACGTCGCGGATGGCGTTCGCCGGGGTCGAAGGAGAGACCTATCTCCTCCGAGTCGGTGGCTACAACGGCGCCAGCGGTTCGGGAACGCTCAGCATTCAATACGGCGAACTGCCGCCTGAGTATCCCATCGAGGTGATCGCGGAATGGAAGGTCGAGGACGGAGGAAACGGGCACTTCTATGCCGTGAAGTGGCTGGGGCAGGGAAACAGTTTCGCCACGGCCGACGCCGAAGCGATTCTCCTTGGCGGGTATCCCGCCACTCTGACGTCACCCGAGGAGACCGCGTTCGCGATGGATTTCGTCGGCGTCGGTTCGCCGGCGGTGTATGCCCGGTGCGCCTTCGGTCTCGTTCAGGGCGACAAGGGCTCGGAACCCGCGGGTGGCTGGGGCTGGGTCACGGGTGAACCCCTCGACTGGACGAACTGGACTCCGGGTGAACCGAACGACAATCCGGCACCCGAGAACTTCGGTCAGATCTATTCGGCTGGAAACTGGAACGACTGCTTCGACAACGACTTCGGTTCCGTCTTGATCGAGTTCGACAGCGATCCCAGCATCAACACCGGCGTCACCTGGAGCACGTCCGAGGGTGGCAACGGTCACGGATATCAGGGCGTCATCGTCTCGCCGCCGGTCGACTGGAGCACGGCTCGTGCCCTGGCCGAGGAAGCGGGTGGCCATCTGGTCACGTTCGAGAGCTACGACGAAGCCTTCTGGGTGAATCAAAATCTTGGATCATTCACGTCGCTCTGGACCCAGCCTGACACCGCCACCGCAAACGACGGGCCGTTCATCGGTCTCGAGAATCTGGGTGGCGAGTGGGTCTGGATCACCGGCGAGTCGCTGTCCTACGAGAACTGGTACCCCGGTGAACCGAGTGGTGACGGGACGGCCGGACGATTGTTCAGCATGGCCAGCGGCCCGAGCGATCAATTCAACGATGTTCCGATGACCAGCACCGCGAAGAGCTTCATCATCGAGTTCGATGATGGCGGCGGAGGTGGGGGCGGGTGCCCGGCCGACTTCAACGATGACGGTGTCGTCGACGGGGTCGACTTCGGGTCCTTGCTCAGTGCGTGGGGCCTGTGCGGCGGCTGTCAGCAGGATCTCAACGGTGATGGTGACGTCGGCGGTCCCGACGTCGGCCTCCTCCTGGTCGGCTGGGGACTCTGTCCCTGACGCGATTCGTCGTTCTCCCATTCGGCTCGAGGAGAGGCGGGAATGCGTCATGGACGCATTCCCGCCTCTTTTCTTGCGAGCGTCACGATCCCGGGGCGTGGTGAATGTCCGGGGAGACGGGCGGTGGGGTGTTACGATTCCGCACATGATCACCATGCCATCCATCGTCATCTCGCTCGCGGTTTCGGCCGGTCTCGTCCAGGAGGGTTCGGTGCCGGATACGCCGCCTGCCGAGGGGACCTCGACGGCGCCCGTGCTGATTCCAGAGATGGACAGCGTCACGGACCACGAAATGACCGTGGACGGGAAGGTGCTCCGCTACAAGGCGACCGCGGGAACGTTGCCGCTCTTCGAGGAGTCGAGCGGTGACGTGAAGGCGAGGATCTTCTTCGTTTCATACGAACGGCTCGAACCGCTGGAGCCTTCCTCGTCGACGCCGGAGTCCACGGAGACGTGGTCGACCCCCGATCCGGCGACTCGGCCCGTCACCTTCTGCTTCAACGGCGGGCCCGGTTCGAGTTCGGTGTGGCTTCACCTGGGTGCCTGGGGCCCGAAGCGGGTGTCGATGGGTGACGCCGGTGCCCTGTTGCCGCCACCCTGGGAACTCGTCGACAACGACACCACCCTGCTGGACCTGACCGACCTCGTATTCATCGATCCCGTCACCACCGGCTTCAGCCGTGCCGCGGACGGCGTCGACGACGGCGCCTATCACGGTCTCGAGAAGGACGGGAGTGCGGTGGCAGAGTTCATTCGACTCTGGACGACGAGGAATGGTCGTTGGCCCAGCCCGAAGTTCATCGCCGGGGAGAGCTACGGCACGACTCGTGCCGCGTGGCTTGCGGACGAACTTCAGGATCGCCACGGCATGTTTCTCAACGGTGTGATCCTGATCTCGAGCGTGCTCGACTTCTCGACCGTCCGTTCCGGTCGCAACAACATCCTGCCCGACGTGCTCTACCTTCCGACCTTTGCCGCCACCGGCTGGTATCACGGCAAGGTTGATCGAGAACGATTTCCCACCGTTGAATCGGTAGTGGATGCCGCGGAGGTTTTCGCCATCGAGCGGTACCTACCGGCGCTGGCCGCCGGCACCTCGATCTCTGAGGGTGATCAAGCCGCGGTCATCGCGGGGCTGTCGGGGCTCACCGGGCTCGATCCGGTCTTCCTCGAACAACGGAATCTCCGGTTGAGCGGTGGCGCTGTGCAAAAGGAACTGCTTCGCGATGATCGTGTGACGGTTGGGCGTCTCGATTCGCGCTTCACCGGTCGGGACGCTGACGCGGGGGGAACCAGAACCGAATTTGACCCGAGCTACGCGGCCATCCAGGGGCCGTACACCGCGACCCTCAACGACTACGTGCGGCGTGAACTCGAGTTTTCATCGGACATTCCCTATGAGATCCTGACCGGGCGGGTGCGTCCGTGGGATTACTCGAGATACGAGAATCGGTATGTCGACGTGGCGGGACGCCTTCGGGCGGCGATGGTGCAGAATCCCGATCTTCGGGTCTTCAACGCCGCGGGATACTACGACATGGCGACGCCGCACTTCGCGGCGGACTGGGTCATCGACCACCTCGAACTCGAACCGGATTTTCGAGATCACGTGACCCGTGCCTACTACCCCGCCGGACACATGATGTACGTGCACGACGAAAGCCGGAAGGCGCTCGATCGCGACCTCGAGGTGTTCTATCGAGACGCCCTCGACCGCTGAAGCCGTCTCGAATCGCCGAGGGGACGGTCTCGGTTCAGTTCGCGGCGCCTACGGTCAGCGGAACGGTTCCGGGCGTCTCGTTCATCGCGTCAGGCCAGTAGCCAGGGAAGAAGGGCTTGTCGGCATCGGTGAGTGGTTCGAGCATGTCGAACCAGGTCGCCTTCGGATCGAACTTCGCGAAGAACGGCTGGCGGACGAGTTCCGATCGACGGCACTGAAGGTACTCGAGGACGAATGCCTTTTCGCCACCGACTTCGCGGATGCCGAGGATGTGGACCTTGCCAGGAAACGCCGACATCGAAGGGCCGCGGACCGTGCGGCCGAGCCCGCTGACCTTCTGAAACGCTTCAGCGAAGATCTGGTGGCACTTCTCGAGGGGGGTCTCGAAGTAGCCACGGGCGCCGGTGTCCCGTTCCACGAAGAAGTAGTAGGGAATGCAGCCGAGTCGGACGCCGGTGTTCCAGAGTTCCGTCCAGATCTCGGGGTCGTCGTTGACGTGCCGGATGAGCGGGCTCTGCATGCGGATGTTCGCGCCGGTCCCTCGGATTCTCTTGACCGCTTCCTGGGCGATGGGGGTCGAGAGTTCCACGGGGTGCGAATAGTGGCCCATGATCGCGACGGTCCGACCGCTTGCGATGATGCGGCGGAAGATTTCGAGCATTTCTTCGGCATCGGCATCGGTGACGAATCGCTGCGGCCAGTAGGCCACGCTCTTGGTGCCGATTCGAATGGTCTGGACGTGAGCCAGATCGGGATCGTCGAGGATTCGGTCGATGTACTTCGCAAAGATCTTCGACTTCATCACCATGGGATCGCCGCCGGTGAAGAGCACGTCGGTGATCTCGGGGTGCTCGTGGAGATAGCCGGCGAGCTGATCGACGTCCTTATTGGCGAACTTCATGTCGTCGAGGCCGACGAATTGCGCCCATCGAAAACAAAAGGTGCAGTAGGCGTGACAGGTCTGTCCGTGGGCCGGGAAGAAGAGCGTGGTCTGATCATATTTGTGCTGGATACCGGGGACGGGTTCACCGTTGACGGTCGGCACGTTGTGGGTCATCTGGCCGGCAGGGTGGGGATTCAATTCGAGTTGAATCTCCCGAACCGCGGCATCGAGGCTGGGCTTGTCGCCGGCGGCCATCAGCGACTTGATGCGGTCGAACTGCTCGACCGAGAGCATGTCTCGATGGGGGAAGGTCAGTCGGAAGATGGGGTCGTCGGGGACCGCATTCCAGTCGATCAACTCTTCCATGACGTACTTGTTGGTCCGGAACGGAAGCACGGCCGACACCACCTCGACGCCTTCACGAAGGTCGGGGTCTAGGGCGGCCCATTCGGGGGTCGCCGCGACGTTGGTTCGGGTCACCGCTTTGAAACGCTGAGGCTCGTCGAAGGAGGCGAGGTCAAACGTGGAATCTGTTCTCTTGTCTTGGATCATGGCGCTGCGATCTCCATCGGCTCGGTGGTTGAAGGGAGCGGTGCTCCCAGCCACGGGGTCGTGGGCGTCACCCTGGAATCAGGGCCTCCGACTAGGAGGCGGGCAACTCGGATGTGACGGCGACGGGGAACTCAGGGGTCCGCGGATGTGCGAACCTCGCTTGGCCCATCGCCTTTGGCGGTCACGGAGAACTACCGGACCGGGAGGACTATTGTAGTCGCTTCCCCTGTGGCCCGGCTGAAAACGTCCGCATTCTGCCCTAAACCTTCGTTTTTGGTCTGAAAACGAGGGTGAAGGGGACCAGTAGGACGACGCTGAACTGGATGCCGGCGGCGATCAGATAGGTGGTCTGCACGCCGAATCGGGCCTCGAATGGGCCCGACAGGGTGTAGATCCCCGCGACGCCGAGATTCATGAGTGCCATATACGCCGTGAACTGGGTCGCGGCGATCGACGGTCGGCAGACGCCAAAACAGATGGCGAAGAATGCCGCGTTGAGACATCCGGCGAGGGCTGATTCGATGATCAGGTATCCCCAGACCAGCATTCGATTTTCCCAAAACGCATCGCCGAGGCCAAAGACGGCAAACATCAGGGCCAGGACGAGGCTGCAGGTTGCGAAGACCCGACGAGCGCCGATCCAGTCCGCGAGAAATCCGCCCATGACGGCCCCCGCGAGGCCCGCGAAGACCGCCGCACCACCGGTCGCGGCCCCGTATTCCTCTTGAGACCAGCCAAGGTCGCCGACGAAGAGGTTGGTGGCGATCGGACTGAGGAGTCCACTCGCGGCGGTCGCGAGCAGCGCGACGACCGCGGTGACGATCGCGGCCGGAACGGTGAAGGCACCCGCCAGATCGCGGAGAAGTGCCAGTGCGGATCGCGGTGGCGTTTCGGCCTCGGCGGTGATCTGGGAATCAGCGGAATTCGGAGGACTGGGAGGGGCCGGAGTCGACCACGGGAAACGCAGGTCCCCGGGCCGTTCGATGGTGAGGAGTGGGAGCAACGCGATCACCGCGATGACCGCGATCATGCCGACGTAGGCGAGCGGCATGCCGCCGAGCCCTGCGACGATCGAGAGGCCACCGCCACCGATCGCGGTGCCGCCATACTTGGCGCCGTACATCAGACCGCTGGCCTTGCCTCGGTCCTTGGGTGGGAGGAGATCGATCGCCATCGCGTCGACGCACACGTCCTGCAGGCTGTTACAAATGTTGTGCAGGACGACCAGGATCCCGAGGGTGCGGAGGTCCGCCACCGGATCCGGCATCATGGCCATGGCGACGAGCGTCGCGATCATGCCGGTCTGCGCCACGAGGATCCACGGGCGTCGTCTCCCAAAGCGGGAGTTGCC
>JAPKCC010000136.1 GCA_028823105.1 Phycisphaerales bacterium | reverse complement strand
TTCGAGTCGAAGATTCGCCCGCTCCTGCTCGGCCGATGCGTGAACTGTCACAGCAACGACGGAAGCCGAATCAACGCCGGATTACGAGTCGACACACGGATGCAACTGCTGATCGGTGGTGATAGCGGACCCGCGGTCATCCCGGGTGATCCGGATGCCAGCCTGCTCATCCAAGCGGTTCGATACGACGATCCCGGCCTCGAAATGCCACCACGCGGACGACTCACCCGCGATGAGATCAAACTCCTCGAAGACTGGGTCAGCATGGGGGCGCCCATGCCGCCACCTCGCGAAGAGGTCGAGAACCCCGGTACCGAACATCGCTGGACCACCGAAGAGATCGAGCAAGGCCGAAGTCATTGGGCATACGTTCCGGTCGTATCTCCGGAAGCCCCCACCATCTCCGACCCAAGCTGGCCCCGCGCGGGCCTCGACCATTTCATCCTTGCCGAACTCGACGTCCGCGGTTTGACGCCCGTCGATGATGCCGATCCAGACAGATGGCTTCGGCGGGTGACGTTCGATCTCACCGGACTCCCACCGACTCCGACGGAATTTGCCGAATTCGTCTCGGATGATTCACCACGCGCCCGGGAGATCGTCGTTGACCGACTCCTGGCGAGCGACGGGTTCGGAGAACGCTGGGGTCGGCACTGGCTCGACGTCGCTCGCTATGCGGAATCAAGCGGCAAAGAGAACAACGTCGCCTATCCGCATGCATGGAGGTACCGCGACTGGGTCATCGACTCGTTCAACGAGGATCTCCCGTACGACCGGTTCCTGACCAGTCAACTGGCCGGTGATCTTCTCCTCGCCGAGGACGATGACGAGGAAGCCGGCAATCTCATCGCCACCGGGTATCTGGCGCTCGGGACCAAGAGCCATAACGTCCGAGGAAACGCTCAATTCCAGTTTGACCTGATCGACGAACAGATCGACACGATCACCCAGGGCATGCTGGCCACCACCGTCGCCTGCGCCCGATGTCACGATCACAAGTTCGACCCGATCCCACAACGCGACTACTACGCGCTTGCGGGGATCTTCGCCTCGACGGAAACTCGATTCGGTACCTTTGAAGGACCGGGGAATCGGAACGCGGGCCAGCTCATCGAGATCCCCGCCGGCGCTGACCTGCCCGACGGCCCCATCTTCCCGAGCGCCGCACGATCGCTCATCATTGCGGCCCGCGATCGGGCGGAGAATCAACTCGCCGCCGCCGAAGAGATTCGAGCCGAGATGCGATCCGCTGGCATTCAGAATCCTCGGGCCGGAAGAGACCAACTCACCCCAGCACAGCAACAGATCCTGCAGCGGGCCCGCAACGCCGAAGGTTCCCGAGACATTGCCGACTCGATTCTCACTCGATTCGATTCGGCCGGGCGACCGACGATCGACAATTTCGTCTGCATGGGCGCGGTCGAGGGAACGATCCGAAACGTTCCGTTTCTGGAGCGCGGCGAGCTCGAGAACCCCGGTAACGTCATCCCTCGCGGCTTCGTCCAAGTCCTCAACAGCGACTGGACCACGGATGTCCCGCAGTCCGAAAGTGGGCGTTTGGAACTCGCGGATTGGATCGCGAACGAGAAAAATCCGCTGACCACCCGGGTCTGGGCGAATCGCATCTGGGCTCATCTTTTCGGCAAGGGGATCGTGACTTCCTGTGACAACTTTGGATTGAGCGGCCAGAGCCCTTCGAATCCTGCGTTGCTCGATCACCTCGCCACCCGTCTCGTAGAACTCGACTGGTCCTCCAAGAGTTTGATCAGGGAGATCGTTCTCTCACGTTCCTATGCCCTGGGTTCCGACTGGGATCGCCGACGAGCGGCGGTGGACCCCGACGAGACCTCGATCTGGAGAATGCCGAAACGACGACTTGAGGCAGAGTCGATTCGGGATGCGATGCTGGCCGCCGGCGGGCTTCTTGAGATTGAACCGCCCACCGGCTCTGCCGCATCCGGGCTGGAAGGCGCCGTCCGCGAAAATATCCTTGATCGCTTCCTAGGATTGACCGCCGCTGAGTATGCCGATCACCGGAGCGTCTACCTCCCAGTAGTCCGCGGAGGTGTTCCAGAGGCGCTCGCGGTCTTCGACTTCCCCGAACCAAACTTCGTGAGAGGAACCCGCGACAAGACCAATGTCGCGACGCAGGCCCTCTACCTCATGAACAGTGCGGAAGTCACACGAATGGCCGACGCCATGGCCAATCGCGTCCTCGCCCGAGAAGAAGATCCAAAATCTCAGGTCGAATTGGCATTCCGCATCGCCTTCGGCCGGCGCCCCTCGGCGAATGAGTTCATCGCATGTCGAGACTTCCTCCGGGACTTCCGTTCCGCGTGGACGACGGACACTCG
Organism: Phycisphaerales bacterium; assembly: GCA_028823105.1. Classification (GTDB taxonomy): domain Bacteria; phylum Planctomycetota; class Phycisphaerae; order Phycisphaerales; family SM1A02; genus UBA12014. The sequence continues at coordinate 3,759 of JAPKCC010000136.1, read as the reverse complement.
GGAGAAGACCGCATCTCTCTCCCCGACGCAACGCCGTCAGCAGTCTCGGAGAGAAACCGCGTCTCGACGAAATCGAGGCGACGCGAGGCTCGTTGTTCCTCAAGACGCCGACCTGATGGCCTTCTCGGCCCTGTGCCAGACGCTCTTCCAATCTGCGGAATTCCGCACGCTCGATTGACCAAACTACGCCGGCTCCATGCCCGCGAGGAGTTCGAAACATGGATCTCTGCAACAATCGCATCGAACTCTCGACCGGACGCCGCGAGATGCTGAAGTCTCTGTCCTACGGATTCGGGTGGCTTGCATTCTCGGGTCTCGCGGGGGCACGCTCGTTTGCAACATCAATGCTCGACGACCCACTCGCACCGAAGCGGCCGCATCACGCCGCGAAGGCGAAGCGTGTCATTTTCCTCTATATGTCCGGCGCTCCATCCCACGTGGACACCTTCGATTACAAGCCGGAACTCGCAAAGCGCGACGGCCAGGCATACCGCGGCAACGCGAAACTTCTCGCCAGCCCGTGGAAGTTCAACCGACACGGCGAGAGCGGCCTCCCAATCAGCGAGCTCTTTCCCGGCGTCGCTCGGCACGCGGATGATCTCTGTCTGCTTCATGGCATGAAGGCGGGCATCCCAGCCCACGCCCAGGCCCAGATGCAGTTGCACACCGGTTCGTTCCAGTTCGTCCGGCCATCGATGGGGTCCTGGGCGTTGTACGGCCTCGGCACCAGCAACCAGAACCTGCCCGGCTTCATCACGGTGAACCCCGGCGGTGCCGCCAATCAATACGGGAGTGGGTTCCTTCCGGCGACGTACCAAGGAACTCCGGTTCGGGTTGCCGGAGGAAGCAGCCGAGGGGGGGGAGCCCAGCAAGGAAGGCGCACCCGGGCCAATCAATCACAAGATCCGATCGAACATTTGGAAAGTGAACGCAACGGCGCCGCGGTTCAAAGAGAGCAGCTCGCCCTACTTCGTCGGCTCGAACGAGAACGCAGTCGAAAGGGCAACGGCGACCCCGCGGTCGAGACAGTTCTAGAGCAGTACGAACTCGCCTTCCGCATGCAGACCGAGGTCCCCGGAGTCGTGGATCTCGGAACCGAAGACCGGAAGACTCTGGAAATGTATGGCATCGGCGAAGAAGGCACCGATGGCTTCGGACGCCAGTGCCTCCTCGCACGCAGGTTCGCCGAAGAAGGCGTCCGTTTCATCGAGGTCTCCGCCGGCGGCTGGGATACCCATCGGAACATGCGAACCGAGTTGGCAAATCGATGCGGCGCGGTAGATAAACCGATCGCCGGCCTGCTCACCGATCTCAAGCGCCGAAACATGCTCGATGACACGCTCGTGGTGTGGGGCGGCGAGTTCGGAAGAACACCATATGCCCAGGGTTCCGACGGACGAGATCACAACGCCGGCGGATTCACCATGTGGATGGCGGGTGGCGGCGTGAAGGGCGGCTACGAGTACGGATCGACCGACGAGACCGGACACAAGGCGGTGGAAGGTGTGATGGACATTCACGACTGGCACGCGACGCTTCTGCACTCACTAGGCCTAAACCATGAGCTCCTGACCTTCAACCACGCGGGCAGAGATTTTCGACTGACCGATGTGCATGGTCATGTCCACACCGACATCTTCGCCTGACCCAGACCATCAGCGACCTGTATCACTCGGCTGTTCGGCAACGTCCGATGATGCCAAAGGCGGATCCTCGATCTCGGTGGCGTGGAGCGTGATCACACCCATCACGATGAACGACAGGCATGCGATCCGCTGCCAAGATTTCGATTCTCCGAAACGTTGCATTCCCCAGATCGCCGTTCCGACGGCGCCGATCCCTGTCCAGACGGCGTACGCGGTTCCGATCGGAATGTCCTGTGCCGCGATGGCCAACAGGAACATGCTGGCGAACATTCCAAGAACGAAGATGATCGTCCATCGTCGATTCCGAAATCCATCGCTCGACTTGAGGCCGACCGCACCCACGCATTCGAAGAGACCCGCGATCCCGAGGATGATCCAACTCATTTGGACGACTCCCCGACCGACTGCAGTTCCGGTGGCGGCTCGGCTCCATCTGAAGAAAGAGCCCGAAGCCCCGCGACACCAAGGATCACCAGACTGATACCGACGATGCGCGGAGCCGAGATAACATCTCCGTGCCAGAGCATGCCGATGATCGCGGTACCCGTCGCACCGAGCCCCGTCCAGACCGCATAGGCGCTGCCGATCGGAAGCGTCCGAACCGCCTTGGCGAGTGGCAGAAGAGACGCCACCATGGCCGCGACGACGATGACCGTCGGCCCTGGCCGCGTGAATCCTTGGGTGGCGGGAAGTCCGGACGCCCAGGCCACCTCGAAACAGGCGGACACCAAGACCAGTACCCAAGCCATCGATCTCGAAGGACTCGGCGCACGCTCGTGATCAGGCATTGAGCTTCACAAGGCGGGTGACCCGACCAATTGGCACCCACTCGGCCACGAGAATCGAACCATCCTGCAGGAAGATGGCATCATGCGGGTGCACGAATCGGCCTTCCTGGAAGGTCTCGCGAGGCTTCCCGCGAAGGTTGGTCGGATGGCCGTCACCGAGCATCACGATCGGCTCGTTCTTTTCGTCGTAGAGCGTGACGACGCTGTCGAGATCCGGAACGAGCATCACGCCATCACGAAAATCGACGTCGCACGGTCGTCGGACACCGTTGGTGTGAATGGAGACCGGCTTGCCCTCAAGATCAAAGACCTGAAGGCGCCGGTTGCTTCGGTCGGCCACGACCACGCGCGGCTCCGAACCTCGGGGGTCGACCCAAAGCCCGTGAGGACACGCGACTTGCCCCTTGTCCTTACCCGGCTTGAGGAAGATTGACTTCCATTCGCCGTCCTTTGAGTAGCGATGTACGAAGGAACGGCCGTAACCATCACCGACCAGGATGTCACCATCGGGGAGGAAGGCCACATTGGTCGGACACCATTGCCCTGGCGCGTCATAGGCTTCGCTCTGCGTCGGACACTCGGCGGTCCACGCCACGCTACCGTCCAAGCCGGTTTTCACAACACAGCGTCGGCGGGTATCACAGTGGTACAGAAACTCGCCATCCTTTTCTTGACGAAGATCTAGGCCGTGAGCGCCGCCCGCAAAATCTTCCCCCCAGTCGGCGATGAACTCACCCTTTGGTGAGTAGACGCACACTCCTGACTTTCGAGTACTTCCTCCTCCGACCGTGTGCGCCACATAGATTCGCCCGGCGTTGTCCTGGGCAAGTCCGTGTGTGTCTCCAAATGCGATCCCATCCGGAGGCGTCAGCCAGTCATGCTCACACGCCCATCGTTGGGAACCCTCCCCAACGATGACGGGTGGCCCCTGAGTGCGCTCTCCGCGGAATGCGCCAAAGGCGGGAATCGCAGGGATGACTGCGGTCGCGGCGGTGGCGGCGAGGAACTGACGACGGTCAAAGTGAGGGTTTTGCATACCCTTGATTCTACGACCAATCCGCACGGATACCCAACGGAACCTTGTTAGAAAGACCCGAGGATCACTCCATACGTAGAAAAAAGCGCCCGCAACTTGGTCGCGGGCGCTTGGAAATCTTCTTGAGTTGACGACTTGAATGAGTCGGCGTCTCTATCGGGCTGGCCAATCTACCAGTCGTTTCGACGGTCACCACGTTCGCGACCACGTCGACCACCATCCTTCTCGAACATACCACCGCCACCGCCAGGCTCAGCACCACCGCCGCCGCCGCCGCCACCGCCGCCAC
>JAPKCC010000048.1 GCA_028823105.1 Phycisphaerales bacterium | reverse complement strand
GGACGACGCCAAGGCCAGATTCAAAGAAGGCGAGGCGCGGATGTGGATGCGGTACAAGGCCGCCGAGGCGCAGAACGCCGAAGCCATGAAGACCGGAGCGAAGACCGAGCAGATCGATCTCGATGAACTCAAGGGGAAGATCGAGGAACGCGTTCGCGCCATGGGCATCGACCTCCGCAAGCAGGTCGCGTCCGGCGAGATCAGTGCGGACGACGCCAAGGCCAGATTCAAAGAAGGCGAGGCGCGGATGTGGATGCGGTACCGCGGCGCCGAGCAGAAAAATGCCGACTCGAAGAAGAACGCCGACGGCAGGATGTCCAAGGCCGACTACGACGCGGCGGTCGAGAAGATGACTGAGATGGTGAAGGCCGGCAAGATGACCCGCGAGCAGATGCAACAGCGGCTTGAACGCATGAAGAATGCCGACGATTGACCGACCGATCGGCGAAGTCGTCAGCGATCAAGATCAAAGACCCCCGCAGCGAGGACAAGTTCGTCGCTGTGGGGGTCTTGTCATGACGCGGAGATTCTGCGGCCGTCGCTGCGCCGGTTCAACCCGATTCAGTCGTCAATCCGCTCCAGCGTGGAAGCCGTCACCACCGGCTGGATGCCGGGCTGGGTGCGAAGCAATTCAACTTTCCGGTCCGAGAGGATCCGACCGACCAGGGTTCCGGATTCCTCAGTCTCCACCAGCACGAACGAGCCGTTGGTGAAATCGGCGAGCCCGATGAGGTCCTCGGCGTCATCACGAACCTTGTCTAACTCAAAATCCTTGCCAACGGCTTCTCGCCATGCGATCGACCCCCTCAACCGGCCGTGGTCGTCGGCCGCGAGCTCGAGCGTCTGGATCGATCCAGTGTCCCCGATCGAGTTCACACCGATACTTCGCCCTTCCCAGCGGCCGCTGAAGTCGCTCGCTTCAAATGAACACCCCTGCATGGCTAGCGTTCCGGCGGCAAGAAGCGATGTGATTAAGGCGCCATACATGTTTGGCATTCTGATCATTCCTTTATTGGTGTGTGACTCTATTCAAAATCAAGATAACCAAATAACCGTTTGACGGAACCGAGGCCGCCGCCAACGGTGACTCCGGACCGCACGCCAAAATAATCGCCCGACGACCTCGATGATCAAATCCTGCCAACCGGAAGGTTCCTTCACGCCGCTCGCAGAGGACTCAATGTCAGATTTCTCGCGCCGCCATCTCGGAAACCGGAACTTTCGGAGAACCCGGTATCGCCGCGATCGCCGCACTCAGCCCGGCGCCGAGCATCAGTCGCCATCCGAGCGCCAGGCTAGGGAAGAACGCGTCGATACCGAGCGTGGCCTGAACGGTTCGATCCGTCAAGAGAATGACCAGAGCACCGGCGACCAACGCCGTGATGATGGAACGCCCGGATCCCCGACGGGTGAACATGGCGACGACGAAGACACCGAGGAGTCCGGCATAGGCGTAGGTCATGACGCCCAATGCGAATTCCAGCAGGGTTTTTCCGCTTCGAATCTGCCAGGCGGCGAGACCGATGGCGACCGCGGACAGCAGCAACGCCCAGACGATCATCGAACCGCGACTCCAGAGTGTGGATGTTCGCTCGCTGAGAATCGTCCGTCCATGCCGCTTTCGCCAGGGATGGACTAAATCGTTCATGGTGGTGGCGGCGAGTGCGTTGAGCGCTGAATCGAGGCTACTCATCGCAGCCGCAAGTAGTCCCGCGACCATGAGGCCACGGATTCCCAGTGGGAGTTCGGTCAGCATGAACTGAACCATGATGGCGCGATCGTCCCCATCGGCGCCGACCCGAACGGTGCCATGGACTTGAGTCTCGACCCAGAGAAGCAGCCCGATGGCTAGGAAGATGAATGCGATCGGCCAGCCAATCAGGTTGCTGAGAACGCCCGCTCGAAGACCATCCTTCGGCGTCTTGCAGACGAGAAGCCGCTGGACATGATCCTGATCGACGGCATACGTTGCGACTAGGAAGATGGGGAGACCGAATAGACCGCTCCAGACCCCGAAGGTCTTTGACGGGTCGGGCGAAGTATCGAACATCCGCAACTTGTCTCGTCCGGTCTCACCTCCCGCCTGCAGCATCGCGACGACCTCATCGAGCGGTCGATCGACGAGATTCCAGAGCACGATCAACGCGACGATTCCCACCAGAGCGGCGACGACCGCCTGCATGACGTCGGTCCAGATGATCGCGCGAATTCCCCCGGCGACCGCGTAGAGCGACGTGCCGATCGCGACCAGGGTGATCGTCAGCGCTAGGGGGCCTGGCTCTGCCGAGCCGAACAAGACCCATGACACCGCAATTGCGGCCATGAACAAACGTGCTCCGCTGGCGAGAAGCCGGCCGATCAAGAAGCTGACCCCAGCCGCGGCGCCGGCGCCTGGGCCGTACCGATCACGAATGATTCCGTAGATGCTGGCGTGCGTCGACCGGTAGAAAGCGGGTAGAAAGAAAATCCCGACCACGATCAACGCGGGAAGACCTGCGAACTTGAAGACCATGTAGGTCAGATCACCTCGGTAAGCCTGTTGGGGCATGCCGACGAAGGTCGCAGCACTGAGCACAGTTGCCACCACACTGAACGATGCGGCCCAGGGCGGGATCGACCGTCCCGCCAGAAAGAACGCATTTCCCTGATCGTGACGACGGCTTGCGATAAAGCCGATCGCCGCCACGATGGCGAGATATCCGATGACCACGAGCCAGTCGAGAAGAGGCATGGGTTGCAGAGACTACGCCTTCGATCCGGATCCTGCCGCCTACGGGTTGAGTGATGTGATTCCGGCCCCGTACCATGCAGCGATGACGCCTTCGGAATCGAACCCATTATCGAGCTCGCCGGGCCTTCCAGAATTCGGGCAGCCGGAACACCCTGGTGATCTCACGCCCTTTCTCAAGCACCTGCTTGCGGGTCGCACCCTGTCAGAAGACCAGGCGCGGGCAGCCTTCGAAGGGATCATGACGGGGACCGCGCACCATGCCGAGATGGGTGCGATGCTCGCCTTGCTTGCGACCCGACTACCGACCGTCGACGAACTCACGGGCGCGGCGGGGGTAATGCGGGAGAAGGTCGATCCGCTGAAGACTGGAATTCCCGCCGACCAACTGCTCGATACCGCGGGAACCGGAGGCGCGCCGAAGACCTTCAACGTTTCGACCGCTGCGGCGATCGTCGCGGCGGCGGCGGGCGTCAAGGTCGCGAAACATGGCAATCGATCCAGAACCGGTCGGGGTTCGGCGGAGGTTCTCGATGCGCTCGGGGTCGATGTCGATGCCGGTCGTGACGTGCAGCGAAGATGCCTCGAGCAGGCCGGCGTCGCGTTCTGTTTCGCGATTCATCATCACCCCGCGGCGAAGCATGCCATGCCAGTCCGCAAGGCGCTCGGGTTTCCGACGATCTTCAACCTCCTCGGCCCACTGACCAGCCCGGCGGGCGCCGGTCGGCAGATCATGGGCGTCTACGACGATCGGTTCGTCCGACCGATCGCAGAGACCCACGCGCGTCTCGGCACGGTTCGTGCCCTCGTGTTTCATTCCGGCGATGGTCTCGACGAGTGCTCGATCGGCGCACCCACTCATGTCGCCGACGTGAAGAATGGCGAAGTGACCGAGTACGAAGTCGATGCCACCACGATGGGCTTGAGATCCGCGCCGATCGCCGAACTTCAAGTGCGCGATCTCTACCATGCCGCCACGCTGGTCCGCGACATTCTCGAAAATCGCGAAGTCGGTCCGGCGCTCGACATGACGTTGCTCAATGCGGCCGCGGCGATGGTCGCGGCGGGCATTGCAGCGTCATTCGACGAAGGTGTGGAGCGAGCCCGAGAGACGATTCGATCCGGAGCCGCGGCGAAGACGCTCGACGCTTTGATTCAAACCTCGAATGAATCGTGAAATTCTCGTTTCCTGATCGGCGCGAATGCCTTCCGATCTTGTTTTGGATGATTCTCAGGATGTTTTCTTGTGAATCGAGAAGAGCGTTGCGACCATCAAGGGCTGCGCCTGGGCTTTCCACCAATCTGTACGGAGAGAGAAGATGATGAAACGAATCGTTCGAATGTCGGTTGCTGCGTCCGTCGCCGCAGTCGGTGCGACCGCATCCGCAGGCGGTGACGGCGATTGCCCTACGCCACTGATCAGTCCGTTCACTGCGGATCCCGGGTGGACGTACTTCTACAGCGGTTCGGTCGGCCCGTCATCCATGGTGCATCGGACACCTCCGGAGCAGCTGCCCTTCCACCGGATGCAGGTCTTGGAAGACGCGCCGCCGATCACCATCGAAGCGATGATTCCAAAAGTCAGCAAGACGGGACAGATCTTCTATGTTCCTGAACAGCGCACGATCGACAACCCAGTCCTTCTGGTGAGCTGGGTTCATTCCACGGCCGCACGTTTCACGGAGCTTGAGGCGATCTGCGAGACCTTCAACTGGCAATCGGTTCCGCGGTTCGGCGAGTATGAATGCAATCCGAACCTTGATAATCGCGGTGGAAACATCTGGTTCGCCAAGGATGGTGATCTGAAGTCATACCTCGATGAGATCGCCGGTATCAATCGACGCTGTTTGAATCCCGCATTCAATCCCCAGGGTTGCACGGACGCCCTTCTCTGGGGCGTCGCGCCGCTCGGCCTGCCATTCGGATTCTCACCTCCGGTACCTTCATTCGACCCATATGGAGTGGCGATTGCGGCATGGTGGAAACAGTTCTTGATCGTTTCGATCGTTGATCGAGATGATGTGATTCGGCCTTCGTACAACCCGGCGGTGGCACCGCAGACCGTCGATCGTGAAACGAGGAACGGCGAGCCAATCTGGGATGTCGAGCTCGGGCGATATCGATTTGCGGATCCGAACAATGAAGACGAGCTCGGCGCGTTCCTCGCACAGCAAGAGGCGGTCGAGAACTTCGTCGGATACATCGGTGGTGATTGCACCGCCGAGAGCCCCGCCGACACCCTTCGTGGACCGGGTGGTTTCTACAAGTGGTTGTCGCAATGGCAGTCGAATTCATGGAATGGCGAGGCGCCCTAGGGGTCTTCCCGTTTTCCTCCGTCGGATTCACGCTCAACTGGCAGTTGAGTCCATCAGGATCCGATCCCAGGTTCTATTCGCAAAGCGAGTTTCTCTTGAAGGGCGAGCAGCCGGCGTATGTCATCGGCACCTGGTCCGGCTCGCAGTATCTCGGCGAGAGACAGCCTGGCCAGGTCGGTTGGTGGGACAGCTGTCCGGAAGATCTGAACATGGACGGCGTCGTCGACTCGGCGGATCTTGGGATTCTGATCGCAGCCTGGGGAACGCCGAACCCGTGTTCCAATTTCAACAGTGAAACGCCCGTGGTGGATGCGGGAGATCTCGGGCGTCTTCTCACCGCCTGGGGCCAGTGCGCCGGATGGCCGCAGGAGCTGATTGATGCGGGAATCGTGCCTTCGGACTATGAGCCCTGAGTTTCGAACCGAGACTCCGCCTCGACGTCGATGACGACATTCCGCAGGATTGGCGGATCATGGTGAAAGCCGACCTATCTTCGCCGCAACGTGAAAGAAGGATTTCCTCCAACCGGCGGTGACGTCGGGATCGCGATCGGCTTTGGCGCCGTGACCGGTGCCGGTCTTGCGTGCTGGACGTCCGGCGTGTTGGTCACGTTGATCGCGGTATTCGCCAGCCTCTTCGGATTCGGATGGTTGGTCTGCCGGACGCCGTCCACCGCGGATGAACCGACGCGGCGAAGAGAACGCAGGCTTTTGGTTCTCATCAGCGTTGGTACCGCGGCACTGTTCTTGCTTCGAAGCCAGACGATTTTGGGAATCGAACCGCCGAGTTTCCGCGCATCGACCGAATCGACTCGTCTGGTCGAAGTAGAAGGGCAATTACTTGAAACGCCGCAGCCCCTCTCCGGGGGCGTGCAACGATTTCGAGCGGATGTGCTCGAACCACCGGCCATGGCGAGATTCGAAGTTCGTCGCAGGTCGGCAATCGCCTCGGATTCAGATTCCACGTCGTTCGCCGAGGTGGTGTCGGTTCGTTTCGATCGACGCGCCTCATTTGCGATTCCGGGAGTTCGAATCCGCCTGATCGCCAGACTCGAGCCGATGCCGCCGATCGGGAACCCCGGCGAACGCACGCGTTCGATTCGAAGATCGGCGGAACTTCCCGCCATTCTGGTGGTGAGCGACCCGGGCCTGATCACTGTTTCGACGGATGCTGCGGGCGAACCGATTCTCGACTGGTGGATTCTGCTTCGAAGTTCAATTCGTGAACGATTGATGGCGGCGGCGGACCGTGTTGCGGGCGCCGGATTCCGCAAAAGTTCAGGTGGCGGACTCATTCGAAGCCTCCTGGTCGGTGACCGGCGCGACCTCGATCAGGCAGTCCGTCGTGATTTCACCCGGACCGGGCTTGCCCATCTTCTCGCGATCAGCGGTCTCCATCTGGCAGTTCTGGTGGCGATTCCCTGGTTCGGTCTCCAGTGGATCGGGGTCGGCCGACGAATTCGAAGCCTGGCCGCCGTGACGCTGCTTACTGGTTACGGGTGGATTCTCGATTCAACCGCGAGCATCGATCGAGCGACCTTCATGGGCGTTGCCATGTTTCTGGGGGCGGCGATGGGAATGCGATTCCGACCCGTGCCACTTCTCGCCTCGGCGGCGACGATCCTGCTCTGGATGGAGCCAGGTCTGGTTGAACAGACGGGTTTCCAGTTGAGCTTTGTGGCCACCGCGGCGTTGGTGGTCTCCATGAGCCAGGCCCGAACACGTTGGTTCGGACCACGCGACGCCATCGGCATGACTCGGTCGGCGATCATTCGAAACCGGTGGACCGCAGTACTCTCCGCGGCGATCGTCGCGTGGCTGTCGACCATGCCCATCGTCGAAAGTCGATTCGGCGTCGTCGCGATCATCGCTGTTCCCGCCACGCTTTTGGTCGCGCCTCCGGTCGCCTTGATTCTCATCGCAGGCTTCCCGCTGTTGATGTTGGCGCACTTTACACCTTCTTTCGCCGAGGTATTGGCGACCCCGCTTCGCTGGTTCAGTCAGGAGTTGTGCGGTCAACTCGCAACGCTCTCCGAGCTGGCACCGATCGCGACGGCGGCCGACTTCGGTGCGGCATGGACCACGATCGCGACGGTGCTTGCAGTGATCGTTCCCGGCCTCGATGGTCCACCACGATGGAGGATTGGAGGAGGCCTGATTCTGGCGGTGATGCTGACGCTCCCGCTGGTTCCGGGACTTCGAAACGACATCGGACCGGAATTGCGGATCGATCAACTCGCGGTTGGCGACGGGACGTCGATCCTTCTCCGTACGCCGGAAGGGAGCGTTCTCTTCGATGCGGGCAGTGCGTCGATCAATCGAGCGGGGGAACGGCTGATTGTGCCGGCGCTTCGATCGCTCGGGGTTCGGCATCTCGACGCCATTGTCATCTCGCATCCGAACCTCGACCACTTCGGAGGCGCGATCGACGTCGTGAATTACATTCCGACCGATCGCATCATCGTCTCGGAGGATTTCAGTCGGACCGCCAGAGCGAAACCAATGTCGGTGGTTCGTGAACATCTCGACAGACTTCGACGATCCGGTCTCGAGATCGAAGTGGTCGCTCGCGGGAGTCGCCGGATTCTCGGGGGCGCCGAGTGGATGTTTCTGCATCCAGGCTCGGGAGAGAAATCTCGTACGGTGAATGATGGTTCGCTCGTGGCGCTGGTCACCCCGATCGGTCTTGATCGATCCAGCGACGCGGCGGGCATCGCCCCGGGCGACGCCGGATCACCGCTGGTCCAGCCGCGTCACGCCGAATTCGCGTCACAGTGCGGTGTTCTCTTCGTTGGTGATCTTCAGGATGAAGGCGTGGCGAGAATTCTTCAGCGGGAGCCCTACCTTCGGGCGGCGGTGATCGAACTGCCGCATCACGGAAGTTGGCGACCGATCGTCGAGCAGTTGATCGATCGCATTGATCCACGAATCGTGCTTCAGTCGACGGGTCGACGTCGATTCGCCTCGGATCGCTTCGGGAGAGCGTGTGAGGGTCGAATCCGCTTCGTGACGTGCCGAGATGGCGCGGCCACGGTGGTGCTCGACGGCACGGGATCGGCATCGATCCAGACCCGCCGGACGGGTCTGATCGCAGACATTCTCTTGTCACGAAGGGCGATCTGGCGGTCACCGGATCCGATCAAGGCTGTGCCGGGGGCATCGAGTGCATCTCAAGCATCGCATCCCCGAACGCCTTCCCCATGAGAAACTGAGTCTTGCCACTTCCGAGGTAGTGGTAGGGCCGGTCGGAGGCGATTCGGTAGAACCGTTCCTTGGACGGCCCTTTCCAGACGTCCTGTTCGTAGAGTTCGTGCGCGATGCGGTCGTAGTACTCGGCGGTTCGGACGAATTTCACGTTGGCCCGCAGGTCTGGCTGCTCGGTGACCGCGGCCTGTGCAGCCCGAAACACCAGCATCCCTCCTTTGGCGCGATCACCATCGACGCCGAGTTCGCCGATCACGACGGGGCAGTCGGGAGCGTTGAGGTCGGTCCTGAGGTCTCGGATCATCTGGGCAAGGTTGGCGGTGTACGCGGCGGTCTTCTCCTTGTTGACCATGTCGTTCCAACCTTGAAACCAGACGATTCCTGCCAGTTCGGTTCGACGCCCCGCGAGTTCCGGGAACCGTTGGTCGAGTTCCGCGATGGTCGACTTGTAGTGTTCGACGGTCCGCCGGTAGAACTCGCCGGGGCCGTCGTCGCCGCCCAGGGTGGGACCACGAAAGTCCTTCGCGATGTCCTTGCCTCCCCAGGCCGCTTTCACCAGAAGCACTGGTTCGTCGGTCGCCGCACCCAGGGTCATTCCAAATCCGTACTCCGGGCCGATCAGCGGTCCATGCGGTGATCCGGTCGAGCCATACCCGACGGTGAGTTTCCCACGTCGTCCGAGATAGTCAATCCAGACGCCATCGCCTTCCTTCCAGGAGCCGTCCCGGTTCTGGATCGTCGCGAGCAGGCGGCCGCGCTGGGGATCCTCACCGATCCAGGGAAGGGTGTTCACAGCGCCTTTGCCTTCCATGTTTGACTGTCCAGCGAGAAGGTAGACCTTGACGGGCGGTTGAGCGGCCGGGGCGTCGACGGCGGGGGCATTCTGCGCCATCGCGGTGGCGGCGATGATCGAGGTCACAACGGCAGTGACATGGTGTATTCCGATGTTCATAGAGGAGCTCCGGTTGAAGGGCATCCGTGGTGCGATGCACCATCATGCCTCCACACCGCGTGGGATGCGACCGGAGTTCGAGCGTGGGTCGAGCCAGCGTCTTCGGCTCAGAAGAACCGAAGTCCAGCTTCGTATCCGGAGCTGGTCCCATTGGGCCGGGACCAGACGACCATCACTGATCGATCGAGCTTGCGACCCTCGGGAAGGACGCTTCGCAGGGTCCCAGTCATCCCCTCGAGGAGCGGCGTGCTGGAACGGAGCCTCATTCCTGACTCACTTAAGTCGACGGAGCGGTAGCGCACAGGCTGGTCCGGATTGAAGTGCCAGGCGAGCACGACTTCGACTGAAACGGCATTTCGTGTCGCTTCCCGACGGTTGAGGTCGGAGGTTCCCTGGTCTGAGTCGGGCAGATCTTTCTTGAACATGGATTCATCGAGCATAGTCCTTGGGCATCGGCCGAATAGTGCCGACAGTTTGGCCAGATCTGGCGCAAACACCTGCAGTGCAACCACTTGTGATGAACGAATCACCTATGTGGGTTGGAACAGTCGACCCGCTCCTCCGGATCGGTTTTTCCACGAATTACGCACATGGTGGCGGCTCATCGGGGTGGTTCGATAACCACCTCAGAATCCGTGATCCACGCATGTCGAGGCAGGTTCGAGCCGATGAGAAGAGGAGAACATGACGAATACTCCACGAACCAAGTTGATGCCAGACACGGCCGAAGCTGGCGAAGAATCGCCTTCGGATCCTCGTGAACTCGTGGAAGAGGTCCTGCGTGAGGCAAGATCGCTCCTCGGTCAGACCAATCAGGATTCAACCGTCATGAAAGTGGGGCTGTTCGCCGAATCGACGACCGAATCGGTGAAACACGCCGAGTCGGCCCGCGATCTGGGTGAGCACGGTCCGATGGTCGATCTCTTTGGCAGTGACGAACCGCCAGCATTCGAGTCCGAGCTCGACCCTGAGCTCGAAGTCGATTCCGGTCCCACTGAATTTGAGGCTTCCCCGCCGACTTCCCAGCCAACTTCCCAGCCAAAGAGTGATGCCGCCATCGCGCTGGATACGCTCTTGGCGGAACGTGTGGCGCAAGAGTCGGAGGCGAGCGAAGAGTCCGCGATGGTTGCCGATGGTGTTTCCCAAAGACGTGCTGCGGAAGCCGAACGGTCGGCGGTCGACGCCCTCGATGACCTTGATGACCTCGAGTCATCGCCGCTGCGAACAACCGCCGGCGAAGTCGAGGCCGAAGTCTCCCTTGATCCTCTCTCCTCGATCACTCCCGCGGAACTGGCGAGGGCCGAAAACGTGCGCTTTGAGATGGATCATCGCCCACGTCATTCCATCGAATCAACCGCGGAGATCGCCGGTGACCTACTGGAGCCGACTCGGGCACCCGTGTCGGAACCAACCACCATCGCGACCGCGGACACTCATTTCGCCGATCTCACGTCCGAGGTTCCGCCGAGCCGAGTTTCACCAATGCCGTCGGAAGACTTGGCTGTCTCGGAGACTGCGGCGCCATCGATGGCCGTCCGATGGGGTGCGATGCCGTTCCGATTGGTTCCGAATTCGCTTCATCGCGTGGTGACCATCACGGCCTTGTCGCTCGCGATCTGGGTGCCGGTGGTGTGGACCTATGCGGTCTTCGGTCCGGAGTTCTTCACCGGCGCGGTTTCCGACCCGGGGGCAGATGTTCGGGAGCCTTTGGACCCGGATGGGTCGAACGAACGGAGTGGGCCGAATGAACCGCCGGTCGATCAGCGTCAGGTCGCCACGGTGACCGACGCCCTCAATCGATAACTTCGATCGATGACCTCGGATCTCTTCCTTCGTCAATCCAGATTCTCAGATGTGGCTCGCGGATCTGGTTCTCAGATCCAGGTCGCGGTCGTGGTCCGCTCGCTCGTGTCGGCGTCCCCAGTATTCACGAGGCTCGCAGGCTCGACCAGCATCACCGAGCACTCATGCTCCGCGACCGGCCGATGCTCCACGCCTCGGGGGACGACGAGCATCTGCCCTTCGCCAACCTCCACCGAGCGATCACGAAATTCCATGGTGAAGGCGCCTTTCAACACCAGAAACATCTCGTCCTCGTCAGGGTGCGCATGCCAGTCGAAGGCCCCGATGAACTTCGCAAGTTTTACTTCTTGCCCGTTGAGTGCTGCGATGATTCGCGGCGACCAGTGGTCGGAGAAGCGGTCGAGTTTTTCGCCGAGATCGATAACGTTCATCGGAGAAATCCCAAAACCCCGACGTGGGTCGCCCGAGGTCTCCTGGTGAATTCGATCACTTCCTGCGGCCGGTGATCAGGCTCACCAGAATCAGCACGATTGCGACGACGAGCAAGATGTGAATGAACTGGCCCATGGCAACGCCGGAGATGAATCCGAGGAGCCAGAGAATGATGAGCACGATGGCAATGGTGTAGAGCATGTTTGTGTCCTTGAGTGACGGTGAGCAGTGCGAAGTTCAAGATTCGCCAAGTCAATTCTGTGGGCGGAGATGGTCACCGTTTCAGGCGCCTGAGGGATGCCAGATGGTCTTCATTTCAGTGAACGGTTCGATGGTCCACGGGCTGTGCCGCGCGTCGTCGTCGAAGTAGTCGCCGTCGCCGACGGTCTCAAGCCGGACCCGTTTCATGTTGTCGGCGGCACCGAGTTCGAGGAGTCGGCGTTCCTCCGTGGTCTCCGCGGCGCCGCCGATCGCATCGATGTCCCGATGATCGGCGAATTCCGGAATCAGCTCGCGACGGTATCCAGTCAGAATGTTCACAACGCCACCCGGGACGTCGCTGGTGGCGCAGATCTCCGCGAAGACCATGGCCGGAAGTGGGTTGGTTTCGCTGGCCAGCGCTATGGCGACATTCCCACCCGCGAGGATCGGGGCGAGATGCGTGATCAGACCGAGGAACGTCGGCTGGTTTGGCGCGATGACGCCGCACACGCCGGTCGGTTCGGGCATCGTGAAGTTGTGATAGGGACCGTTCACCGGATTTCGCGATCCGAGGATCTGAGCGAATTTGTCACACCAACCGGCGAAAGTCACCATTCGGTCAATGGCGACGGCGACTTCTTTGCGGGCGACC
The DNA here is from genome assembly GCA_028823105.1 of Phycisphaerales bacterium. GTDB lineage: Bacteria > Planctomycetota > Phycisphaerae > Phycisphaerales > SM1A02 > UBA12014. The sequence continues at coordinate 13,708 of JAPKCC010000048.1, read as the reverse complement.
GCGGCGGTTGGAGGCTGATCCGAATCAGGGTCGGGAACCGCCCGGATCGCATCGACAAGTTCGGCGGTACGTCCTTCGGCCATCTCCGCGATCCGGTAAAGGATCTGACTCCGGTTGTACGCGTCGCGGGCCCACCAGCCAGGAAGTGCCTTGCGCGCGACTTCCACGGTGTTCCGGAGATCCTTCCGGCTGCCTTGGCAACAGTGAGCAATGACGCGATCGTCGCCGCCCCAAAGGATCATGGTGCGTCCGCTCTCGGTGCGCGGGAAGGCGCCGCCGATGAAGAGCTTCCAGGTTTTGAGGATGGGTTCTCGGGCCATGATCGCATCCGCCTCGTTCAGAGTGACAGGTATCCACGCAGGCCATGAAGCCCGCCTTCACGACCGAAGCCGCTTTCCTTGACGCCGCCGAAGGGGCTCGTCGCATCGAAGCGGTTGTAGGTATTCAACCAGACGATGCCCGCTTGAAGTCTGCTGGCGACTTCAAAGATCTTGCTGCCTTTGTCAGTCCACACCCCGGCGGCGAGTCCGAATCGAGTGTCGTTGGCACGACTGATTGCTTCTTCAGGCGTACGGAAACTCATCACCGCGAGTACCGGCCCGAAGATCTCTTCGCGGGCGATGACATGGTTGGGCTGGACGTCAGAGAGGAAGCAGGGCTGGCACCAGAATCCCTTGTCTGGAAGCGATTGGGTGCTCGGCTGATGCATGGTGGCGCCTTCAGCGGTTCCCTCGGTGAGATATTGCTGGATCGTCGCCAGTTGTGGACCAGAGTTAATCGCGCCAACGTCGGTGTTCTTGTCGAGGGGATCGCCGACTCGGAGTGTTCTCAATCGGCGTTCGAGCTTCGCGATGACCTCAGAGAGGACAGATTCTTGGACGAAGAGCCGGCTCCCGGCGCAACAAACATGGCCTTGGTTGAACCAGATGCCCTGCACGATTCCCTCGATCGCCTGATCGATCGAGGCGTCCGCGAAGATGATGTTGGGGCTCTTGCCGCCAAGTTCGAGGGTGAGCCGCTTGCCGGTTCCTGCGCTCGACGCCGCGATCCGTTTGCCGACCGCGGTCGAGCCTGTGAACGCGACCTTGTCGACGTCGGGATGCTCGACCAGGTGGCGTCCGGTCTCGCCGGCTCCGGTCAGGATGTTGACCACACCCGCGGGGAGTTCGCACTCCTCGCAGATCTCCGCGAAGCGGAGCGCGGTCAGTGGCGTGGTCTCGGCGGGTTTGAGAACCACCGTGTTGCCGCAGGCCAGGGCGGGCGCGATTTTCCACGCGAGCATCAGGAGCGGAAAGTTCCAGGGGATGACCTGGGCGCAGACGCCGATCGGGCGTGGGTCGGTCGCGCCGGGGAATGCATATTGGAGCTTGTCGCACCACCCCGCATGGTGGAAGAAATGCTGGGCCACCAACGGAATGTCGACGTCCCGGCTCTCACGAATGGGCTTGCCACCGTCCATCGTCTCGAGGACCGCGAGTTCCCGGGACCGCTCTTGGATCCGGCGGGCGATCCGATAGAGGTATTTGGCCCGCTCCTTGGGTTTCGTCCGAGACCACTTCCGAAATGCCGCTCGTGCGGCCGCCACCGCCGCATCAACGTCCTCGGAGTTTGCCTCATCACACCGGGAGAGCACCGCTTCCGTCGCCGGATTGATCGTTTCGAAGGTCTTGCGGCCGCGACTGGCGACGAAGCGACCGCCGATGAAGAGGCGATATCGATCCTTGATTCCAGGATCGAATCGTTCAGGGGCGGGAGCGTATTCCCATTCGGGCGTGGCTGTCGGCGAGTTCATCGGGACCTCCGGACGTCGGATCGGGACCGCGGGCGGTCCGATGGTACCGATCCGACGCGGTTCGCACCGAGAGGCCGCGCCAAGGTACCTTGAGCACTTCGAGAACGGTCGATCGGAGTTGACGATCGGGCTCGAAGGCGTCTCAAGAAGCGGCGCTTTTGAATTCTCACTCTCAGGAACGCTCCATGAAAATTCTTTCCGTCGACATCGGTGGCAGCCATATCAAATCCTTGCTCTCGGGCGAGTCCCCCGAGGAAAAGCGGCGGGTAGACAGCGGCCACGACTTCAAGCCGGAGGACATGGTCGCCGCCATTCATGAAATGCGATCACCGAAGGAATTCGACGTGATGGCCATCGGCCTTCCTGCTCCGATCCGGGGGGGACGACTTCTGGTGCCTCCGAAGAACCTTGGGCCGGGCTGGGAATCGTTCGACTTCCGATCCGGATTCCCCGGCAAGCCGATCAGGCTCCTCAACGATGCCGCCATGCAGGCGGTGGGGAGTTATTCCGGCGGGAAGATGCTCTTCCTCGGACTCGGAACGGGCCTCGGAAGTTGCATGATCTGCAACCATCAGGTGATGCCGACGGAGATTGCGCACATGCCATTTAAGGATGGCGACACCTTCGAGGATCGGGTTGGCGAGGCCCACCGAGAGAAGGAAGGCACCAAGTCCTGGCGGGCCGAGGTCTGGAAGATGGTGGACATTCTTCATCAGGGGCTCCTTCCGGAGACGATCTGCATCGGTGGTGGAAATGGGAAGCGGCTGGCGAAGCACGCGGACGAGATCCCCGAATTCGTGACCCTTGGAGAGAACACGAATGCATTCCTCGGAGGATTTCGGGTCTGGCAGGAACCTCGATTTGAGGAGTCGGTTCCCATCCTTGGGAAGGCTTGAACCTCGATCCGCCTCGGCTTCATCGACACGGAATAAAAAGGACGGGACGCTCATGGTTGATGAGCGTCCCGTCCTTTTTATTCCGATTTCATACCGTCTTGTCAACGGCAGGGATCCAAGCCGCCCGGATCGGAGAACGCGCCTTCAGCCGGCTCGTTTCTGTTGAAGTTCCTCGATTATGCGATCAAGTTTTCGAACCACCGTGTGCATATTTTTCCAGCGGGCGTACTGGTTCGGGTCGACGCAGACACTGATCAACTCACTCAACTCCGGAGGGACTCCGCGGGCGATGGTGTGCGCCAACGGAGGAACCGACGCCGATTGCGCACCGCGGCCGCCCGCGGAGGCGGTGGGGACTTCCTTGCGAGTGAGCATCCAGTACATCGTGGCTCCGAAGTTGTACACATCGGTGCGCTCGGTCAGCGGCTCAAGGTCCGCCTGCTCGGGTGCGATGTAGCCGGGCGTGCCCTGAATTCGTTCCTTCGGCTTTCCGATCGGATGGGCCTGCCCGAGATCGATCACCTTCACGTTACCCGTCTCGGTCACCAGAACGTTCGTCGGCTTCATATCGGCATGCACGAAGCCCTTGTCGTTCATGTGCGCCAGCGCATCCGCGACCTCCCGGAAGATCCGCATCTTCGAGAGCACGTCGGAGTCGACCAAGGTGTCCATCGACTGTCCATCGACGAGTTCCATCAGCACGGCGACCTCGGTCCGGGTCCAGCCTTTGGGGCGAACCTTCTCAACGCTCATAATTCGTCGGATCGCGGGGTGCGTGAGCTTCTTCGAGACTCTCACTTCGTTCTCAGCTTGGACCAGGAAGCGATCGTCCTTGTCCGTCTCCTCGAGGAGGACGTGCTTCAACGCGAAGACCTCGCTGCTGTCTGGCTTGCAGACGCAGTAGATCTCACTGGCGGCACCGCTACCGATGTGCTTGAGAACACGGTAACCCTGGATGTAATCAGGCTGTTTCACTGTCAATGGGGGGTTCATGGAGCAAAGTTCTTCCTCCCGCACAGCGAGGAACTCGGAAGGTGGGAGCAGCATCGAATCGATACTGGAAACAGTGGACTCAGATAGATATGGCTCTTTCGAAGCGCTGAGTTCACTAGATTCCCGAGGGAGAAGGGATAATACGGCAAATAACAACGAAAACCAACCCGAAAACACACCCGAAAACCAGATCGCACAGGTCAACTTACGTTTGAGTCTCAGAGTGTATTTGTCGGAATTCAGCTGCGGGGGACATCACCAGTACCCGAATACCTTCGATTTTCGGCGCGAAGCAGCTGCCTTCCGAGGTCATCGAGGAGGCTGGAGGCGCCGAATCGGAACAGACTCGGTCTCAGCCAATCCGTGCCGAGAGTCTCCTGAACCATCACCAGATAGTGCAACGCGGATTTTGAGGTCCTGATTCCGCCCGCCGGCTTCATCCCGATCCGAACGCCAGTGCTGTCGAAGTGATCCCGGATCGCCTCAAGCATCACCAGCACGACCGGCATGGTGGCAGCCGGTGAGATTTTCCCGGTGGAAGTCTTGATGAAAACCTCCCCATCCTCGATGCCGGAATCGGAGGCTGGAGCCGAGGTGGCGGCCTCGATGGCCAGATCTGAGGCGAATCGAATCTGGTCCAGCGTCCCGAGTTCTCCGGTCTCCAGAATGATCTTGAGGTGAGCAGGCCCACAGGCCCTCTTGATGGCCGCGATCTCTGACTGGACGACGTCGTATTGGCCGGAGAGAAAAGCGCCTCGATTGATCACCATGTCAATCTCATCCGCGCCGGCTTCCACCGCCGCGGCGACCTCCGCCAGTCGGGTATCGATGGGGGTCTGGCCACTCGGAAAGGCGGTGGCGACGCTGGCGACCTTGACCGGGACGCCCTCAAGCCGGTCCTTTGCGGTCCGGACCATCGAGGGATAGACGCATACTGCGGCGACGGGCGGGATCGGGGGGTCAAGTTCCCTCGGAAGGGGCCGCATCCCTCGATCGCAGAGGCTTCGGACCTTCTCAGGCGTGTCCGCGCCCTCCAGGGTCGTTAAATCGACCATGGAGATCGCCAGCCGAATCCCGAAGGCCTTGGTCGACGTCTTCATCGAGCGGGTCGTAAATTCGGCCGCTCGTCGATGGGCCATCACGGGGTCGACTGTGCGTGGTCGCATACGAAGGCTCCGTCAGATTGGAATGCGAAACGAGGGCGTCGCCGGTGGCGACGCCCTCGTGGTCGATCGCTTCAAGCGCAGCGGTCTCTCAACCGCCACGTCCGGCGGCGAAGAGTCGCGGGAGGTAGGCACCGTCGAGGAGCACAAGCTTGCTCGCGGCCGGATTATTCGCATTCGGAATTGAGTAGATCAAGAGGCTCTCGTCATTCGAATCGATGACGTAGAGGAGCTCGTAGGGATTCTCCGTCGGCCCGCTCCCACTTGAACTCGTCACGAGTGCAAAGCCCTCATCCGTGGATGTCGCCATGCCGGCGAATGCGGGATTCGGGGAGAGATGTCCGGCCTGGAGGATGGCAAAGGTCGCGATGATGAAGGCTGATGCCCAAAGGATCGCGGCGGCGGGCTGAAAGGTCGTCTGGTGGCCCGTGTCGGTTCGATGATCGTTGGTCGTCATGATGAGGATCTCCGGTTCGCCTGGCGGCGTCACTTGCGGTTCTGTCGAACGGTGGCGCCATCGCTGGCGAGATCAGCGTATCCCATGCCCTCGAGGATCCGCTTCGAGTTGTCGTAGCGGATCGCGACGAGTTGCCGGGAATTCTGATCAGCGATGTACAAGATGTACGGCGATGAGCCTTGCGCTCGACCCGAGACCATCGCGTACTTTCCGCGGAACCGTTCCTGTGCGTCGGCGGTGGGCGTGAAGGTGATTGCGGCAACGGACGCGACGAGCAGCCCGTTGAGCACGAGCAGACCCTTGATGCTTTGTGGGGACATCGTTGTCTCCGGTAGTGGCCGGCGTGTTCGGACCTCCCTCGGGAAGATCAGCACGGTGGCCCATTGATTGAATAGAGCAGATGAATTGAACGGCCGACGCGACGTCGGGGATCAGAGATCCTCGTGTTGTCGTTTCGAGGGAAAGAGGGTCAGTACCAGAAAAATCGCGGCGAAGATCGCGGCCACGAAATACCCCAACCACATTGGCGATCGAGTGCCGATGGAGGGATCCCGGGGTGCATTCTGGGCGAGTGCGATGGCGGTACTGGAGAACGGAAGGGCGAGGGTGATCGCCACTAGAGGTCTGATGAAGCGTTGCATGACGTCCAAGGTAGCGGTTTAGGCGGTCCCAAGGCAAGGCGATCCACCCCGTGTGGGGGATGGACCGCCGTACCTCGTCGGAGGAGGTGATCAGGGTTCCTGTTCAACTGGGCTGTCGTTGAGGAGGAGTCCCACCGGAAGCGAGGGAATCCCCGTGGCTTGAAGCCCGATTGTGAAACTTTCCCCCTGACAGACGTCGCCGTTCCAGGTTTGATTGACGATTCGAATCACGCCGTCGCCCCGCGGTACCAGCACGCCGTTCCACACGGAATCGATGGTGAAGGTCTTCGCGCTGAATAAGGCTTCCCACCCACTGAGGCACTGTCCGGAATCGTTGTGAATCGTCAGGTTGGCGATGAAACCGGTTCCCCAGTTGTCGGTGACCACCCAGTCATAGGTGAATCCGTCCAACTGACATTCATCGAGGATCCCGTTTCCGTCTTCATCAAGCGCTCCATTCGCGATCTCGCAAGCATCGGGAATCAGGTTGGTGTTGCAGTCGTCGACGAGACCATCAAGGATGGCGCAGACGTCCCAGACTCCGTCGCCGTCGCAGTCAGGCTGTTCCTGGCAGTCGTCGGGAATGCCATCGAGGTTGCAGTCCGCCGCTCCGGCCTCGACTTCTTCGTAGTCGGAGATGCCGTCGGCGTCGCAGTCAGGACTGCACGACCCCCATTCGCCGAGGAGGATGCCAAGGTCAGCGCCATTGGTCTGCCCGTCGTTGGTCACGTCGCCGGCGGGGCTTCCCCAGGCACCGAGCATCATCCCGAGATCGGCACCATCGACCCGACCGTTGAGATCAAGATCGCTCAGGCAGTCACAGGTGTCGCTGCAGACTCCGAAGTCGACGTCAGCCAGCATGTAGAAGCCCTCGCCGACCGGGTCGATTCGCTGCCAGATCACGTAGATCGAATGCTTTCCGATCCGCGGCGGCAGCGTGACGGTGAAGGTGTATTCATTTCCGTCGAGCGCGACGGGACCAACCGGGATCGGCTGCATTTCAGCCCAGGTGAGAGGCTCCTGTCCCCAGTCGTGATCCGGCGTGCTCAGGAACGCGTAGATTTTCAACGGATTGTGCGGGGTCGTCGCAAAGATGGTCATTTCGAGCGGGCCGGCTTCCACCGGCGTCGTCGGCCACAGATCACTGACGGTATCGAACGCGGCGAATCGTGGATTGTCGGCGCTCGCCAGTTTTCCATCGGGGATGATCTGGTCGAAGGGAACGTTGAACTGGTCGTAACTGTCGACGGGTGCGAAGTTGACGAGTTCATTCCAGTTCCAGCAGGCATCGGCGTTCTGGTTGACGATGCCCTGCAAGAATGGGTCGGGGTTGTTCATGCACCCGCCGTCCCAAGCTCGATAGATGCGACTCGGCGGATTTGAGAGCGTTCCGTGTCCGAACGCCGCATGGGAGGCGATGCCTCCGAGGATCAATGTTGATATTGCGATGGTGTTGATCGTCTTCATGGTTTGAGCATCCTGAGAGAAGTGACTCTTCGAAAGCGCGCTGTGTGTCATGACCCTGGCGCGGAATTACCAAGATGCTGTACACCCGGTCCCGGGGTGAAGGTTCCGGAATCGTCGGCGGCTGGCCGAAAATCGTGTTTTAGTGGCCTCCAGACATGGTTCAGGTGATCGGTACGACCTCAAACGTGCCGTGTTTCGCCGGTGATATCCGGGCCACGGGTGTCTCAGGCTCATGGTCCAGCACCAGAATCCAGCCTTCTTCGGCGGCCTGGGGCAGAAACGAGGCCTTGGTGCGCATCGTCTCGAACGGCAGCATGTCGTAGGCAGGGCTCGACGAGGCATGGGCATGATGGACGGTGGGGAGGAGATCGCCCGGGAAGACGACGGTCCCTTCAGTGGCATCGATGAAGATCCCCTGCATTCCCCAGGTATGACCGACCAGAGGTCGGACGTGAATTCCGGGGAGAACCTCCTGGGGACCGTCGATCAATCGCACTCGATCAGCGATCGGATCGAGATGCGTCCGAAGGTAGGTCCGGGTCATGGTGCTGCGATTGGCGAGCGCATCATCCCATTCCTGTCGCTGGACGACGATCTCGGCATTCGGGAAGACGACCCGGGGAGAAGTGCCGGTTGCCACCATCTCCGCCGGATCCCGACCGTCCCAGGAGGTCAGGCCTCCGGCATGATCGAAGTGCAGGTGCGTTGTGACGACGGTATCGATGGACTCCGGTTCGACATCAATCTCTCGAAGCGCATCCACCACCGTCCGTCGCTCCAACTGGTAGATGCTGCGTTCCTTCTCCGTCCACTTGTCGCCGCACCCGGCTTCCACCAGAACACGGCGACCCGCTCGCTCGAGAAGCAGGCAGTTCGTATTGAGTCCGACGCGGTTCATCTCGTCTGAACCCGTCCATTTGGACCAGATTGATTTCGGGATGATTCCGAACATCCCGCCACCGTCGAGGCGAAATCGTCCCGCCTGCAAGAGTTGCCATCTCCATGTATCGCTCATCAGGGCATTGTGGCGAGAAGTGCATGCTCTGGTGCCTGAGCAGCCCGGGACGACGGTAAAAGCGCTCGAAGTGGCGGTTTGTGGCGGATTAACGGACGTTTAATCCACTATTATTCTCTAGTTCTGCAGGACCCTTCAAACCGGCTATGAGTGAAAAGACCCCACACGAACTGACGCAGATCTTCAACGCCGCGCTCGACGGCGATGAGCAGTCGGCTCGCCAGATGTGGGGCCTGATCTACGAGGACCTACGGCATCTGGCAGCATCCGCGCTCCGGCGCGACTCCCCCGTCTCAGGTCTCGAAGCCACTCAGGTGGTGCACGAGGTGTTCCTTCGCATGGCGGGGAGCAGTCCGGAGAAATGGGAAAACCGACGACACTTCTTCGGATCCGCCATACGCGCCATCGAGCAGTTCCTGATTGATCATGCCCGAGAGCGGAAGGCGCTCAAGCGAGGGAGCGGCCGTCGGCCGGTCTCTCTGTCGGTGCTCGCGGGCGAGCTTGCCGACTTCGATCGTGCGACCTCCGCGGAGTCGATCGGTCTCATTGCCGCGATCGAACAACTTGATCAGATCGATCCGGATGCCGCCGATGCCGCTCGGCTGCGCTGGCTGGCAGGGCTTTCCAATGGACAGGTCGCCTTGGTTCTGGAGTGTTCCGTCCAGAAGGTCCGGAGAGACTGGACCTTCGCCCGAGCGTTCCTTCAGCGACATCTCGCTGAACAGGCGGATTGACTCCGTACACTCGGGCGTCGCATGTATCGCATGTATCGCATGTATCGAATGGATTACTCCACGGTTACCTCCCTCACGGAGTCGCGTAGAACAAGGCATGGATTACTCCCGCAACGATTCAGATTTCGACGTGGCCGGCCGAGCGCGAGGTGTGCGAATTCGCGCCCTCTTCGACGACGCCGTCCAGGAATCCGCCGGATCTCGCGATCACTTTCTCGAAGCTTCGGGTGAAGACCTTGAGATCCAGGACGAAGTCAGAAGTCTCCTCGAGTTCATCGCCGCCACGATGGTGGACAAGGAGGAAGGTACCGACGACGACGAAGAAGAAGTCGACGGCCGCACATCTCTGCTGGGCTGCCGCGTCGGCGACTTCGAGCTGCTCCGACTCGTCGGGACCGGCGGTACCAGCATGGTCTTCGAGGCTCGGCAACGTCAACCCGATCGAATCGTCGCCGTCAAAGTACTTCGCGCGGCGTTCTCTGGTCCACAGGCTCGTCGTCGGTTCGAGCGCGAGGTCGAGATCACCGGTGGTCTCGAACACCCCGCGATCGCGCGAGTGTTCGCATCCGGTTTGATCGACGTCACCGGTCGGAAATCGCCCTGGCTTGCCATGGAGTTCGTGGTTGGCGCCATGCCCATCAGCCAATTCGTTCAGGAGAATGAACTGGATATCCCGGCGAAGGTCCGGCTCTTTCGAGAAGCGCTCGCAGGGGTTCGATATGCCCATGGTCGAGGCGTGATCCATCGTGACTTGAAACCAGCCAACATCCTCGTTGGGTCGGACGGTCGGGTTCGAGTGATTGATTTCGGCATCGCTCGACTCGATACATCGGTACAGAAGGCCGATACCCTCGCCACAATTCCAGGGCAGGTGCTCGGAACGGTGCCATTCATGGCGCCGGAGCAGATCGATGGCGATTCTGACTCGATCGACGTGAGGACCGATGGATATGCACTCGGCGTCGTCGCCTATCTGCTTCTCACCGGTCGAATGCCCTACGAACTCGGCGATTGTGGCATCGTCGAAGCCGCCAATCGGATCCGCGAGACGATTCCGATTTCGCTCCGAGTCCTCGATCCAGCCATCGACCGTGACCTTGACGGCATCGTCCAGAAATCACTCGAGAAGTCCTTGGACGCACGCTATCCGTCCGTTGAGGCGATGGACGCCGACTACGAAGCGTGGCTCGACCATCGTCCGGTCACCGCCCGCCCGCTCGGCCGCATGGTGCGGCTCGCAAGGCTGGCCCGACGGAATCCGATGACCGCGAGCATGATTGGAGCCGCGGCCGCATCTTTGCTCATCGCATTGATCGTGCTGACCGTGATGCTCCGACGGGAGACCGGCCTTCTTCGACTCGCGCAGCAATCCGCGGCGGATGCCCAAATCGCCTCCGCGGTCTCCGCGCATGCCGCGGGGGACATGGCATCCGTTCGGCTTCGACTCGCGGATATTCCGCCCTCGCAACGAGGGTGGGAATACGGGTGGCTCCAGGGGCAGATCGACCGCAGCGAGGCGACCATCACCGGTTTTCGCGATGACGTGATTTCGCTCGACCTGGTCGATGCACCCGTGAACGATGAGGAATGGTTGGTCGTCTCCGCCTACGACGGCGTTCATGCGATGAACATCTCCGATGGCCATGAGCGATGGTTCAACGCATGGAGAGCGTCGAACAGTGGTTGGCGACACTGCGTCGTCCCGGAACGAAACCGAGTGTTGAGCGTGGATCTGGGAGGGGACATCAAGTCGATTGATCTGTCGACCGGCGAGACTCTTGCCGCCCAAGAAATGTCGGAGCCGATCGGTGAAGTGATCGCATTCCCCGAGGAGAACGTGGCCGTCCTCGCGGGCGAGCGAGGCAACGTCATCGTTGTGGACCTCGATACCCTTGAGGTTCGGAACTCTGCGGCCACCGGAAGCGCCACCATCCGAACCCTCGCGGGCCTTCCAGATGGTCGAATTCTCCTTGGAACCGAAGAGGGGACGGTCCTCGAAACCAGGCTCGATCTTCAGTCCTTCGAGCCTGTTCTCCTCAGAGACTCCGTGGTCCTCCGATTCGGCGTCTCCGAGAACGGTGCATTCATCGCGGTCTGCGGCGGCAATGGAATCACCGAGATTCTCGACACGGAGACCTGGAAGATTGTTCATCGTCTCCGCGACAACAAGAGCGGCGTCTGGCAAGCGATCTTCGATGATGTGGACAATGTGCTTCACACCGTCGGGACCGACGATTCGATTCGGACCTTCGACCTCCAATCGGGCGAGCAGATCAACATGATTGGAAGCAGCCAGGGCTACATCTGGTCAGCAGCAATGAGCAAAGATCGTCGGTTCATCTGGTCCGGAGGCCACGATGGAACCGTGAAGAAATGGCGGATTCACGACATGGCCACGGTGCTTCCGAATGAGGCACTTCCCCGTTCGGTCGTCTTCTCGCCATCCGGGGATCGGGTGGCGATCAGCGATGATGCAAAGAACATCCATGTCTTCGAGATCGAGCGGCATCGCTGGCTCGAGTCGTTTGAACTCCCCGCAGGCGCAATCGGCCTGTACTGGCCGACGAGCGACAGTTTGTATGTTGGAATGGATGGTGACGGAATCCTTCGAATTGACCCATCGAATGGAAGTCGACGTTCGCTCTTCAATTCCGGTGTGGTGGCGTCTTTCGACGCTCATCCAGACGGCGGGTTTTTGGCTGGATTCCACGACGGCCGAGTAGCTCGATTCTCACTCGACGGCGAGATCCAGGCGATGGCAAATCCGGGTCGGCCGGATTCCAACGGTGCGCAACCTCGAGCGATGCGGATCTCCACGAGTTCCCAAGGGCATCAGATCGCCATCGTGGGCGGTGAGCGATCGGCGACCGTGCAAGTATTTGATCTGCACGATTGGAGCAAGATCGAAGGAATCCCCGAGTCCATTTTGAACTACGAATTCGAAGTGGACTTTGCACCTTCCGGTGACGAGTTGGTGCTGGTCGGAAGAGAACGTCCCGAGAATATCGTGGTTCTGAATCTCACCCGAATGGAGTACACCACGAAGATTTCGGGTCACCAGGGGAATGCGACGCATGTTTCGTACCTCGATGGCGGCAGGCGAATCGTGAGCGGGGGGCAGGATGGCGCGGTCTTCCTGTCACGGCCGGGCGACAATCGGGCGCTCGCGAAACTACTTCAGCTGACCGGCGGCATCCGCGATCTCGCGATCTCACCCGATGAACAGGTGATCGCCGTGATGAGCGAAGGCGGGCTGAGCCTGATTCGCGGCGGCCGGATGGACGACTGATCACCAGAATCGCGATGGTCGCGAGACTCAATCCGCGAGTCGGTCGAGCCCATTCGCGAGGTCCTGAGCCAGTTGCTCGACCGCTTCCAGTCCGACCGAGACTCGAAGCAGGGTTCCGGCCTCGTTCCATGGTGTGGCGGTGCGTTCGCTCAAGGGGTGCTGCGGAATCAGCAGGCTTTCGAATCCGCCCCATGAGTAGCCCATCGCGAAGAAGGACATGCCTTCCAGCATTCGAGCGAGCGCCTCGCGGCCCACGGGATGAAGGACCACGCCGAACAGCCCGGTGCCGCGATCAAAGTCACGCTTGAAGATCTCATGTCCGGGATCTTCGGGCAGGGCCGGGTGCAGTACTCGTTTCACTTCCGCTCTGGTCTGAAGCCATCGGGCAAGTTGCAGTGCGGTGCGTTCCTGCGCATCGAGTCGGACGGCGAGGGTTCTCAGCCCGCGCAGACCGAGCCAGGCATCATCAGGGCTTACGCCATGCCCGAGGTCCACCGCGGTGATCTTGACGCGGTCCCAGATCTCTCGGGTCCGCGCCGTGACGGCGCCGAGCATCACGTCGGAGTGCCCACCGACGTACTTCGTGAGCGCGTGGACCACCATGTCCACGCCGTGTTCGATCGGTCGGAATCCAAGCGGGGTCGCCCAGGTGTTGTCGATCGCGGTGGTGATCTCGCGCTTCTGGCACGCGGCCGTGATCGCGGGAACGTCCTGCATTTCGAAGGTCACTGATCCCGGCGACTCCATGAAGACCAGCCGGGTGTTGTCGCGAAAGAGCGTCTCGATGCCCGGACGTCCGTCTTGGCCGATGAGCGGATCGTAGTATTCGGTTTCCACACCGAATCGCCTGAGCATTCCGTCGCAGAGGATCCGACTTGGTCCGTAGCAGGAGTCAACCATCAGGATATGGTCGCCCTGTTTCACGTGTGACAGGAGTGCCACACCGACTGCGGCAAGTCCGCTCTCGAGAAGAACTGCGCCATTGGCGCTATCGAGTGCGGCAAGCGATTGGCTCAGGGTACGGGTGGTCGGCGTATCAAGCAGGCCGTAGGTGTACGGCCCATGTTGCAGATCGCACGCGAGGGCTTTCTCAAATTCTTCGAGCGTCTGAAACGTGACCGTGGAACCGCGCACCACCGAGGGATTCACGAATCCGTGATCCGGCCGTCCCATGCGGGTGAGCTCGGTGCGCATCGCAGCACTTCGCGCTCGACGCGAGGGATCGTTCGACTCCGACCAGTCGGTGGAACTTGGGAGTGCG
>JAPKCC010000047.1 GCA_028823105.1 Phycisphaerales bacterium | reverse complement strand
CGGCCACGGAGGGGCTGGCGCAAGCGATCGCGCTGCTCGCCGCGAAGGGCGAGTACGCGGAGAACGATATGCCGGCCGCGGATACCGACTCGGGTGGCTGGCCGCAGACGGCGAGAACTCGGGCGGTCCGTTCGATCACCGATGCGGATGCCATTCATCTCGCGGGCGATCAGCACCTCGGCTCGCTCGTGCAGTACGGCGTCGACACTCACCGAGACGGCGGCTTTGTCTTCACGCCGCCAGCAATCGCCAACACCTGGCCCCGTCGTTGGATGCCGATCGAACCCGGAGGGAACCACGTCGATGGTCTGCCTCGATACACCGGGGACTTCATCGACGGCTTCGGCAACCTGATGACCGTCTGGGCGGTGACGAATCCTGAGGATCGCGGGCTCGAGCCGCGGCGGCTGTTCGATCTCTCTCCGGGGTACGGCATCGTCAAGATCGACCCGCGGAACGGGGATGCGACGCTGGAGGCGTGGCCTCGATGGGCGGATCCGAAGAATCCGGACGCTCAGTATGAAGGGTGGCCTTTCGAAGTTCCGTCCCGCCGATGAACCGAAGAGGTTCGGGGACGCGATGGCCGATGCGCTCGAGAGGTGAGGGTCAGTCTGCTCGAGTCTCAGGTTGCTGGCTCGTTCGCAACACCCGGATCGCGTCGAAGCAGTAGAGCCCGACCGCGATCCAGATGAAGCCGAATGCGACGACTTTCAGCGGGCTCACCGATTCGCCGAAGAACGTGATGGCGAGAACGAACTGACAGGTCGGCGCGATGTACTGGAGGATGCCGATCGTCGTGAGCCGCAGACGACGGGCTGCCGCTGCGAAGGCGACAAGTGGGAGAACCGTGACAACGCCTCCGACGAGGAGCAGGAGATCGGTCTTGCGGTCGATTTCCAGAAAGCTCGCGTTTCCTTGTTGGACGAGGAAGAACTGGAGTACGAGCATGAACGGCAGGAGCATCAACATCTCGATGGTCAGCCCGGAGATCGCGTCCGCCCGCATCTTCTTGCGGCAGAGTCCGTAAAGCCCAAAGGAGATCGGAAGGGTCACCGCAATCCAAGGCAGATCGATGAGCGAACTACTCGTGCCGACACCTTTGTCTGGAAGACTCGAGAGTGTGGACCAGATGAAAACGATCACGCCGATCCCGGCGATCCCGATTGCCTTCTTCTGCAGGGGCGTCAGTCGTTCGCCGAGAAAGAGGCGGCCGAGGAGCACCGAGACGAGTGGATTGATGTAATACCCGAGACTCGCTTCGACCAGCCGACCGCTCACTACCGCAAAGATGAACGTGAACCAGTTGATGGTGATCAGGATCGTCGATGACGAGAGCAGTAGAGTCGCGCCTCGGCCGCGGAAGGCATCGCGAATTCGACCGTAGCCAGGCGGAAGCGCTAGCAGGATGAGCATGACTGGAAGTCCCGCGAGGACCCTCCAGGCAAGCAACTCGAAGGCGTTGACGTGGTCGAGGAGCTTGAAGTAGACCCCGGTCCCGAATCCCCAGAAGAGATAAGCGATGAGGGCCTGGCCGACACCGATGGACCGGCTTCGAGCGAGCGATTGGTCTGTCGGAGTGGGAAGCATGAAGAAAGCGGATGCCGCTGGATCGATCCAGGTCTTGCGTTCAGCCCTTGAGGGTGATTTTGATGAGCGTCTGATCAAGGGCCCGTCGGACGGACGGCGGAAGGGGTTCGCCCGGATATGCAAGGTCAAGGCCTCGGCCAATCCCGGTAAGGGCTTCGGCTTGCGCGGCCGGCGTTCGAAGGCGGGCGACGGCTTCGATCAGTGGAATCCAGGTGTCCGCCGGTGCCTTGGCCATCGCCAACGCATCACTCAGAAGTCCGATGCGGTCTTCAAACCAGAGATCACCGCCCGTGTTCGGTGCCATGTCGTTGGGCGTGAGCAACATCATCGCGAGTGCAGACCGTTGGCTCTTCACGAGGTCGGCGAGGACGCGGACCACGCTTGTTCTCAATTGAGGTTGATGGAGGAGGAACTCCTTCCACTGCATCGGTCGCACGAGTCTCAGCGAGTTCAGGCCTTCCATGGTTTTCGCGGGATCGCCGTTCGGGCCTCCGCGGTCATCATCGAGCACGAGCCGGACGAGAATCTGCATGTCGCCGCGGTTGATCTTCTTCGCGACGGCGATCGCGCTCGCTCGATCGCCGGATTCCACGGCGGCTACCACCATGTTCACTCGTATGCCGGCGCTGGAGTTGGCGGGCAGGCTGTTGAGGCCTTCCTCGCCCATGAGTAGTTCCATGGTCTCGTCGAGTCGGCCGGATCTTGCAAGTCCCTGTGCAGCTGCGGCGCGGATGCCCACCCGCCCGAGAACTTCCGGGCGGCGGGCGAGGAGCGCGAGCAGTGCATCGCCCGACGACCGGTCGGTGAGTTCGATCAGCAGTGCGGTCTCGAAATCAAGATTCTGCGAGGTGGTATCAAGGATCCTCGTCCGGAGGTCCGGGCATCGACCGCTGTGCAGGATGGCCGCGGCGATCGTGGGACGGGTGACGGCGTCGGCGCCATCGAAGATCTTGGCGAGCCCTCGGCAGTCGATCACCTCGGCAAGCCGGTCGATGATGGGTGCATGGGTCGGACCGAGTCGAAAGAGCGGATCGAGATCGAGGCAGCCTTCCACTTGCGATGCGGGGAGTTTAAGAACGCCTTCAATGGCGATCTTCAGTTCGCAGGCCCTGTCCCAATTCGCGGGCACGGTCGACGCGGCCTCGGCGACGATCGGGCTGAGAAATCGTCCGGTCAGGGATTCCGCTTCGAAACGGGCGTTCAGATATGCCTTCCAGGTCGGGAGATCGTCGAACTCAGCGAGACGTTCGCTCAGCGGCGGTGGGGCGATCGAAAGTGAGTCGAGCCAACCCGTCGCGATCGCCCTCGACTGGGCGTTGGGTCGGGTGCCTTCGAGCAACTCGGTTCCGATCCGCCGGAGCGTATCGCGGGCGGGGGGTTGGTCGATTTCCGTGGTGGCTCTGGTCAGCACATTGCCGGGAGGTGATTTCACCTGGTCTTGGGGCGTCGACGCCAAGGCCGGGAGAAGAACGAATGGCAGCAGGATGAGCGGATTCATGGCCCCGAATCCTATTCGACTCACGTCCTTTCCGGAACGGATCGCCGTCGTGGAAAGGCCGAAAGATCGGGGGAAGACCATTTTGCTGAATCGGAAGATCCGTTCGGTCAGTGTTCGGGACTCGAGTGGTACGTCTCTGTCGCCCACGGCGCCTTTCCGGAGCCCTTGGCTGGAATTCAGTCGCCTCGCTCTTCCGATCAAGAGATCGATCAGATCAGATCAGATCAAGAAAGAAGACCCATGTCGCTGCCCACACCCTTCCGAACCCTTCCCGCTGAGATCACCAGTCGATTCTGCCTCGCAGACGCTGATCAGTCGAACTCTGTTTCCGCCGCGCCGCGACAACTTGGCGAAGACTCTGGCTTCCCCGGTGGGTCGAATGGGCGTCGAATTGCGGAACTGGCGGGCGGGCGGCTGACCTTCGATGGTCCCCTCGCATCGCTGGCCGCGCCTCTGCTCGACCTTCACCGCCGCATCGTCTCCGCGATCGTGGCGGCGCAACCGTTGCCTGGCGCTTGTCTGCACGTGCCCGAACTCGATCACTTCGTTGCCGAATGTCAGGCAAGTTGGGACGGGATGGCAGCAGGGTTCCGAGTCGATCCCGATATCGAGGGATGGGGCCTGGTCCTTCTTGCGGACACTGACGCGGCGTTCATTGCATGGTGCTTTTCCTGCCTGTGCGAGATTTCCGGCGGTGGTCTGGTCCGAATCGACGAGATGCACTCCAGCAATGACGCCTGGATCGAGCCAGAGCCGGCCGAATGGTGGATCACCGCGGAGCCTGAACTTCTCGCAGCCGATCTTCGGTTGGCACTCGAGGGCGGGCCGCTGGTGATGGCCGTCGATCCCTTGCGTCAGCGCTTCAAATCAGCGATCTGATCATGTAGAGCGGGTTGTCCGATCCTCTGCTTAATCCTTCTCTCGATCCTTCTCTCAATCCTTCTCTCAAAGCTCTCTGCGGCCCTTCGGAGACCACAGATCGTGGTTTTCGTCCGATCTGACGGTGCGTTCACGCACTAAATGTCCACGTCAGCCGCACAATCAGGCCGCGACGAAGTGGCAGTCTCTTCGGGCCGTCGTACACTCGCGGTCGTGATCAGACGTCTCTTTCTGGAGGACCGCATGAACGACCATCGCCGCCCCGTTCGACTCAGCCACCACCTGCTTGCCCTGGTGTTTCTCACCTTGGGATGTTCGGCGTTGCCGCCGCATGCCTCGGCGATGGTGCAGGACGATTCACTTCCCGGCAACGCAGCGATGCAAGCGCTGGGTCGTTTCGTAGGGGAATGGCGGATGGAAGGGATCACGACCGAAGGCCGAGCGACCATTCCGGGTGGGCAGGGATTCTCGGCCAGGCAGTCCGTGAAGTGGATCGACGCCGGTCGCTCGCTCGGGATCTCTTGGACCGTGACGATGGACGACGGTGCCGAGGTTTCCATGGGGCGGAGCAGGATCGGGCTTGATGAGATGGCAGGTGCGGTGCTCAACGTCTACTCCGGCCGCGAAGGTGGACGCCCATTCACCGGAAGCGCCACGATGATCGCCTTTGATGGCGTGGCGTTCGACTGGCGGGGCCATGAAACCTCGGGGAGCGGCGCCTCGGTGAATTACGAAGTGACCTATCTGACCAGCACGACCGACGCGTGGGTCGTGGACTTCATTCCGACCTGTATCGACGGGACCGCCGGCCCGGTTCCCGGTCGCTTCACTTGGGAGCGAGTCAATCCGTTCACGGAGCGACTTGGGATGGCTACTGAACTCATGGGCGACTGGACCGGCACCTTTCAGGATCATCAGGGGCGTACCGTCGTCTCCACCATGGAAATCACCCCCGGGCCCGGTACGCGATCGCTTCGAATGCAGGTCACCGATGAAGTCGACGGGGTGCGAACCCTCGTCGGCGATGAGAATGTCTGGTTCGATGCCGCCGCCGAGACGATTCAAAGCAGTTACTTCGGCGCCGACGGGATCGTCGTGACGGGGACGATGACGCTGGTCGACCGGGATGGCCGTTCCGTCCTTCGTGACGATTGGTCGGGGAGCGACGAATTTGGCACGCCTCGCAGTGGCGTGAGCTGGATGGAGATCGACGGCGATCGCCTGGTCATCTCCTTCACCGAGATCATCATCGACGGAAAACCGCTTGATGCGGATGCCTGCGCGGGCTGGACGATGGAATACGATCGACGAAACTGATCGAGGACGTTTTTAGGATCGATGTGGGGTCGTCTTGGTTCGCCATGCGGCGACTCATTCATGGGAGCCAGGTTTCTTCGAGGATGATCGGAGGAAGTTGGAAAAATTCCCCCCAGGATTCCCAAAGAGTGAACTGGAGCCATCCGCATGACCGAAGAGCCCCCGAGCCCTCTTGCGAAGATCTGGTGGTACCGCGTTCCGAGCGGTGAGATCTACGGCCCCTATGACGATGTCGAATTCGATCGGTACGACGCCGAGGGGCGTTTCGACTCCGGTGGCAGGGTACGTCGCGGCGACGATCCATCGCCATGGGAACCGGTGGATGTCGCCCGGAAGGCGCGAAGATCGCCGCCGCCCCCGTCATCGGCTTCACCTTCGGAGTTCCGCTCCGAATCCGCGCAACCGACGAGTCCCCCGTTAGAGCCTCCGGTGGAGGATCCTTCCGGCGTTTCCTCAATCTCGAGGGTCGTTTTCATCCTTCTTGCGTTGCTTCCCGGGCTGATGCTCTCGGTCTTCGGCATTCACAATCTTGTCGCCGGCTATACCGGCCGCGGTGTGACGCAACTCATCTTGAGCCTCGTGTTCGTCTGGGGAATGGGCTGTATCAGTCTTGCCCTGCCACCGACGCTCTGTTTCTCGGCGGTGGTCTGGATCGGGCTGGTCGTCTGGAGCATCGTCGAAGCCAGCACCGTGACCCATGATGCGAAGGGCAGGCGGTTCTCGAGTTGACCTCGGACCTGATTCTGGCTTGGGCTGGGCCTTCGTCATAGAGTGAGGGAATGCTCCTCTTGATCACACCGGCCTTGCTCGGCGCCACCATCCTCGCCTCGACGTTTGGAAGTTCGGTCGATCGTCACCCTGATCCTCGTGGGCTCGATCTGGTGGTGGTGCCGGCTGGCGAATTCATGATGGGCGGTGTCGGTCCGGAAGCGCGGCCTGATGAGTTTCCCCGACATCGAGTACGACTCGAGGCCTTTCGAATCGGTCGCCATGAGGTGACCAATGCGGAATTCGCCGAGTTCGTGGAGGCGACCGGGTATCGCACGGTGGCCGAGCGGCCGGTCGACTGGGAAGAGTTGAAGAAGCAGGTCCCACCGGGAACGCCAAAGCCCGATGCGGCGTTGCTTCAACCTGGTTCGATGGTCTTCCAGTCGACCGACCAACCAATCCCTCTGGACGACTACTCGAAGTGGTGGGTGTGGAGCCATGGTGCGGCCTGGCGCCATCCCGAAGGTCCGGCATCTTCCATTGTCGATCGCATGGACCATCCCGTGGTTCAGGTCGCGTTCGAAGATGCGATCGCGTACTGCGACTGGGCGGGTGGTCGACTACCGACTGAAAGCGAGTGGGAATTTGCGGCCCGCGGCGGATTGGACGAGCAACCGTTCATCTGGGGTGCGGAACAGATCGACGCCACACGAGCGAACACCTGGGGGGGACGTTTTCCGGATCGCAACGATGGCGAGGATGGTTTCCTCCGAACAGCGCCGGTCGGAAAGTATCCACCCAATGGATATGGTCTCGTCGACATGGGTGGAAACGTGTGGGAGTGGTGCAGCGACCTGTACCGCGCGGACGAATATCGTCGTCGAACCGAAGAGATCGGCGAGGCAGGGGTGGCGATCGATCCGCAGGGGCCTTCGACGACTCGAGATCCTCGAAATCCACATGCTCCGGAAAGCCGTGTCCAGCGCGGCGGGTCCTTCCTTTGCAATCCAAGTTACTGCTCGAGCTATCGACCGAGCGCCCGGATGTCGACGACGCCGGACTCCGGGGCGAGCCACGTGGGATTTCGTCTCGTCATGACGCCTACGCAATGGGGTTCGGCCGTCGATCGATTTGATGCATCGCTTCAGCCAGCGAAGCCGAACGTCGCGCCGTCTCCCGAGAAAGCCTCTGGGGAGTGATCGCGAATCTCTTTCAGCCGTTGCGCCGGGCGAAGTCCTTCATGAGTTCGACGAGGATCTCAGCCCCTTTGACGGGGAAGGCGTTGTACATCGAAGCCCGCATGCCACCCACGCCCGCGAGTCCCGCGAGGTTCTCGAGGCCGGCAGACTTCGCTTCGGTCAGGAACGTCCGGTCCAGCGAGTCGTTGCCGGTCTCGAAGGTCACATTGAGATGGCTCCGGGCCGAGACGGCGGCGCGGCTCCGGTAGAAGCCGCCGCTCTCGTCGACGGTGTCCCAGACCATCGACGACTTCAATTCGTTTCGGGCCGCGATGGCCGCCGGTCCTCCTTGGGCTTCGGTCCATTCCGCCATGAGGCCCATCACTCGAACCGCGAAGGTGGGAGGCGTGTTGAGGATCGACTCGGCTTTTTCGTGATCGCTGAATCGGAGAATGGGGCCCAGCTTGGAAGTGGCGCTCTCGATGAAATCGCGCCGGGCGATGATCAACGAACATCCTGCAGCCCCGAGGTTCTTCTGGCCGGCGGCGAGGCACATGGCATGCTTGTCGAAAGGCCACGGGCGAGAGAAGATGTCGCTGGTGAGATCTCCGATCAGGGGGAGATCGCTCTGGGGCGGCTTCGCGTACCACGTCCCTTCGCCGGTGTTGTTGGCGCAGTAGAAGAGATACCGGGCATCCGACGGTGCCTCGAGATCGGATCCCGCAAGATCAGGGTCCGGGCAGCGAAACGTGTCTCCTTGACGACCGTCGAACGCGACGTGGACGTTCCGCATCGGCTGCGCCTCGTCGATGGCCTTTCTGGCCCAGACGCTGGTGTCCGCATACGCACCCACCTGATCGCCGACGAGAAAGTTCAATGCCAGCAGGCCGAATTGCACGGTGGCGCCGCCGGGCATAAAGAAGACGGCGTAGTCATCGCCGACACCGGCGAGTCGCCGACAGACATCCGCGGCTTCGGCAGAAGCGTTCATGTAGGAACTCCCACGATGGGAGTGTTCCATCAGTCCGATACCAGTTTCGCCGAGATCGAGCAGTTCTTCACGGATTCGATCGACTACCGCGAGCGGCATGTGGGATGGCCCGGCCGAAAAGTTGTAGACCCCGTGCCGTGGCGGCATGGGGGGTTCAGCGAATTCGGAGGGTGGCGTGGATCTGGTCATTCGGGAAGCGTACGCGGAAAATCGACGTCAGTGAACAGGAGAGCCTTCAATTCGTGGTGGTTTTTCCCGCCCGATGTGCTGGGGTCCCGCCATCGTCGATTTCGCTCTACGATCCGAATCCATCGGGTCGCGGGGGTCGCGACGATGCCCACCTTGGCTGGAGCCGAAGCATGTCGATCCTCGGAGTCGTTCGTTGTGTACTTGCCCCGTTCGTCGGGCTGGTGGTTTTCGTGGTGTCGGTCATGGCGCTCGAAGCAGTGGGGCACGCGGTGTATCCGCCACCACCGGACATCGTGGCGCTTTCCACGGCCCATGGCGATGCGATGATCTCCGGCGATCCAGAACGCTATGAAGAGGCGAGTCTTGCCCTGAACCCGGCTATGGAAGCATGGCTTACGACGGCGCCGATCGGCCCGTTGCTGGCAGTGGTGATCGCTTGGGTCGGTGGTGGCTTGCTCGGAAGCCTTGCTGCAGCGGCGGTCGCTTCGGCCGGTCGGATGTGGTTCAGTCTGCTGATCGGGGCGGTCGATGTGCTCGGAATCATCATGGTGACCGACCAGTTCGCACACCCGATGTGGATGCCGATTCTCGGCATCGGCGGGGTCATCGTGGTCTCCGTGGCAGTCGGACGGTTCATGAGCCCGCGGCGATCGGATCCTGTCCCTGATTGATATTGCCGTCATGTCACACGCTGACATGCCAGCGTGTGACATGCACGTCATGCGATGACCTGCGATGACCTGCGATGACCTGCGATGACACAAGAACACCCCCGATGCAGGGGATGCCTGCGATCGGGGGCGTTGTGTTTCGGTGTTCTTGTGACCAGTACCCGCAGATCAGGATTCTGCAGGCGGGGTCCATTCCGCCGAACCGAAGCCCAGAATGCAGAAGAAGATCGGCTTCAGTAAGAACAGCCCAACGACGGTTCCGATTCCACGCCCGAATCGCTCGGCGATCGCCATGTAGGTCATGATCACGAAGAGGATGTTGACCAGCGGAACGAAGTACATGATCGCCCACCACATGGGCTTCCCTCCGACTTTCGGTAAGAAGAAAATGTTCACGATCGGAATGATGGCGTAAATGCCGGGAATGCCTGCCTTGGAAAACATCTTCCACATTCCGATCAGCGTGATGATCAGGAGGGGGAGGAAGACGACGAAGAACACGGTCCCAAAGATTGCGGCCACTTCCTGCACCTGAGCCGGATCCATCTGAAGCGCGGCCGGGTCCATTTGTAAATTGGGATCATTCTGCATGTTTGAGTCTCCAAAGAGCGGGTATTGAATTCGTAAAAGAGGCATCGGCTGTTGGCGGCGATTTTCGCGATTTCAGGATGTTTTAGTCGTTTTTTACCACAGAGAGAGGCTTTACTGGCGAATCTCGGAGTCATCCGTCTGTAAATCGGAAGAATCGGGGTTGCTCACGGTCGCTATTCAGATGATTTCCGGCTTGTGAATGGCGATGGGTAAAAGCAGGAACTTGAGGTGGCTGTAGCCGTACCTTGAGTCGGTAGAGACGAGGGTCTCCTCGATGGGTAAGGGTTTCACCTCAACGCGGATTGAATCCACAGATGTATGAACTGAAGACTCGTGCAACTCGTCTGCGAACCAAACCACGCATCGTCGCCTGGTTGGCGATGGTGTCGCTTCTCCTGATTCCCGGAGGACTCGCGGTTGGTGACTGTCCAGCGGATCTCGACGGATCTGGAGAAGTGGGTGGGGGCGACATCGGTCTCCTCCTCGCGCAGTGGGGAGATGGAAGCGGCACGGCAGACTTGAGCGGCGACGGGATGGTCAATGGCGCAGATCTTGGCGTGATGCTTGGAGCCTGGGGATGGTGCCCGTGCGAGGAAAGTCTGGAGTTCGAACCGATCAATGACGGTTCGGAACCACTCGAGCCGGCGATCGTTGAGCACACTCGAAGTGCCATGATCACCCGAATCGCGGATCGTGCTCGTGATCGCCACGCTCGCGAGGACATCGTGAACGGGGTTCCCTTCCGAACCTACGATCACTGGCTTCCTTTTTACTGGGAGCAGCGGGTCGCCGAAATTGAGATCATTGATCGTGCGGCCAAGGGTGGCGATGGTCTCACCTTCAACTTCGCCACGCTCGATCGACTGAACCCCGCAGAATTCCGAACGTTCTACGCGTCGGGGTTCGCGGGCTACCACAACAACATGTCCGACTTTCTCAACCAGGGCGTCACGCTGGTCTCGATCGAACCCTCGGATCGGTATCCCGGCGAGACCGAGTACCACTACGCTGCCGAAATCCAGAACAAGTGGCCGGAGCAGACACCGATCGCCATTGGTGATCGGATGGAAATCGAGCTCAGTCAGTTCCTCACAGCGCCGCGGAACGGCCGCTTGAACTACTACGGGACGGCGATGCTCTACGTGGTGGGCGAGGGAATCGTCCCGTGGTATGCGAAGGCGAAGGAGGAGGCGACTACGCCTGCGGAACGGGAGGCGGCGTCGTTCGATTCTTTTCCACTCCCCGAGCATGCGTGGCTTGGAGGTCAAACCACGCTTCCCTATCAGTACTCCAACGAACCCGATGATCGTTTCAAGCAGATGGCCAGCAACATTTCGCACGCGAGCGGTCATGCCTTCACGGTTGGTCGCCGATTGCATCACACCGATTTCGATAGTGGTGTCCACTCTGAAGAAGGAAATCCCCTCTTCGCCGAGCACATCGGCAAGGTGGGGCCGCGATTCGTGAACACCAGTTGCGTCGCCTGCCATGTGGGGAATGGACGCGCACTGCCGCCTGCGGTGGGCGATGCGTATACGCAGGCGGTCGTACAGGTCAGCATCGACGCGACCGGAACACCACATCCATTGCTCGGCGAAGTGCTCCAGACCGGGGCTGGTTCGAATCCCGGTGGCGGTGGCGGCGACTCGTTCATCCGGATCGAAGCCGAGGACTATTCGGTGATGAGCGGCGTCCAGAATGAAGCGTGCGCCGACGAGGGCGGCGGGCTCAACGTCGGGTACATCGATGCGGGCGACTGGATGGCCTATGTCGATCACCCGGTGCAGATTCCGGTGACCGGCACCTATCAGATCGCTCTTCGCGTGGCGAGCGTGTCCGGGGGCGGAACGCTCCGCTTCGAGGAGGTCGGCGGATCACCGCTGTATGGGACCATCGACATTCCGGCGACCGGTGGCGGGCAATCTTGGATGACCGTGATCCTTCCGGTTCAGCTCAACGAAGGTGAACACCGGTTTGGCATCAACGCCGCGGTTGGTGGATGGAATCTCAACTGGTTCGAAATTCTCGAGCCGGATGGGTTCCTGGGCGGTGGCGACGATGCAGAAGACGTCGAAGGGTCGATGATTCTTGCTGGTTGGGAAGACGTATCGGGTGCGTTCGGCGACGGCTCGTCGTACATGCTCCGTCGGCCGATCTACGAGTTCACGGGGCCGGTTCCGGAGTACTACTCGGTTCGACTGGCGCCGCAGCTCGTCGGCGTCGGGCTGCTCGAAGCCATCGACGAGACGACGCTGCTCGAACTCGCAGACGAATGCGACCTCAACGAAGACGGCATCTCCGGTCGACTTCGCACCGTCGAGGATCCTGCGGATCCCTTCCGACGGCACATCGGGCGTTTCGGCGCGCGAGCCTCGACGGCGTCGGTCCGTGAACAGATCGCCTACGCAATGAATCGTGACATGGGTGTTTCGAGCGAGGTCTTCCCGGTGCTGGATGGCGATTCCGCGCCGAGTCCGGTCGAGATCTCCAATGACGATCTCGATCTGATGGATCGATACACCTCGCTGCTCGGTATCGCGGCGCGGCGGTCCTTGCTCGATCCGATCGCCCTCGAAGGCGAAGCGCTCTTTGCGGCAGCGAATTGCACGTCGTGTCACACGCCGACCCTTGTGACCGGTGGGACGCATCCCTACGCGGAGCTTCGAGATCAGGTGATCCACCCGTTCACGGACCTTCTGCTTCACGACATGGGCGATGGGCTCGCGGACAATCTGGGCGATCACGACGTGTCCGGAGCGGAATGGCGGACGCCGGCACTCTGGAACATCGGGCTGACCGAGGGCGTCAGTGGTGGCGAGGCGTACCTGCATGACGGTCGCGCTCGAACGATCGAAGAGGCCATCCTCTGGCATGGCGGCGAAGCGGAGGCGTCGAAGGAGGCCTTCCGCACGATGTCCTCGGAGGATCGCGGCGCGATCGTGGCATTCCTGGAATCGTTGTGATCCCAGAGTGCGAGGGTGTGGCGACTACCAAGTTCAAAAAAGCGAGGACGGGCCCGTAGGGGCCCACCGCGGCGCTCAAGAAGAGGAATTACCAAAGTTCAAAAAAGCGAGGACGGGCCCGTAGGGGCCCACCGCGGCGCTCAAGAAGAGGAATTACCAAAGTTCAAAAAAGCGAGGACGGGCCCGGAGGGGCCCGCCGCAGCGCTCAAGGAAGAATGGGCGATAAAGGACTCGAACCTTCGACCTCTGCCATGTGACGGCAGCGCTCTAGCCAGCTGAGCTAATCGCCCGAACCGTCGTCGAACACGACGGGGCGAGAAGTATATCCGACCCAACGCCTTCTTCAACACGCTTGTCGGTCTTCTGATGGCGGTCAATCCTTGAATCGGCGACCCAGCGAGGTCGCGATTCGAAGCGCCAGGCTCGCCCGGGCATTGCTCCCGCCCTGCCAGCCACCGGGAATCGACAGTCGGCTCCATTTCGGGTGGCCACGAGCCTCCGCTAATAGTTTTTCCGGTTCGCCATCGGATTGATCCATGAAGGCCTTCGTGATCGTCGCTTCGATTCGGGCGGGTTCGATCGCGGCATGGCCTCGTTTCAGGAATGCCTCCGTCGTCGCGTGTTGGCGAAGTTCGAGAAGGGCGAGGCCAGTCTTGCCGATCCGGACTTCATCCTGGCCGCGAAGTCGGCGGAGGATCTTTGGGCCACTGCCGCCGATCGCGCCGATCGCGGCGCCAACGGCGCCGAGGGCGGTGAATCCACCCAGAGAGATTCCGCCGACCGCGAGATCCACGATGGCACCGGCGGCGACGAGGCCGGTGCCGGCACCCGCGGCCCACAATCCCGCTCGTTCAAGGCTCGCGGTATCTGCGAAGTCCACGCCGCCCATCGCGTCGGTGATCTCCAGCAGGGCGGCGTCAGCTTCCTCGCCGGAAAATCCGAAGATGCCGGCGATCCGGTGCATGGCGCGGGACTCATGTTCACGAAGAGCGTCGAGCAACATCTTGGTGGCGGCCTTAAATGCTTCCTCCCGGGCCAGTGCTTCACGGCTTGATGGATTGGTCACGATGATGGCGGCGGCGGCATCGATGAGGAAGTCGGCCGCGATCTCGTTGGCGCCGGCGATGGCGTCGGCCCGCTCGGACTTCCGGAGTGCACGCCACGCGTCGATGGCATCTTCACGAGCCGGCGCGAGGGTGCGAATCGCGTCGAGCAACCGAGCTTCGCCGGCGTCATCGAAGACGATCGCATCGAACGAAACCGTGGCGTGAAGTCCTTGCCTCGCGCAGGCGTCTCGCCACGAGTCGGCGTCGGCTTCCGGCCGTGCCGTGAAATTGAGCAGGGGAATCAACGGCCTGGCGGTCATGCCAAGGACCGCCAGTTCGTCGAGATGGCGAGGCTGCGGCTCATCGCGGGCGTCGATGGCATAGAGCAGGACATCGGACTGCATCGCGGCCTCGAGGGACGATGCTTCCATCGCGAGGTCGTTCGAATCTTGGGCGGCGGGCGACGCGAGGAAGCGATCAAGCAGAGTTCGGGGGTCTTCCCTGCGGTCGGTTCGCAACGACTCGATCTTGTTTCGAAGGTTGATGGAGTCTTCGAGCCCCGGGGTGTCGAGGATGATGGCAAGCGTTTCATCTTCATTGATGACACTGATAATCTCGCCTGCCTTGACGCTTCGAGTGGTGCCACCCGTGGGGCTGACCACGCCGAAATCACGTCGGCGCAGAAGCGTTTGCAACAAGGACGTCTTCCCAGTATTGGCATGACCGACGACGGCGATGCGGAGAGGGCTGGAGGGTTCGTTCACGAATCACCTCCGGTCATCTCGACGACGGCCCCTCGTGCTTCCGCGAGCCACTGTCGTGCGGCCTCTGCATTCTCGAGTCGCGGGGTTCCACCATTGGAATCTCGTATTTGAAGCAGCTTCAACAACGCGGCGGAAATTCGGGATTCATCTTCGCCTTGCATCCACCAGAGCACGGAGACCGTGGCGGCGCCCAGCACGGCTTCTCCGAGTCGATCAGGCTCGTCGGCCTCGGTGTCCGGCGTCTCGGGAGAACTCGTCGGTCTGGTGCTCCGCCACACCTTGAGGATGCCCGCAATTCCGGCGCCGGTACCCGCCCAGGCGGGGAGTGACACCAGAGCAGCCGGCGCGGCGACGGCTGCTGCGGCGCAGGCGGCCGCACCAAGGATTCCGCCGATGCCGATCCAACCGGCATGGCTTCGAATGCCTCCGGGGAGTAAGTCCAGACCGCGGGTCGTGATCATCTTGAGACCATCTGCGGCGCTGGAAGGATCGAGTTCTTTGAGACGATGCCCCCAGGACCGCCATCCCTCGGGCGACTGATCGAGCTGAGCGGAATGAATTCGGGCAATCTCTTGCAGGCAGGTCGCCAGAGTGTCGTCGTCAGGGAGGGGAGGCGTCGTCGAGAGGTGTCTTCCGATGACGGCGAACGACTCGTCGAGCGTCGCCCGGTCGCGGGGGGTCGAATCGGAGTCGGGCGAGCCTCGCCCCTGGAGTCGATCCGCCAGACCAATTCGACTCGTCTCGGTCAGGTTGGCGAGATCGCACTCGAAGGCTTCGATGCCGAGTTCTGAAGCCAGCGTTCGCCAATCTTCGAGCCGGGTCGCCGCGATCGAAGGTGACTCGCGTCGCCGGAGCGGTGCGCCGCCGTCGAGAATGAGCAGGGGGGTGACGCCAGATGCATCCCCGAGCTCTTTGAGTCTTCGCCGCACGCCACGATCCGGCGTGGTCGGGAGCCAAGCGATGACGGCAATCCGATGCCCGGACTCTCTGGTCAGCGTGAGCGCGTGCTCCATGGAATCTCTCGAATCGAGATCGCCGAGACCATCAAGACCAACGAGACCATGGGCATCATCAAGCCCAAAAATTTCCGATGGAAGTGGTACCGCGGTGCCAGGGCGGTCGAGGCACACGAATCGGCCGCATGGGACGTTCGTCTTTTGATCGAATCCAGGAGTCGTGGCCTTGGTCTTCGATGGTGCGATGTCTGGTTTGGATTGGCCGACCCGCGATGTTCTGTGGCGGTTCCGCAACTTGGGCTGCCAGCGTGCGGCCGCGAGATGACCGACTGCCGCCTGCAACATCGTCCAGAGGAGCATCGGGAGCAAAAGGTAGATCCCGATTCCCGCGGAGAGAAAGAGAATCCACGCTCTTCGTCGCGTCAACGCGAGTGGATCGTCCGCGGCGGCGGTCGGTGGGCCAGCGACCGGCTCCAAGGACAGATCGCCGAGGATCGGCGTCAGTGGGCCGGACGCGAATTCAACGATGGATTCTCCGACTTCTGCCGGGAGCCACGAACTTTCCCAGCCAAATCCGAGGGCGACTCGGGCGGTCACGAACCAGATGGTGAGAATCGCGATCGAGGCATATCCGCACCAGAACGCACCGGAACCGACGGCGGCGAGTCGCCTCCCCGGTCCAGTGGCGAGCATCGAGGCGGTCCGTCCGGCCACCGCGGCGGTGAGATCGGCATCGCCGGGTGAGCGGTTGATCATCCAGCCGAATCCCGCGGGCACCAGCCGGCCGAGCAGCGGCCCGCTTCGTCTGCGAATCGCGAGCAGGATGAGGGTACGCAGCAGAATGAAGGACCAAGGACCGCCGATGAGGATCATCAGAACCGCGGCCGCGTGCACCGGGCCGCCATCCTGCCGGAGCAATTCACCGG
Organism: Phycisphaerales bacterium; assembly: GCA_028823105.1. Lineage (GTDB taxonomy): Bacteria > Planctomycetota > Phycisphaerae > Phycisphaerales > SM1A02 > UBA12014. The sequence continues at coordinate 9,758 of JAPKCC010000047.1, read as the reverse complement.
TGGTGGACGTTCCAGCGATGCCCCCCAGCACACCCAGCACCAGCATGGCGAGAAGCGCTCCGGCCACACCTCGGTCTACGAGTTTCCTCGCGCGGAGGATGGCGGCGCGATCGTCTTGGAGCCCAGCGTCGTCGACCGCTGCAGTCGCGATGCGATCACGCCAGTGACGAGCGACCGGATGATTCTGATGCCGAGGAGACTGGCTCAAGGGGTGATCTGATCCAAGTCGCCGAAGCGACGAGCAGGAACGGAAGCCGGGGAAGCCCTGGAAGTGATCCGGAATCGGGGACGCCGTATTTCAGAGTTCTCAGCCTTAGGGGAGATCGCAACGCCGGCGAATGCGAACGCCACCGCGAGGGCCGCGGCGGCGTGTTATGAATCGGATCGATCGGATTGATCGGTGAGACGTCGCGGCATCGTCGTGACCGATACGCGTTTCAGTCGGTTTTTTCGGTCGAACCCTGTTCGGCGTGATAGGGGCTCTTCTCGCCACCGGTCTCGGGATCGTGTCGAGCGGAGTAGGTGGTGGACTGATCGATCTGGGCTGGGGTCGAAGCTGACTTCTTCGACTCCGTTTCGATTTCCTCGTCGATTCCCTTGATGCCCTTCTTAAACTCCACGATGCTCGAGCCAAGAGATCGACCGATCTCTGGGAGACGTCGACCAAAGACGAGCAGGCCGATTACGAGGACGACGATCATCTCCCAGCCGCCGGGCATGCCGAACAGTCCGAGAGTGAGATGGGTTGAACTCAGAGGCAGCATGTGCGACTCCGTCGAGTGGTCGTGGGGGGGAATTCAAGCGTTCCATGGATTGTAGCCGGGCGGAGGCGGAAAGCGTGGCCGTGTTCCGCGATCTTGATGATGCCGATGCCCATCGGCGCCTTCAGCCGCAGGATGGGCGGTTTCTCCGCGCGATATCCGGACGCTGACGCCGGGCGACTATGGAAGTTCCGGGTGTCGAGGTCTCGGAATCCCCTCGAGCGGGCTGCTTCGGCCAGATCGAGCGAGTTGATTCCACGGATTCTCCGCTCGGAGCAAGGCGTCGATGATCGCCTTGGTCGCGGAGTCAGCGACCCGCTGGAGTCCAGCTTCGGTCAAGCGATGGCCATTGGGTTCCAGGTGTGCCGGCTCGGTGGCCGAGAGGTCGATGGCGCGGTCCCATCGGTCGATGAGGACATCGCGACGTTGCCCGACTTCACGAATCACCACGTTCAACCGATTGATGTCGTCGTCGCGTACGAGGTCTTGAAGTTCATCCCGTACCGGTGGCGCGGTGGCGATGACCAGGTCCGTGTCCGCCGAGAGCTTGGCGGCGTCGACGAGGTGATTGAGATCTCGGCAAATATCTACGAGTCCTCGAGCTGGATAACTGTTTCCGTCCGACTCGATGGTTCTTTGAAGATCGGTTCTTCCGACGGAGACGTGCGCCACGTGCGGGCGGAACTTCTGGAGGAGTTCGCCCATCTCCTCGGCCACCGGCCCGAATCCGTCGAACGGAAGATCGATTCCGATGACCGCGGGGCGGAAAGGCACATCGGCCTCCTCCAGCCGCTCGACGATGGGGCGGCGAAGCAATCGGCCGGTCTCGTCGCCGAGCAGGAGTACCAATCTCTGGTCTTCGTGAGGTCGGATCTGCACGACTGGATTGTAGATCGAAAGGAGCTGCGGTCGGGAGACTGGCCCTCGATTTGCGAAGACGGGACATCTCCGTCGGGATCCGGTACCGTTATTGCATGATCTACCCGGAATTCAAGCCACTCATTAGCCTTCTTCGCATCGCCATGCTGGCGGTCGCGATGGGGTGCCTCCAGATTAGCTGTGCTCCTGACGCTTCCTCCAAGCCGGACTACGAGCGACCGCTCGTACCGGGGAAGGTGGCGCTTCGGCCGGCTCCACAGGGGAGCATCCCCGACCTTGAGAAAGCATGGAGGCAACGAGACGCAGGGCTGCTTGACGCCATCGAACGTAGCCTTGCATGGTTTGAGATGCCGAGCTCCCATCGATTGTTTCCGTACGCCACCTCGGATCGAGAGATCACGCATGAAGAGGCCCGGCGATCACTCGCCAGATTCCGCGAAGTTCTCACGGATTCGACGAACAGCGATGACTTCCGTCGCCAGGTGCTGGACGAATTCAGGGTCTATGAGTCGATCGGATGGAATGGGAACGGAACCGTGCTATTCACCGGGTACTACGCGCCGGACTTCGACGCCAGCGAAACGAGGACCGAACGGTTCGCGTACCCGCTCTACCGGCGTCCTGCAGATCTCATCACCGATCCTCTGGATGGGACACCGATCGGTCGCCGGATGCCTGATGGTTCGATCGAGCGCTATCCGACTCGAGCCGAGATCATGGCGACGGGGATGCATGACGGCAGCGAACTCGCGTGGTTGGATTCGCCGTTGGACGTGTACGTCGTGCAGGTGAACGGAAGCGCCAGGCTGAATCTTCCGGATGGTCGCGAAACCTACGTCGGATATGCGGGGAAGACCGACCGCCCGTACCGCGGTCTCGGCACTCGACTGGTTGAAGCAGGCCACATCCCGAAGGGTGGACTCAGCCTTCCTGCGATCTACGAACTCCACGACGCTCGGCCGGAAGTGGTGGAGGAAGCCATGCTCACCAATGAGAACTTCGTCTACTTCCAAAATTACGACGGCGCCAGTTGGCCATCAGGAAGTCTTGGATTCAAGGTGAATTCAAAATCGTCGCTCGCGACCGACAAGGACGTCTACCCACCGGGCTGCGTATGTCTGGTTGATACCAGCGGAGTCACCGTCTCGGGAGTCTCGACGCCGTTTCTCCGCTTCATGGTCGACCAGGACACCGGTGGTGGAATCCGAGCACCAGGCCGAGCGGACATCTACATGGGGGAAGGCGACGAGGCGGAGACGCTCGCCGGCGGCCAATACGCGGAGGGCCGCCTCTTCTACCTCTTCCTTCGTTGAGTCGGTCGCGGAAGCCGGGTGGACTCGTCGTCTCGGTTGACGCCGGCCTCTCGGCTCGGATGTCCGCACGCCGGGCATCGTCCATGTCGAATCAAGCCGCCCTCATCCCGCCGCGCCGTCGCCGGCGTCGGCGTCTCTTGGCGCCGTCGACGCCGTTCCGAATCGCGAGGGGATCGGCGGCCCGGTGAATCCGTACTCGGCCCAACGTCGATCTACGTTCTCGACCATCTCCGGTGACATGCTCACCAGCGGCGGATAGTCGCGAACCGGTACCCCGCCACGATCATCTCGTCCCGGGGTCTTCCGTCTCGCATCGAAGCCGATCCGGGCGCCTTGGGTCACTTGGTCACGGGAGGGGTCGGTGTTCGAGAGCCATCGAAACAGTGCGTTCTCAAGGTCTTGGGGATCCGCATCGGCATCGATGGCGATCACGAATTCCGCGGCGTGGTTCTCTTCGGAGAGCTTGGACCACAGCGCTTCGATCGCCTTGATTCCTGCGTGTGGAGCGTCATCGTTGACGGCCAGGATCGCCAGTCGACCGAGCCCGGGATCGGGAAGTGTGGCTCCGAGGTCCCGTGCAAACTGGATCTGTGCCGCGTCCGGGAGCACCGGCGGATCGAGATTGACGGTGCCGGTCTCTTCGCCGCGCATCCGTGTGGTGGCATCGAATCCGATCTTGGTTCCGGCGGCAATCGAAGGCGTTGAATGATCCAGGATGTCCAATGGACCGCGGACGAAGACGAGATCGCGGCGGAAGTCGCACCGTCGCATCACCGTCTCGATGACCGCCCGCTCGTCGTGCACCGGAAGATCCCCGTCCACCACCACGATGGACTTCGTCCAGGCCATTTGCCCGGCGCCCCAGATGGAATGCATGACTCGGCGACCCTGAAGTGGATAGGCCTTGTCGATGCGCACGAAGGCGCTGTTGTGGAAGCAGCCGAAACGGGGGAGGTGATAGTCTTCGATGTCGTGGACGATGGTCTTGAGCAACGGCAGGAACATCCGCTCCGTCGCCTTTCCAAGGTAGTAGTCCTCCTGCGGCGGGAGTCCCACGACGGTGGTCGGATAGATCGCATCACGGCGATGGGTGACGGCGGTGACCTCGAGGATCGGATATCGATCGGGGAGGGAATAGAAACCGGTGTGATCGCCGAACGGCCCCTCGAACACCGCGCCCGGGCCGAGATCGCCGTCGGTGCGAGGATCAAACCCGACCATGCCGGCGTCGGTCCGGACGAAGCCTTCGATGACGATCTCTGCATTCGCCGGCACTCGAAGCGGGACGGTCTTCGCGGCGACCATCGGGATGCCTCTGCCATTGAGGAAGCCGGCCATGAGCAGTTCGCTGATTCCGGGGGGGAGTGGTGCGGTGGCGGCGTAGGGAAGGCACGGTTCGCCCCCAAGGACGATCGCGATCGGCATGGGTTCGCCGATTTTCTTCCAGCTGCGCCAGTGCGAAGCGCCGTCATGATGCATGTGCCAGTGCATGGCAAGCGTCGTGGGCCCCAGCAACTGCGATCGGTACATGCCGATGTTGTGACTCGGTGGCTTGGCGACGCCGCGATCGTCGGCGTGGATGGTGTGCATCCCCGCGAGGGTGATGTATCTGCCGCCGCCACCGGCGGTACCGGACTCCTCGGCGGTCAATCCAGCATTCACCGCAGCGGGATCCCCGTCCAGTGGCCAGCACTTGAGGATCGGCAGCCGGCGAAGATCGACTTCATCGCGTGCGACCAGCCGCACCACGTCCTGGCACGGGCCGGATCGCACGGTTCGAGGCGGGATTCGAAGGAGAGGGCCGAATTCTCGCGCTTTGTCCCAGAGTTCGCGGAGTGATCGAGGAGGCTGCGGCTTCGCGAGCGAGCCGATCTTGTCGGCGATCGCTTCAAGGCCGCCGGCGGGGCCCTGGCAGCCGAGGGCTGTTTCGATGCGGTGATACGAGCCGTAGAGATTGATCGCCAGCGGAAAATCGCATCCTTCGACGTTCTCGAAGAGGAGGGCGGGACCCCCGAGCCCGCCCCGTCCAGGGTCGAAGGCTTCGGCGTTCCGACTCGGGGAAGGAGCCGCCGAGAGGGCCAGGCGATCGGCGATCTCGGTCACCTCGAGAATCGGAGACACCGGCGTCCGGACTCGGTGCAATTCTCCGGCTGACTCGAGGGCGGAGATGAAAGTGCGAAGGTCGGGCATAAGAGGTGATCAGATTAGCGGTTCGATGCGTTGAGGCTGGTGGATGCGGACGGATGCGGCATCGATGGCGGTCACCGGGGTCTGGTGGTCCGAGTCGATCTTCTTGAGTTTCTTGATTTTCTCGACATTCAGGAGGGGAGATTCCGAGTCAGTAGGATGTCCACCATGCATGAGAAGACCTCTAGTCCGAGCTCTAGCCCGAGTCCGAGCCCGCCTACCGCACCGCCGGAGTCGGAAGGCGGCCGAGAGTACGCCGTTGACCTGCACGATGTGCGGAAGAGTTACAAAGGCAAAGTACACGCCCTTCGCGGCATCGAAATGAAGGCGCAACGGGGTGAGATATTCGGTCTGCTCGGCCCGAATGGCGCCGGCAAGAGCACCCTGGTGAAGATCATGTTGACCGTGGTTCGCCCCACTCGGGCCCGCGGGACCATCCTCGGTCGGCCGATTGGCCATCAGGCCACGCTTCGCCGGGTCGGCTATCTCCCCGAAAAGCATCGATTCCCCATCTACCAGACTGGGCGGCAGGCGATCGAATTTGTGGGCGCCATGTCACAGGTCGACGCCAAGACGTGCCGGAACAAGGCCGATGAACTGCTCGACCTGGTGGGCATGGCCGACTGGGGAGACAAGAAGGTCTCCACCTATTCCAAGGGCATGCTGCAACGGGTCGGCATCGCCGCCGCCATGGTCAACGATCCCGATCTTGTGGTACTCGACGAACCGACCGACGGCGTCGATCCAGTGGGTCGGAAGGATATCCGCGACGTCCTCGTCAAGATTCGTGATCGCGGTGCGTGCGTGTTCTTGAACAGTCATCTCCTGAGTGAGTTGGAGATGGTCTGCGATCGAGTGGCGATTCTGGTGCAGGGCGAGGTCGCGGCGCAAGGCACCATCGAGGAACTCACCTCGGCCAGCCGCCGATACGAAATCACGATCGCGGGATCACCTCCGGACTGGACGGATCGCAACGGCCTGAGCCTGACGAGCCTGCCGGGGCAATTGGCTGGGACCAGCACGCTGGTGCTTCCGACCGCCGAGGCAGACTTGATTCAGGACATTCTTGATCAGCTTCGCCGTGAGAATCGGACCATCGTGTCGCTCCGACCGGTACGCGAATCGCTGGAGGATCTCTTCATGAGATACGTGCACGACCCAGAGACTGGGCGAGCGAAAACGCCGGGCGCTTCCAAGCGGAAGATCACCCGAGCGGGAGATGCATCATGAGGCAGACCATGGCGATCTTCGTGGATGCCTACCGCGAGTTGAATCACCGTCGGCTCTTCTGGATCACGTTGATGCTCAGCGGCATCGTGGTCGCGGCATTCGCGGCCATGGGGAACGACAAAGAAGGTCTGACCATCTTTCACTGGTCGATTCCCTTTCCGTTCCTCTCCAGCAACTTCATTCCCACGGCGGATTTCTACAAGTTCATATTCGCCGAACTGGGAGTCGGATTCTGGCTGGGTTGGATCGCGACCATCATTGCGCTCATTTCGACGGCAAGCATCTTCCCGGACTTCGTTGACAAGGGCTCAATTGATTTGATGCTGTCAAAGCCCATCGGCCGAGTCCGGCTTTTTCTCACCAAGTTCCTGACCGGTCTGATGTTCGCGGGCCTGCAGGTGACAGTCTTCACGCTGGCTTCCTTCTTGGTCATTGGACTACGGGGCGGCGATTGGGAGCCGTGGTTGTTCATCGCGATTCCGCTGGTCCTGGTGTTCTACTCGTACCTTTTCTCCATGCAGGCCGTGGTCGGTCTGCTCACCGGATCCGTGATCGCCTCGATCATCAGCGTTTTTCTCTTCTGGTTCCTGATCTTCCTGGTGCAGACGGGTGACGGCGCCACGCTCGCGTGGCGGGTCACCAATGAGATCACGTCGGAACGCATGGAGCTTCGATTCGAGGAGCAGAAGGGGAGGATTGCAGATCTCACCGACATCGTTGTGGCGACGTCGATCGTGGCGGAGAGGGGTGACGAAAGTGTCATCGCGGAGCTTGCCGAGTTCGAGGCAGAGCTGGTGATGAAGGAGAATCGGCTCGAAACATCGAGAATGGAACTTGAGGAAGAGATGGAGAGGATGGTGCTTTCGCAGAGCATCAACGACTGGTTCCACCTCGCCAACACCTTCCTCCCCAAGACCAGCGAGACGATCTCTCTCCTTGAACGTCTCCTCACAAAGCACGCGGGTCTCGTCACTCCCGAGCCGCAGGACGACGACATGGCGGAGCGTTTTGGTGAAATGGTCGGGAGGCAGGACTTCGAAGAACGGTACAACGCGGAACTTGATGAATCGCACGGACCGATTTGGATCATCGGAACAAGCCTAGGGTTCGAGGCCGTGATCCTGGCGTTCGGAGTCTGGCGTTTCCGGCGCCGCGATTTCTGATCGATGCCTCTCGGAGGCGATCAGTGCCCTTCGTCGAGCGCTCGACCGCGGCGGGTCGCCGCGGCGATTGTCTCGGAGATTACGCGGTCGAAACCGTAGGAGTCCATGGCGTCCAGACCCGCGGCAGTGGTGCCGCCTTTGCTGGTGACGGCGGCCCGAAGTTCCCCGGCGGATCGATCGGAGTGGTGGAGGAGATGGGCGGCGCCGAGAAGCGTGCCGTGGACGAGGGATCGCGCGGTCTCGGGTGGAAGGCCTTGCTCCTCTGCGGCCTTGATCCACGCCTCCACCAGACGGTAGACCCAGGCCGGGCCGGAACCACTCGTCGCGGTGACCGCGAACATCATTTCTTCTTCGACTTCGACCACGGTGCCGACCGCGGCGAAGAGCTCCCGGGCGAAGGCTCGTTCCGCGTCCGAGACATCGGGGGATGCGGCGAGGGCGGTCACCCCGTGCCCGATCGAGGCCGGCATATTGGGCATGGCACGGATCACCGACGTACCTGAACCCATCGCAGCGACGATCCGCTGCCCTTGAATTCCCGCCATCACGCTGATCACGGTTCGATCGCGTGGGCGGCTCGAGAAGGTCGATGCCAATTCGGGAAAGACCTGAGGCTTGACGGCCAGGAGCACGCGGGGCGTGGACGCGGCCTCCTCTATAACCCCGATTCGGCAACCCCGATCCGCGAATGGCGACAGTTTGGCCTGGTCAGGATCGCAGACCAGGACGGATTCCGGGGTGAGAATTCCGCTCTCCAGTCCGCCCTGAAGGACGGCAGCGCCCATGTTGCCGAGCCCGAGGACGGAAAGTTGGGGGCTTTGATCGATGGCCAGGTCGGTCATGATTCCAAGTGTCGCAGGTTGAGCGTTGTTTCGCGGCGTCGAGGTTCTATACTCGTGCACCATGCCACCCGCAGGCTACAGCCCGAATTACGAACTCGACTTCGAATCCGCCGTTCTGGAGATCGATCGACAGATCGACGCGCTCGAATCGAAGGACGATTCCGCGCGATTCGCATCCGAGATCCAGAGCCTCCGGAATACCCGGAACGAACTTCTACGAAAAATCTACGACGATCTTTCGCCCTGGCAGACGGTCCGAGTCGCTCGTCACCCGCTTCGGCCTCACTCGGACGACTACATCCGGATGATGTGCCGCGACTATTGCGAGCTTCATGGCGATCGGCATTTCGGAGACGATCCCGCGATCACCTGTGGATTCGGGCGGATTGGATCTCGGAAAGTGATGCTGATCGGGCACCGCAAGGGCCATGAGACGGCGGACAAGATCAAGTGTCATTTCGGATGCGCCCACCCCGAGGGATATCGGAAGGCGTTGTTGAAGATGAAGCTGGCCGAGAAGTACCGGTTGCCGATCGTCACCTTGATCGACACCCCGGGGGCATATCCCGGGGTCGGGAGCGAACAACGGGGCCAAGCAGAGGCGATCGCCCGAAATCTGCTTGAGATGAGCCGCCTTCGGACCCCGGTGGTCTGCGTGGTGATCGGAGAGGGGGGTTCAGGCGGGGCGCTGGGGATCGGCGTCGGGGATCGGGTCGCGATGCTCGAGCACGCGTGGTATTCGGTCATCAGCCCTGAAGGGTGCGCGGCGATTCTGTGGAAGGAAGCCAACGAAGAGACCAACACCATCGCTGCTCGCGAGTTGAATCTCACGGCAAAGGACAATCTCAAGCACGGTCTGGTTGATGCCATCATCCCGGAGCCGGTAGGTGGGGCGCATCGGAATCCAGAGACTGCGACGGCACATCTCCAGAGTTGGATTCTGGATCAGCTCGCCGAGCTCTCTCGCTTGCAGCCAGAGACGCTCGTTCGACAGCGGTTTGATAAGTTTCGATCGATCGGCCCCATGGTGTCCATGGAGATGCCAATACCCGTCGAAGGGTGATGATCTCCGAAGATCCTCGCATGATCGTGAAAGTAGGCGACGGTTTCCGTCATTCTGGGATACCGGATCTCTCGTGAGGTTGCGGCGGACCGGTGGTTTCGGTAGTCTTCCGCAACCCGGATCGGGTGATTCCGGACGAGCCAGACTGGTTTCCATCCTTCGACCTCTCGCCTGGATGCTGCACACGTGGCTACGAAGAAAACTCCATCGAGTAAGTCGAAGTCGACCAAGAAGCCGCCGGCCAAGGCTCCAGCCAAGAAGGCTCCGGCCAAGGCTCCGGCCAAGGCTCCAGCCAAGAAGGCTCCAGCCAAGAAGGCTCC
>JAPKCC010000135.1 GCA_028823105.1 Phycisphaerales bacterium | reverse complement strand
GGCCGACAGGCGTGGTTGCGATACCATTCTCATCGCCATGCACGACTTTCAAAAAGACTTCATCGACTTCATGCTCGACGTCGGCGTTCTGACCTTTGGTGATTTCACCACCAAGAGCGGTCGGAAGACGCCCTACTTCGTCAACACCGGTCTCTACCGGTCAGGCGTGCAGATGGCGATGCTCGGTCGCGCCTATGCCGATGCCATCGAAGCGTCGTTCCCTGATGGCGTCGACGTACTCTTCGGCCCGGCGTACAAGGGCATCCCCTTGGTCGTCGCAGTCTCGATGGCCTTCGCCGAGCGTGGCCGCGAGGTCGAGTTCTGCTTCAATCGCAAGGAGGCGAAGGATCATGGCGAAGGCGGGGTGATCGTGGGCCGGAAGTTGCGCGATGGCGATCGGGTGCTCATCGTCGAGGACGTGACCACCGCCGGGACGTCGATCCGCGAGACGGTTCCGGTCCTTCGCGCGGCGGCCGAGGTCCGACTTGCCGGCCTGATCGTCTCTGTCGATCGGCAGGAGCGGGGGACCACCGAACGAACCGCCCTCGCCGAACTCGCCGAGGAATTCTCGATGCCGACCCGGTCGATCGTCGATCTCGACGACATTCTCGCGCATCTCGGTGGCCGGCTCGACGAGACGGACCTCGCCCGAATCGCGGCGTATCGGGCCAAGTACGGCGCCGTTTCGGGTTGATCACTGATTCCGGGTTTCGATCCGGCGCCTTTACACCGCGATCCTTCAACCAACCGAGGCTGGTCGCCCACATCGACACCACCACGCAGACGCAGACGCTGACGTCGAAGCTCGGCTCGCGTCTATAGAGGACACGCGTCCCTGAATCAGGGTTGGAGTTCCTGGAGTACCACCATCTGGGTTTTTCGTGGTGCCTTCATGAAGGCGTCGAAGCCGCGATAGAACGCCGCGGTGTCTTCGATCCCAAGATAGGTCGCGAGCGCCTTCTCCCATCCCAGCGGCGTGACCATCGGATAGAACTCGTCGCGAAAGGCCGCCACGCTCCGCGACGGGGATTGGTGGATCAGGAACGCGACCGCCCATGCGCCCGTGTCGTACGCGAGTTCGCGGTAGTACTTCCGGACGTTCGCTGGTGCGGTGTCGATGTCTTCCATGTCGGCGATCGAGAGATCAGGATCATCCATCTCGAGGGCGCGGTCCATGAGGCGGTCCATCCGGGTCGACATGAACTCATACCCGCATCGGCCTTCGATCCACGGCACCCATCCTTCCGCGAAGACGGCGCCGCCCTCCATCATCCAAGTGGGCGTGGTGCCGAACGCCTTCTGGAAGACGTGCGTGTACTCGTGGATGCCCCGGAGCACCGGATCGGGAATCTCATCGTCCTCGAAGTACCACTGGTGTACGTTGATGAAGACCAGTTCGGCCTCGGGCTGTTCAAACTCCTCGACCCACGAGAGATACGCCTCGGATTCGCCGCGTTCTGCGATGTCGATGAACCGTTCCATCGCATGCGGCCGGCATTCGGTCGTCGTTCGTCCGGTGCCTCGGGTCCGCCAGCGGCAGTAGTCATCGAGGAACGCCTCGCGCGACGCATCCGGGATCGTCTCGCCATCCTCGGACCCGACCACGAAGACGTGCGCGGGTCCGTAACTCCCCCAGAACGATCGAGCCAGTTCGACGCCGTCCCGAATCTGGCCCCGCCACTTCGGGTCGTACCCCTCGAGCAGGTGATAGGTCGGTTCATCAGGAACGGGGATGAAGGTCCGGGTGTCCTTCTTCGGCGGCGGTTCGAGCGCGATCATCGCCTCGCCGAGCGCCTCGCCGACCAGCAGGTAGGTCTCGGCGTTGTGGTTGTAGTGATGGCCCTGGCGAGTGGGGGAGACCGTGGAGTCGCGCCAATGGTCGCGGACTTCGACGGTCTTCACGTTTCCCTGGTGCTCGGGATGCCGTCCCGATTCACCGTCGACCGCGAGCTGGGCGTCCGCCACGGTTCGGCCGGCCCCGGCAAGTTTCCAGCCATCGAAGGCGATGGTCGCGAGCACGAAGGGCGCCTCCGGCGCGTCGAACTCCCGTCGCAGGGAGTCGATCAAACGCACGAGATTCGATTCGTATCGACTCGCATGCGCCGGGTTCTGATCCTTGTGTCCCTGCCACCAGACGAAGCCCGCGATCTCCCAGGGATGGTCGTCGGTTGCGGGGGTGTGGTCGGAGAGGTTGTCGAGGACCTTGCGGATGTCGGTGACGAAGTCGTCGTACTGTTTGCCGGCATACCAGTTGACTGGCGTGCCCGGATCATCCTTGGTCCAGGAGGACGGATTGTCCTTGTAGCCCGCGTAGATTCTTCCGTCGTGCTCGAAGCGTTCGCTTCCCGGGGGAAGGATGTCCCAACCCAGGCTTCGATTGCCCTGCGAGGCCTTGATGAGAAGCACTCGCTCGTCGTGATGATCGCCGACCGCGATGCCGAATCCCAGTTCGGGGCCGATCAGGTTGGCGCGGGCGCCGAATCCGGGTTCCAGCCAGCCGCGGCGATTTCCGGCGGTGACCTGGACGCACCAAACATCCTCTCTCACCCGCCAATCGCCGGAGTCGTCGATCAGATGTTGCTTCTCGCCTTCCGTCTTGACGAGATATTCCAGGGTGCCTTCCGTCTCGGCCGGACCGATTCGCCCGAACCCGACCATGTTCGACTGGCCCATCAGGATGTAGACCTTGATCGGGGGCGAGGATGACGAACCGTGATCGTCCGAAGCGTCGTGCTGGCCAACGGCGTTGCTCGTCGTCGCAAGGAGGGCCAGGCTCAAGCCCGAGAGCATTCTTCGAGGCGTCGAGATCGCCGAGGAAACACGTCGAAGACGTCGGATGGGTGAGAAGGTGGCGTTCATGATCGGTTCCATGACCTGGTGGGCCGGGCCGGGCCGGACCGGACCGGACGTGGGGGAATGCGAGTCGCGAGTGCAACGAAGTGAAGACGAGCCTACCGAACCTCCCTACCGAACCTCGCCGAGGAACATCGCAGCCGGTTTGATCTTCGACGCCTCGATTGGGGAGGCGATGATCCGAGTCGCGTCCCGGGCGTCAGTACCGGGACCATGGGCTGGGAAAGTGCTGGTGGACCTGCCAGAAGAAAAGGAGGACGCCGACGGGGAAGAGAATGGTCCACAAGGCGCTCCAGGCGAGAATCCGAGGCCATCCGTCATTGGTTTCGTCGTACTGGTACCAGACGGAACCGATCGGTGCGAGCACCACGCAGACCCAGAACACGATCTCCATTCGGTCGAGTCCGAGCAGCTGGTCGATGATGGCGTTCAGTTCATTCATTGTCCGGCGGGACTCGTTTTCGAAGAGCGCTTCTTCTTGAAGGTCGTGCGATGAGGGTCGGACGACCTCATCATCCTCCAGAAGCCGTCCAGAAATCAAGGGCGAGGGGATCATGAGTCGTGCTGGTGATGCGGGGAAGTCGGTTTTCGCATTCATCCCAGGCCCGATCCGGATGTTCGAGTCGTTCGATGATCGACCGCACGGTCTCCCGAAGCTGGCGATCGGGATCATCGACGAATGGACGGAGGTATTCGATGGCGGGTGGTCCGAAATTGAACACGGCCGGCGCCGCGCATCTGGCATCCCCATAGATGTCGTTGTCGCGGAGGCTGTCGATGAGAACCGGGACGACGCGTTCGACGACCGTCGTATCGCCGGAGAATCCACAGATCGCCATCGCGAGTCTGCATTGTTGGGCATCGTCAGAATCGAGGACCGCCCGAATCAGTTCGGGGGCTTCCCAGTAGTGATTGATGAGGTACTCGCCGGCAGCGCGGGCGTTCCTTTGCAAGAGCCACCCGGCGGAGGCATCGCCATCGTCCCGAAGATCATCCACGCTCGCGATGAAGAGCTCCCTCGACCCTGTTTGATCGCGTGAGCGCAGGATCACCGCGGCGATCTTCCGCGACTGGACGTCACCTTCGACGAGTTCTCGGTCCAACGCATTCTTCGAATCCGGCCAGAGCCGTCCGAGTGCGTCGGCCGCCTCGTTCGCGTTCCACTTCCGTCCGTCGGAGCGAAGATCACGGACCAGCACGTCGGCGAGGCGGCGGGCATCGAAGCCGGCGACCGTCCCGTCATCGACCCGCTGTTCGACTTCCTGGCGGACCGCGGTTCGATGCCCGCCGATCGCGGTGTTGGAGAGCATCACGAGGGCGAGGGTCGGAACGGACCGAAGCGGTCGGCCGGAATGAGCCGCGACCCCGATCTGCGAACCGATTGCGAGCATGGCGAGGACGGCGCCGATGAGGCCCAGACGGATTCGGCGCCCGTCACGAAGGACGCGGTCGATCGGTGTGGATCTTCCGCACTCCGGACACCGGATCTCGTCGGTCGGTGTGATCGGCACCCCGGTGAGGTCCTGCCAGCAGTCGCTTCTGCGGACCCAGCGGGCAGGATTCCAGAGTGTTCGCCAGCCTCGGTGCCCCGGGCACCGGCGTCGTTCGCCTCTCGGCCAGGTGTAGATCGCCAGGAGCAGGAGGAGCGTGGCGGTCAGGGTCGTGATCGCCATCGCCCATGTCGTGATCAGTTCCTGCATGCGTCGCCCTTCGTGTCTCCCTTCATCGTCGGCGGAAGCGGCGTCGTCGGATCAGATTTCTGCTTCGGCATCAGGATCTGCGCCGCGTTGTTCGCCCCCGCATTCCGGGCAGTTGGTCTTCACGTCACGCAGATCGTACCCACACCGAGTACATCACTCGACGTGCCGACGGCCCAGTACGAATGCGAGCGAAAGCAGCACGATTCCCGGCACGCCGGAGAAGAGCGACATGAGCAGGAACTGGGCGCCGAACGCGCGATTCTCCGAGACGCTCGTGTCGGCGAGCACACCGAGGAGCCCGAGCAGGCCGAATCCCGCGAAGAGGAGACCGGCACCGACCAGCGGCAAGGCGGCGATGAGGAGAAGCACCTGGATGACGACCGGCCGCCACGAGCTCATGCCAAGATGTTCATCGACCGATCCCGCTGGACGGGTCGGCATGGCGATACCGACGTTGGGAACGACTCGCGGGACGATCTTCGGTTTCCACTTGATCGCGATCGGTCTGGGTTTCGTTCGATGGGCCTACACGCCGTTCGTTCCGTCGATGATCAGTGTCGGGTGGGTGGCCGATGGGCCATCCGAACCCACCAAGGGAGATGCCCTCGAGAACACACAAAAATCCAAGGAGGCGGCTTCTAGAGGTGAATACAGCGTTTTGCGTCTCGACGAAATCCTGGTTTTCAGAACCGGAGACTATCTATGACGTCGACGCGGAGAGACAATCTACGTTCCAAACAGATCGAATTCGCACCAAGTCGACTCAACTCGGCTTCCCGTCCCTCGAAGACTCGGACCCAGTGATGACTCCCATCGTCAGCTTCCTTCTCGCCATCGTGTTCGCGACAAACCCCGGTGGTTCGTCCGTCCCCGTCGTCGATGCCATCAGTCCACGATCTGGGCCGATCGGGAGTGAAGTCGTCATTTCTGGCGCCGGGTTTGGTGCGAACGCCGGTGAGAACCGTGTCTCCTTCGGGGGCGTCACCGCCACCGTCGTGTCGGCATCCGAGACCCGCCTCGTCGTCACCGTGCCTTCCGGGGCACAATTTTCACCCATCACCGTGTCGTCCAACGGCCTGATCGCTCGGTCATCGGATCGATTCAACATCACCTTCGACGCCTCCGAGCCTTTCGACGTCTCGTACCTCGGCGAGGTCTTCGTAAGCCCATACTTCGGGAGCCCCGTGGAAACACTCGCCGTCGGCGACCTTGACGGCGATGGCGTGCACGAGATCGTCACGGTGCAGGGCACCTACGGTGATGTTCACATTCACACCGCTTCCTACGACGAGGCAGGGCTCATCTCATTCGTCCGGAGTGCGACCTTGAGTCTTGGTGTCGGAGTGTATGCCGATGCTGATGAGCTGGCGCTGGGCGACCTCAATGGTGACGGGCGACTCGACATCGTCGCTTCCGAATACGGGAGCGTTACGGATAACTTCGAATCGCACACCTGCATCTTCATCAACCGTGGTTCCAGCAGCACCTTTGACTTCGACCCGCCGATCATTCTCTCCGGTGATGGGTACGAGGGATATATCCAACTTCACGACATCAATGGTGACGGCCGACTCGACCTCGTCACCTCGCGCACCAGCTGGCACCAGATGGGCGTCTACTTGAACACCACGGAAGACGACGACGTGTCCTTCGCCCCCAAGGTCATCCTCGATGCGTACATCGACATTCGACC
>JAPKCC010000134.1 GCA_028823105.1 Phycisphaerales bacterium | reverse complement strand
ACTGGCATGACGTCGTCAAAACGACCCGGGGGCCGCGAATGAACCCGAATTGGAACCCGTTGCCTGAGATCGATGGATCTCAGGGATCCCATGGAGACCATGGAGACCATGGCCATCGGCGAGACACCGAATCGCCGGATCTTCAATCTCATTCCAGCGTCGAGTCCTCCCGGCAGAGCCTTCGAGTGCCGCCCTTCATCACGTCCACGGTTCATTTCACCCGCACCTTCGACTCGAAGGCCCGGTCGAAGACGCCTGTTTCCATCCACAGTTTCCCCCGTCCGACCTCTTGTCCTTGAGAAGCGGAGTTCTTCCGCTCAACCCCTTTTCCGGAGCTCACAAGACATGAAACTCACGATCACCCTTCTCGCCGCCATCGGAACCTGTTCCGGTGCGCTCGCCACGGCGCCACCACTCGCGGATGGACCACGCCCCGACGCACCACGCTTCGACGTTCCGCCCCGTGTCGACGACGGTCTGCCCATGGTCGTCCCCAATGAACTGGTGATTGAGTTTCGAAAGGTCGGCACCGACGCTCTTCGGGTCGCCCGGAAGAAGGAGATGCCCCTTCGTGAAGCGTCGCCCGAGACACACAACCTGCTCGATCTCATCGCCGTCGAATCCGTTCGCCCACAATTTCCCGGGGCATCAATCGCCCCGAAGAACGGGGGACCCGATCTCTCCAATTACCATGTGGTCCGAATCGATCCCGCAGTTGCACCCGGAGGCCTAGAAGGTGCCCTCGCACTTGCCCTCGCCCATCCCCTGGTGCGCAACGCCGAGCTCATCGGCGTGCACCCCGTCTCTGCGACGGTGAACGACCCCTACTTCGCGAATTGCTGGCACCTGAATCAGTCAAACGATGCGGACGTCGATGCCCCCGAAGCATGGGACGTGCAGACCGGCGACCCCTCGATCATCGTGGCCGTGCTCGATACTGGAGTTCAGTGGTATCACGCGGACCTCGCGGGGAACGCGGCGACCGCCGGCAACCTCTCCACGGCCGGCGGCAACATGTGGCGGAACACCGCAGAGGCCAACGGGACCGCCGGGGTCGATGACGATGGCAACGGCTTCGTCGACGACATCGTCGGATACGACTTCATCACCAGTCCGCTCTATGGCTATTCGTGCTGGTCGGGTGAGGATTGCAATGGTGCAGACAATGACCCGCGAGACTTCAACGGTCACGGAACCCACTGCGCCGGAATCGTCGGCGCCCTGAACAACAATGGAACCGGGGTCTCCAGCCCCGCGGGCGGGTATGGAAACGGCTCGCCGTCCACCTCGGGCAACGGCGTCCGAGTGATGGCCCTAAGAATGGGTCATTCGTCGAACTACGGCGGTTCCGAAGTCGGATTCGTCGGGATGGCCGCGGCGGCCGAGGCCTTCTACTACGCAGCCCAGAACGGTGCGAAGATTGCGAGCTGCAGCTGGGGAAGCTCCAATAGTGGTGGACTTTCCGCCGCGATCGACTACTTCATCGCCTCCGGTGGTCTGGTCTTCGTGGCGGCTGGAAACAGCAACAACACCAGCCAAGGCTACGTCAACTCAAGAAGCGACTGTTACTCGGTGGGCGCCCTCGACACGGATGACACCAAGGCCTCCTTCTCGAGTTACGGAAGCTGGGTCGACGTCAGCGCCCCTGGCGTGAGCATTCTCGCCACGTATCACGACCACTCCTCGCCGAACGCGGATGGCTACGCCTATCTCAGTGGCACTTCGATGGCGACCCCACTGGTTGCCAGCGTCGCGGCGCTGACCTGGTCACAGAATCCTTCCGCGACCGCGAGCGATGTCTGGGCGGCCGTCCGAGACAGCGCCGACCCCATCTCCTCGTACAGCGGCCAGATGGGCTCTGGTCGTGCCAATGCTGCGAACGCAATTGCCGCAATCTCGGGTGGTGGCGGTGGCGGTGGCGGTGGCGGTGGCGGGACACCCTGCGATTCCGCGGTGGCGATCTTAGGTGGTGACACCGGATTCAGCACCACGCCAGGCAGCGGAGATCTGGCGCCGGCGGGATGCGGTTCCATCTACGACACCAACTGGTATCGATTCACGGCGACGAATCCCGGCACGTACACCGTTTCGACTTGCAACGCCGCCAACTTCGACACCAAGATCGCCGTGCTCGGTTCATGCGATGTCACGAGCATTATCGCATGCAACGACGACGGCTCAGGCTGCGCTGGCTACACCTCTTCCCTCACGTTCGAAGGGGTGAGTGGGACCGAGTACATCATCGCGCTCGGCGGCTACAGTTCGGGCAACACTGGAAGCGGCACGCTCTCCATCATCGAACCCGATGATGGCTCCGGCGGCGGCGGCGGTGATGGCGGCGGCGGCGGCGGCGGCGAAACAGGTTCCACGCTGCTCCTCGCGATCCAGGGGAATCCTTCATTCGGATTCGGTGTCGCCGCGGATGAGGATCTCGTCGCCATCGACCTCGATACCTATGAGGCCCAGCTCTGGTTCGACGGCAGCGACGTCGGACTCGCCAGCTACCGCATCAACGCCCTGACCCGACTGGCCGACGGTGATCTCCTGATGTCATTCACGGGTGCGGGAACCGTCGACGGCATCGCTTTTGACGATTCCGACATCCTGCAATTCACGCCTACACAACTCGGCGCCGCGACAGCAGGCGACTTCGCCATGTGGTTCGACGGGAGCGATGTCGGCCTCACGAAAAACGGCGAAGACATTGACGGGCTGCATGTGCTCGCGGATGGAACCGTGCTCATCTCGACGACCGGAGGATGTCGAGTCAGCGGACTACGGAGCAACGACGAAGACATCATTGCCTTCTCGCCGTCTTCGCTCGGTGCGACGACGAGTGGGACGTTCTCGGCATACTTCGATGGAAGCGATGTCGGTCTCTCGTCCTCTAGGTCGGAAGACGTGGATGCCATTTCCGCAAACGAGTCCACGGGAATTCTGTCGCTTTCCACCCTCGGGAACTTCTCCGTCACCGGGCTCTCCGGCGTCGACGAAGACCTCTTTGACTTCGCACCGGCAACGCTCGGATCCTCCACGAGCGGAACGTTCTCCGCCTTTATTCTCGGATCGGAGATCGGCATCCCCAGTGGGGATGACATCATTGGTGCCTGCGAGTTCTGATATTTTCGGGCGCCGGGCGGACGTCGGAGGCACGTGAGGCGCCTCCACATCACGACTCGGCCCGCTTGACCAACAAAGAACCAAGGGCCGTCCGATCATTGATCGGACGGCCCTTGTCGTTTCTCTTCGCGATGACGCGATGACGCGATGACGCGATGACTCGAGCCACCTATGGGCTCTGTCGTTCCATGGCTGAAGGGCCGGGCCGGAATATTCTGCAAGCGGCCGGATAATCCGGTTGTTCGCATGCTGCTCCATGATGTGGGCACACCATCCGGTGATACGGCTGGCCACGAAAATCGGCGTGTACTGCGGAACGGGGATTCCCATCGCGAAGTAGGTCATCCCGCAGGGGAAGTCCACGTTCGGATGGATGTTCTTCTGGTCGAGCATGATGCCCTGTACCGCATCACCGAGATCAAACCACTTTCGAGCCGAAGCGTTCTCTTCGGCGGCGTACTTGAGACCCCAATCTCGAAGGATCCCGGCCCGATGGTCGCCATTCTTGTAGACCCGATGTCCGAACCCCATCAGCTTCCGCTTTTCGACGAACGCTCGCTGCATCCAGGCTTCGACGGTCATCGATCCGTCCTCGGTGTCCTTCATGATGTCCGCCAGCATCTCCATGGCGGCCTCATTGGCGCCACCATGCAGATTGCCCTTCAAGGCACCCACGCCACCGCAGACCGCGGAATGAAGATCACTATTCGTGGAGGCAATGACCCGACAAGTGAATGTCGAGGCGTTGAAATCGTGCTCCGCATAAAGAATCAGCGAGACATCCATGACCTTCGCCGCAATCTCGCCAGGCTTTTCGCCGGTCATGCACCAGAGCAGGTTGGCGGCGTGATCAAGCGTTGGGTCAGGATCGATCGGCGACTTGCCTTCGAGCGCCCGCTGGTGCACGCCGATACAGGTCGGAATCGAGGCGAGCAAACGCATAGACTTCCGAAGCTCGGCCTCTGCACTGTTGTCCTCGCACTCGGCATCAAGATGCCCGAGGAGGCTGATCGCGGTTCGAACCACGCCCATCGGATGAGCGTCAGGGCTCTCCCGAGCAATGTGCGTGATCGCGTCGCTCACCGACTGCGGAATCGAACGCATTCCAACCAGCGTCTGCTTGAATTCCGCCAGTTCTTCGGCGGACGGCTTATGTCCCACCAGAAGGAGGTACGAGACCTCCTCAAACGAAGCGTTCGCGGCAAGATCCGCAATTTCGTAACCGCGATAAATCAGTTGGGTCTGGTTGACCGAGCAGACCTGGGTCTCCCCGATCGTCTGGCCAGCAAGGCCGCGGGTGTCAGTGGCAGTGGAGCTCATGATGTTTCCTTTCCATCGAGGGCGAATTCAAGTGGAATACTCTTCGAATTCCGGGTCGACCATCCTAACGCCCCGCCCGACGTCCGCCCGGAATCGATCGGATCCACGAATCATCACCAGCCGCTCGGCCTCGAAACCTCGCTCGAAGACCTAGACTGCGGCCATGAAGTCATACCTCGATCGACGCGTGGCACCGCTTACCGCTGGATTAGCCCTCCTGATCGTTCTCTCCAGCGGCGGCTGCAACGGTACGGAGACTTCCTCCGTCGCAGGACCCATCCGATTCTCCAGTGGCGTCGACCGACTCCATTCGTGGCTCTGCGGCCGGTTCAACTCATCCGCCCAGGCTGAAGGGGACTCCACGTTTCGCTCGATCAGTCTCCATGGCGTCCCGATCTGGCCTGATCGCGAAGACGGGCGGTGGCTCTACGTCGAAGAAGCCGCGAGCGATGCGCTCGACCGACCGTCTCGCCAGTTGGCCCATCGGGTTCGCAATGACGCCCAAGGCGGTTTGATCTCGGAGGTCTTTGGGTTCCCCGAGGGCGAAGTCCCCCCTGCCGGATCGTGGAAAGACCCCAACTACTTCAATTCCATCGATCCCGCGCTGCTCATCCCCCGCGAGGGCTGCACCCTCTACCTGCTCACCGTCACGGGATCCCAACCTGCCTTCACCGGTGGAACCAAGGGCGATGGCTGTGCCAGCGCCTTGAATGGTGCAGATCATGCGACGAGCGAAGTGCGGATCGATGCCACCTCGATCAATACTTGGGATCGCGGTTTCGATGCGAAGGGGACGCAGGTCTGGGGCGCGGAATCAGGACCGATCGAATTCGTCAGGCTGGACAACGCCGGCTGACCGGAGCCGACCGGCCCCGATACCTCAACCGGAAACCTCACCCGCCGCCGCCCGGAAAACGCCATTCTGTGCCCGGGGTGTACCTGAGCAGTTCATAGAGTTCCTGACGCGACTGCATCCGACCGAGGATCGGTTCGACCGAACCCGACCTGCGGAGTTCACTCAAGCCACGAACGACCTCGCCCATCGCAAGCCGCATCATGCTGAGCGGGTAGATCACCATTCGATACCCGAGTTCGCCGAATCGATCCGCGGTGATGATCGGCGTCTTCCCGAATTCCGTCATGTTCGCGAGAAGCAGGCCCGGTGACCCCGCGGCAAAGGCTTCAAACTCGGCCTCCGACTGAAGTCCCTCTGGAAAGATCGCATCGGCCCCCGCCGCTCGATATCGATTCGCCCGGTCGATCGCGTCATCCATACCGGTCACGTGCCGGGCATCGGTTCGAGCGATGATCATAAAATCGGAATTCTGCCGCGCCGCAGACATCGCGGAGATCTTCTCGCTGAAATCCCCGGCCGGGACGAGTTGCTTGCCGTCGAGATGGCCGCACCGTTTCGGAAAGACCTGATCCTCAACGTGCAGGGCCGCGGCCCCCGCACGTTCGTACTCGACCACGGTCCGGACCGCGCATTCAATCTCGCCGTAACCGGTGTCCGCATCGGCGATGACCGGGATGCCTGAGGCGTCGACGATTTCTCGAATGGTCCGGACGACCTCAGTCAGCGTGAGCAGACCGACGTCGGGCGTACCGGCGACGTTTGCCGTCGCGCCGCCCGAGATGTAACAGGCATCAAAGCCCGCTTCTCGAACCGCCATTCCCACCAGCGCGTTGAACGCTCCGGGGATCATGACGACGTCCTGCTCGACGAGGGCCCGAAGGCGGGCACCGGGATGCTGCATGGGAGTTCTCCTGAGCCCGCATTCTATCGTCCCGCGTCGGTCCGTCAGAGCGGAACAAAGAACACCAGGAGGAATACTGCCGCGAGGACCGCGAGGACCACGAGGACCACG
>JAPKCC010000046.1 GCA_028823105.1 Phycisphaerales bacterium | reverse complement strand
CGGCATCCTGTTCTCAGCCTGGGGCCCGTGCCCGTGATGGGATGACGCGATCAACCAACAGAAACACAGCACGCCGCATCCCTGACGGGTGCGGCGTTCTTCGTTGGGCATTCATCCCTTCGCCAGCATTTTCGCAGGATCAGCGGCGTGCGTCTGTTCACCGCGTGCCGTGGCCAGTTGCGGGCAGGTCTCAAAAAGAACCGCCGGTCCGAAGACCGGCGGTTTCTTGTTCGAATGGAGCGTACCGGTCTCGAACCGGTGACCTGCTGCTTGCAAAGCAGCCGCTCTCCCAACTGAGCTAACGCCCCGTGTCCATTCTGGTCTGATCGAACTTCACGACGCCCGATGAGGTCTCACAGGGTAGCGTCATGGCGCTGATTTCGGAAGCCCTCGCTCGATCGGTATCGTCACTCTGCGTTGTTCTCGGCGATGAAGATGTCGAATCGCCGGGGCGTCACGATCATGAGCCGGTAACCGGCGTCGTAGCTCTTGGTGCCGACGATTCCAACCATCCGGCCGAGGCCGGGGGTGAGATCGACGTCCTTGGTTGGCTTGACGTAGCCGAGGGTCCGGCCGCCGACCGGGTCCTGAAGCCGATAAAGCAGGGGAAGACGCTTGCCGTCGTAGACCCGGCTGCTGTTGAGTCGTCCCACCATGGTGTAATCCGCTCGCGCGATGATCGCGACCTTCGCGTTTTCGATCCGATCACGATCGACCTCGTTGCGCCCCTCCAACTTGTGGAGGGTGGTGAGTCGGCGTTGGACCTCTCGTCGAAGTTCGATCTGTCGGATTCGGAGTTCGGCAAGCCGTTTTTCGGTCGCGGGGGCGTTTTCACGGGCTGCGATCGACACGAAGACGAGTTGCAGGGCTTCGAGTTCTGCGTCGTCGTGCGGCGATTTCTTGACGACCTCCCACGCGGCTTCCGCCTCGTCAATGGTCACGTCCGCCAGTGGATCGACTGGCGTGTCCGTCTCAGCGTCGTCGGCCTTTTTCTGCGCGTCGTCGGTTGCGGCTGGCTCCGGCTCGGACGCCTCGGTCCCGACGGCCTTGTTGGCCTTCTGCGTCGTTGTTTCCGCGGGAGTCGGTTCGATGGTGATCACCGCGGTGGCGATGGCAGCGTCGGGCTTCGGTTCCGTGGTCACGGCAGGCGGTGTCGTCGTCTTGGTGGGCGCCGCTTTCGGAGCGGATCTTGCACCGACGGGAATATCTTCGGGTTTCGCCGCTTCCAGGAAGGTCGCATAGACCCAGGCTTCCGCTCGGGCCGGGGGACTGACCAAGAGCCACTCGCGACCGCCGTCCTGAAAGCGGCCGGTGATCTTCAGGCGATCGCCTGCGCCATTGGGGCCTTCCGGGATCAATCGGACCAGGGGCTTGCTGCTCCGGTCGGGGTCGACGTGGGCGTCTGCTTCACCACTGGGACGGGAACTCTCATTGGGGGCCATCAGGCTGACCTTGCCCTTGATCACCGTGGCGATGTCACCTTCGACACGGATCCGATCGTCCAATTCCAGAAGGAGTTGGAGATCCGCGAAGGTTGGACCGGTGAGGCGAACGGCCGCCCACTTGTCATCCTGAATCTTCGAGACCAGGACCGGATCACCTTTTTTGATCTTGGTGACGATGTAGTCGTTCGAGGTCGGGCCGGAACGAACCACGAGATTGTTGCTGCGGCTGATCTTCCATGATTCTGCGGATTCTGTGGATTCTGCGGCCGCGTTCTCGGCGCCGTCTTGGGCGGCGGCAGGGATCGCGAGGAGGAGGAGCATGGCGAGCGAGGCGACACGCCGAATCGGCCGGTGGATGGTGGCTGGAGTCATGACTCGAAGTCTACCAGCCCCGTGTCGGTTGCCGGGTCTTCGGTCGCCCGAGTACGATGCCCTCATGCCTCACCACGCGTGTTCCACCTCTTTTTCACCCTCGATTCCACTGGCCAGACGGCTCCTCACCCCGGGAGCCCTCCTGATCTCGGCGATTCTGGTCGGCTGCCAATCCCCACTGGAACGAGACCCGGAGGCCGACCTCCAAGCCTCGGTTCGGACCGCCATCGATCAGCAGCTCCGAGACCTCGACCCGATGGCGTCCGCCCAAGAAACAAGATCACTCGCGGACAACCTCGAAACCGAACTTGATTCGCGGCTGGACGAGTTGGAGAAACTCGGCCCGCAGGCGTCGAGTGGAGGCGCCGCGCTGGCGCTGGGGGCTGGCCTCGATGGTGAGCCGCTGACCGTGGTCCCGATCTCGTTGGAGAACGCGATTCGAACCGCGGTCGAGCACAACCTCGGGGTCCAACGCTCGCGGGTCGATCAAGCAATTTCCGCCGCCGAAGTGGTTCGCGCCGAAGCGGCCTTTGATGCGGTCCTCGGGGCGGGCGTCAACTTTGCTCGCATCGATGAACCGAGCAACAACCTGTTGCTCGAAGGCCCCGGCGGGAACCCAGTGATCTTCGATCAGGGGCAGGACGCGAAGCAGTGGGGGTTCACCACCGACGTCTCGAAACGACTTGGCAGTGGTGGTGCGGTGTCGGTGTCATTGAATACCGACGAGACGTCGATCTACAACACCAAAAATACATATCAAGATGCGTGGAATTCGTCGGTCAACCTGGGATTGTCGCAGCCGCTCCTTCGTGGCTTCGGCGAGGACGTCAATACCGCCGAGATCCGGATCGCTCGCAACGCCGACCGAAAATCTGCGGTAGCGATCCGCGGTCGTCTGCTCGATCTTTTGGTACAGGTCGAGAACGCGTACTGGAATCTCGTGCTCGCCCGCCAGGATCTGGTGGTCGCAGAGTGGCTCGTAGAAGAAGGCGATCGAATCCGGGTGATCCTGAGCAACCGCCGTGGGTTCGATACCACGTTGGCCCAGTATGCCGACGCGGTCGCCACGGTCGAGAGTCGCAAGACTCGAGTGATCCAGGCCCGTCGCGACATCGGTCGAGCCGCGGACGCGCTCAAGGTGATCATCAATGATCCTGATCTGCCCGTCGGTGGCGAGTTCGACTTGGTCCCGGTCGACTTCATGGTCGATGCACCGTACGGATACGACCTTCGCGATTCGGTGGCCACCGCCCTCGCGCACTCGCCGTCGATCGACCAGGCAATTCTCGACATCGACGATGCCTCGATCCGTGAAATCGTTGCTCGCAATGGACGCCTGCCAGAGCTCGACCTTCGGGCGGAAGTCAGTTGGCTCGGGCTCTCCGATGGTTTCGGATCAAGCGTCCGAAAGATCGACGGCGATTACATCGACTATCTCGTCGGCCTGCAGTTCAGTCAGCCGATCGGCAATCGAGCCGCGGAGAGCGTGCTTCGGCAGGCTCGTCTGCGGCGTTCGGGGGCGGTCATCGGATATCGCAACTCGATCCAGCAAGTGGTGTTCGAGGTCAAGGACGCGATCCGCGACATTGCGGCAGGCTACGCCTTGGTCGGTCAGGCTCGGAACTTTCGACTCGCGCAGGCTGAGAATCTTCGATCTCTGGAAGCGCTGCGGGTGACGCTCGCGGCGCTGACGCCGGAATTCCTCAACCTACTCTTCCAACGTCAGGAACGTCTCGGCGAGGCCCAGTTGCAGGAATTGCGTTCGCTCGCCGTCTACAACCTTGCCATCGCCGAACTGGGGCGGGCCACCGGCAACGGGCTTGAGATAAACGGCATCAACCTGGTGGTCGTCGGTCCGGACGCGACGCCGGTCGAGGTGAATTCCTCCGGCGGATCCTGATTGATGGAAGCCCTTCCCGGAGCAGTTGTTCAGTCGGGTACCGAACGTGCCGTCCTCGCTGATGCGGTGATTCGACTCCGCACCAGTCGGCTGGTCGGGATGCCGACCGAAACGGTCTACGGTCTGGCGGCTTCGACGTTCGATCCTAAAGCGATCGGACGGATCTACGCCGCCAAAGAAAGGCCCGCTGACAATCCTCTGATCGCTCACGTGTCCTCGATCGAAATGGCGAGGTCGCTTTGTCGGTCGTGGCCCGACGCCGCATCGGTGCTCGCGGAGGCGTGCTGGCCGGGGCCGCTGGCGATGGTGCTTGATCGAGAGCGCTCGGTTCCGGCAATGGCTGCTGGAGGTCGGGATTCGATCGCGGTCCGCATGCCGGCGCATCCGGTGGCGCTCCGCCTCATCGAATCTTTCGGTGGTCCAGTATCGGCTCCAAGCGCGAATCGCAGCGGTTCCATTTCGCCAACCGAGGCCCGGCACGTTCTGGCGGACTTCGTGGACGAGGACCTACTCATCCTCGACGGCGGTCCTTGTCGTATCGGTCTGGAGTCGACGGTGGTCGATCTACGGTCGGAACGCCCGGTCATTCTGCGGCCGGGCGCGGTCACCGCGGATCGAATCGCGAGATTGCTCGGTTGCCCGGTTGAGAGTCCCTTTGTCGAAACACAGGCCGATGCACCGGGCACCGCATCAAAACACTACGCCCCGACCACGCCCACCCGACTCTGCACGCTTGAGGAGGCGGGGGGGCCGGAGACCGCGGTCATCACCATCGCGGCCGCGGTCACGGAACGAAAATCTCCCGCCGGTATCCGGTTTCGGGTTGATCTCCCGGCCGATCCCGATCTGGTCGGCGCCCTGCTCTATAGCACGCTGCACGCGGCGGACCTGAGTGGGGCCAGTCGGATCGATATCGTCTCACCACCGTCCTCCCACGAGGCGGAGGCGTGGAACGCCATCCTTGATCGGCTCCATCGGGCCGCGGCAACCGACTGACTTCGCGTCGCGTTGTCCGGGGTCTGAGGTCAGAGGTTTCGAGGTCAGTCAACCGCGTTGGTGTCGTTGCACTTGCCCCAATAGCTCAGGGCGTAGGCGTAGGCGAAGTCGACGCCGTCGACGAGGTCGTCGTTATTGATGTCGACCACCGCGCACTGCAGCGGGCCATCACCCAAGAGGGCGAGGTTTCATGGGGTGGGCAGACCACAGACCGTGGGTTCGGGTGGTTCGGTTACCAGTCGCGGCTGGGGATGTCCACGTCGAGTCGGTCGGCGCACTCCCGAGCGTCGTCATACCCGGCGTCGGCGTGTCGGAAGACGCCCATCATCGGATCATTGGTGAGAACCCGCGACAGTCGCGTTGCGGCGGCGTCGGTTCCGTCGGCGACGATGACCTGGCCCGCGTGCTGGCTGAACCCGATGCCCACACCGCCGCCGTGATGGAAACTCACCCAGCTCGCCCCACTGGCGATGTTGGCGGCAAAGTTGAGGAGGGGCCAGTCGCTCACCGCGTCAGTGCCGTCCTTCATCGCTTCGGTCTCGCGGTTCGGGCTTGCCACGCTGCCGCAATCGAGGTGGTCTCGGCCGATCACGATCGGTGCCGAGACCTTGCCATCGCGGACGAGTTCGTTGAAGAGGATCCCGGCCTTGTCGCGCTCGCCGAGGCCGAGCCAGCAGATGCGGCAGGGGAGTCCCTGGAATGCAACGCGGTCCGCGGCCATCTTGAGCCAGCGGTGGAGGCCTTCGTCGTCGGGGAAGAGATCCATCAACGCCCGGTCGGTGGTCTCGATGTCCTTGGGGTCGCCCGAGAGCGCCGCCCAGCGGAATGGGCCACGACCGAGGCAGAACTGCGGGCGGATGTAGGCGGGCACGAAGCCGGGGAAGGCAAACGCGTCCGCGAAGCCGTTGTCGAGGGCACGCTGGCGGATGTTGTTTCCGTAGTCGAAGGTCTTCGCCCCCTTCTCTTGAAACCGGACCATGAGGCGGACATGCTCTTCCATCGAGTCGAGTGATCGTTCCTGATATCCCTCGGGATCGGATTCGCGGAGCACCTCGGCTTCCTCACGGCTCATGTCGACGGGGTAGTAGCCTTCGAGCGGATCGTGGGCGGAGGTCTGATCAGTCAGCACATCGGGCACGATGTTCCGCTCTTCGAGACGACGAAGTAGATCAATGACGTTGCCGGGCCAGCCCACCGAAATTGCCTCTCGGGCGGCTTTGAGTTCCAACGCTCGGTCGATCGCGGCGTCGAGGTCGTCGTGAACCTCGTCGAGGTAGCGATCGTGCACGCGCTTCTCGAGGCGATCCTTCTGCACGTCGGCGATCAGGCACGTTCCTTCGGCCATGGTGACCGCGAGCGGCTGGGCGCCGCCCATGCCCCCGCAACCGCCGGTGACGCTGAGCGTGCCCGCAAGCGAGCCGCCAAAGTGCTGGCGGCCGCACTCTGCGAAGGTCTCGTAGGTCCCCTGGAGGATGCCTTGGGTACCGATGTAGATCCATGACCCTGCGGTCATCTGGCCGTACATGATCAGGCCCTTGGCGGCGAGGTCGTCGAAATGCTCTTGCGTTGCCCAGTGGGGAACGAGATTCGAGTTGGCGATGATGACCCGTGGGGCATCTTCGTGGGTGCGGATCACGCCGACCGGCTTGCCGCTCTGGACGAGCAGCGTCTCGTCGACGTCGAGCCGCTTGAGCGCCGCGACGATGGCGTCGAACGCAGCCCAGCTCCGGGCCGCCTGGCCCCGTCCGCCGTAGACCACGAGCTTTTCCGGATGCTCGGCGACCTCGGGATCGAGGTTGTTCATGAGCATCCTCATCGCACCCTCGGCGGCCCAGGTGCGGCAGGTCTTCTCGGCGCCTCGTGGGGCGGTGATGACACGGTTCTCGGCAGCGGTGTTCATGGCGTGATCATAGTCCTCGAGCGGGCCAGACAAGACCACTTCCGAGCGAGTGTTTGGAATTCTCTATCGACGGAGGCGATGTGAAGACGCTGGCGGAGTCTGGCGCCCAGCGGGTGGTCAGCCGAAAAGGCCGGCGGCGATGAGATCGGCGACCGCTTCAATGTCCGGGGCGGGGCTTCGGTCGCCGACCAGTGGTGCGACGACGGTGCGGATCCGAGCATGAGCGGCCTCGACGGCGGCGCCACTGACCAGCGGGCGTTGGTGTTCGAGCGCCTGGCTCATGGTCAGCAGCTCGATCGAGATGACGCTGCGCAGGAGTCCGATCGAATGCATGGTGAGCAGGCCGGCGGTCGCGCCCATGGAGTTGTAGTCCTCGATGCCCGCACTGGTCGGGATGTTCGCGACGCTGGCGGGATTGGCGATGGTCTGCATTTCGCTCACGCACGCGGCCGCGGTGTACTGGGCGATCATGAGACCGCTCTGCAGGCCGGGATCTTCGGCGAGGTACGGAGTCACCGGGTTGTGCAAGTCGTGACCGGAAAGCACCCAGAAGACGCGGCGTTCGGAGATGCCGCCGATGTGACACGCGGCGACTCGAAGGATGTCCAGGCCGATCGCGAGGGGCATCCCATGAAAGTTGCCGCCGGATCGGACTTCCGCCGTGCTGGGATCGTCGGCACCGAACACCAGTGGGTTGTCGGTGACGGCGCCGAGCTCGTATTCGAAGGTCCGCCGGACGCCGGCGATGGCGTCGACGGCGGCGCCCAGTACTTGAGGAATCGCCCGGAGGCTGTAGGGGTCCTGCACCCGAGGGTCGTTCTCGCGGTGCGCTTCGACGATCGTCGACCCCTCGAGCATCTCTCGAAGCGTCGCCGCCACCGCGATCTGTCCCGGCTGCCGGCGGATGTCGTGGATGCGGGCGTCGAGTGGTCCGTGGCTCCCGCGGCATCCGTCAAGGCTCATGGCGGCCGCGACGGTTGCCGCCTCGATGATGTGCTCCAGATCGAAGATCGACAGTGCGCCGCAGGCCGCCATCAGGTGGGTGCCGTTGAGCAGCGCGAGACCTTCCTTGGCCTGAAGTCGCAGGCCTTCGAGGCCGAGTTCTTTGAGCGCCGTCGCGGTCGGCATGCGGCGGTCGTTCTGTTCGACCTCACCCTCGCCAAGCAGGACCAACGCGAGATGAGACAGCGGGGCGAGGTCACCCGAGGCACCTACCGAACCGCGGCTCGGGACGATCGGCGTGACCCCAGCGTCGAGGAGTGCGAGGAGTCGATCGACCAAAATCGGTCGTACGCCACTGTGGCCGCGGGCGAGGCTGGCGGCGAGAAGGAGCATCATGCCGCGGACAAGGTCGGTCGAGAGGGGATCTCCGACCCCGGCGGCGTGGCTGCGAACGATGTTGGCCTGAAGTTTGGCGAGTTGTTCCGGGGGAATCTTCACTTTGGAGAGCGAGCCGAATCCGGTGTTCACGCCGTAGACCGCCTGATCCCCGGACGCGATGCCGTCGATCACATCGCGGGCCGCCTGCATCCGTTGGCGAGCCTCCGGCGCCAGCGAGATCGCGACCGTACCCCGAGCGACCGCGGCCACTTCTTCGATCTCAAGGGGGCGACCGTCGAGGCTGATCGGTGGATGATGGCTGGACATCGTGAACGGTCTCCGGACGTCGGAAGGCAACGCGGTTCGAGTGGTCGTTGAGGATACGCGGTCGTGGTCCAGCCGTGGCGCTCTGGAGCCTGAGGATCCCCGAGGGAACCTTCCATTCGCCGGGAGTCCGAGCGATCGGTGACTTGCCCGAATGCGGGTCGGCGGGTCCAATGGCCCACATGATCGACGTCACCAAGCGTTACATCGCCCTGATCGGCGGGATCGCCGCCTGCATGCTTCTGATGATGGGGGCGGCTGGTGGTCTGATCTCGCTGCAGGGACTGCCAGGCCCGACGGTCGGCCTCTCGATCACCCCGGTCTCGGCGGCGATCGGCATCCTGATCGCCCTGGCCCTGGCCTTTGGAGTGTCATTGATCGTCGGTCGGGTCGTCAATGCGGCGGTCGCGGCCTTCGTGCTCGGGACCGGGATCGCGGCCCTCTCAATGCAGTGCGGGACCCATGCCGATGCGGTCTTCGCTGGGGCCAACGAAACGATGATCGGGATCGAGACCTTGATCTGGGGCGGGGTGGTCCTTCTGCTCGCGATGGGACTGATGCGTTGGACGGGACCATTGCCCGATCAGCCTTGGAATCAAGCGGCGGATGCCTTCAATCTTCGGAAGGTCTTTTCCAGCGACGCGCTCAAGTCTGCGGCGGCGGGTGTGGTCATGCTCGCGGCAGTCTGGTTACTGCTCACCAATGATCTCAAAGGACAGGCGATCTTCGCCACCACGGTGGGCGGCCTGTTCGCGGGCCTGCTGGGTCGCATTTTCGCGCCGCGGGTCCAGCCGGTGCTGCTCTTTGCCAGTCCGATCATCGTGGGTGGACTCGGGCAGTTGCAGGCATCCCTGACGGGCGGCGATGGAATCGCGGCATTCGTCACCGGAACCAGCCCCCATCTCGGCATGCCAATGCCGATGGACTTCGCCGCGGGCGCGCTGATGGGTGTGTCGATGGGGCTCGGCTGGTCGCGGAGCTTCGTCGAAGAGCACGCCAGCGACTGATTCGCCTCCGCAAGGGCGCCGCGGGACGCGGTGGTCGTCCGGGAAGGCTTCGGTCGCACCACGGGCACCCGACTGGTCTTACAATCTCCGGATGCTCATCGTCACCGGAACCATCGGGGTCGACACCATCCACGCACCAACCGGCTCCGCCGAAGGTGTGATGGGCGGGTCCGCCGCTTACTTCGCCGCCGCCGCCAGCCATCTCGTGCCGACCCGACTGGTCGGACTGGTGGGTGAGGATTGGCCAGCGGAACATCGAGCCGTCCTTCAGTCCTTCAAAGGCATTGATTTCGGCGGGGTCGAGATCCGCG
This sequence comes from Phycisphaerales bacterium, assembly GCA_028823105.1. Classification (GTDB taxonomy): domain Bacteria; phylum Planctomycetota; class Phycisphaerae; order Phycisphaerales; family SM1A02; genus UBA12014. The sequence continues at coordinate 17,187 of JAPKCC010000046.1, read as the reverse complement.
CCGGTGGCGAGACGTTCAAATGGGGTGGTCGTTACTTCGACGATATGAACCAGCGCGAGACGCTCTTCACCGAACTCGGTGTCCTAGAGGACACGCCCCCGACGGTCCCGGAGAACTTTCGCGACAGCCGGTACGTGTTCCTCGCCAACAGTCATCCGGCGGTTCAAGCGGACCTGCTCGACCAGTTTCCCGATCGCGCCCTTTCGGTCTGCGACACCATGGATCTCTGGATCAACATCGCTCACGATGATCTGCTTGCCCTCCTCAAGAAGGTCGATGGGGTGGTGCTCAACGATGGCGAAGCCGCGCAATTGGTCGAGACCCGCAACGTGGTTGACGCCGGCCGGAAGATCCTCGAGCTCGGCCCGACCTTCGCGGTCATTAAAAAAGGTGAACATGGTGCCGTGCTCGTCCATCGCGACGGCGTCGCCGTGGTGCCGGCATTCCCCGCCGATCATGCGGCGGTGGTCGATCCGACCGGTGCCGGCGACAGTTTCGGCGGCGGGATGATGGCCCACCTGGCGAAACTCGATCGCACCGACTTCGCCGCCATCCAGGAGTCGTTGGCGTGGGGCACGGTCATGGCGAGCTTTACCATCGGCTCCTTTGGCCTCGAAGGGCTCCGAGGTCTTGATGACGCTCGCATCTCCGAACGCATGGACCGGTATCGAACCATGGCTCGGATCAGCTGAACCGCCGTACCGGTTTATCGCCAACGTTCGATATTTTAGAATTCCAGTGAAGGACCTCAGATATGACGCTCCACCGACGATGCTTCGACGCTCGACTCCTGACCCTTCTCATGCTGGCCATTTCGGTTGCGGCCATCGACTCGACGTCATTCGCACAAGCGGGATGGACGCCGTTCGGTGAGCTTCCTGGCGCCGAGGCATATCAGGCGATGAGTCGGAATGGTCGTCGAATCGGTGGTGGGGGTCAGGTCCGAGACGTTCGCTTCGATGACACCGCGGTCTACTTCATGACGGGGACCGGATGGCAGAAGGTCGACTTGGCGAGCGGTGAGCGTACCGAAGCGGATCCAAAAACGCTTCCAGACAAGGTTCGAGGGGCGGCGTCCGGAAGACGAGGTGGTCGGCGTGCGGCTCGAGGACGGCAGCTTGCCGAGGAACCATCGCCCGACGAAAGTCTCACCGCGATTCATCGCAACCACAACGTCTGGCTCCGTGATGCCAACGGCGACGAGATACCGGTCACGATCGACGGCACCGAGGCGAATCGCTTCGGGACCGCCTGCTGGGTCTACGGCGAAGAACTCGACCAGAATTCCGCAATGTGGTGGTCTCCCGACGGCGCGTTTCTCGCGTTTTACGCCTTCGACGTCTCGCCGACCCGGGATTACTACCTCGTCGACGGCCTGACGAAACTGCGGACCGGGGTCATGAAAGAGCGGTATCCGAAAGCTGGCGACCCCAATCCGATCGCGGGGCTTCGAATTCTGGATGTCGAGACCGGGAAGATCGCCACCGTTGACGTCGGGCCGGAGACCGACCAGTACGTCTATGCGGTTCAGTGGACGCCCGATTCCAGCGAACTCCTCTTCAATCGGACCAACCGGCATCAAAATCACCTGGATGTCCTCGCAGCTGATCCGAACACTGGGGCGACAAGGGTGGTGGTCACGGAGACCCAAGACACGTGGCAGCGGAATCGACCGCTGATGCGTTTTCTTGAAGACGGTCGGCGGTTCATCTGGGAGTCGGAGCGAACGGGATGGAAGCACTTTGAACTTCGCGATCTCGACGGATCGCTCGTTTCGCCGCTGTCGACCGGGGAGTTTCCCGCCGAGTCGATCGTCAAGCTCGATGAAGAAGCCGAGGTCCTCTGGTTCACGGCGTGCAGCAGCGAGACCCCGGTCAATCCCCAGTTGCATCGAGTGAATCTCGACGGCAGCAATGAGCGTCGGGTGACCACCGCAGACCTGCACCATTCGAGATTTACGATTGCCGCCGACGGCCGCGCGGTCACCGCGGTGCGGCAGGCGATCGACCATGCTCCGGAGACGGCCCTCTATTCCGTCGATGGAGGCGAGATTGCGGTCCTCGCGTCGGGTGACGACTCGGGACTTGAGGCGTCGGGCCTTGAAGGCGGGGAGTTGATTCGATTCACCTCGCCGGATGGAATCACGCCGCTCCATGCATTTCTGCACCTTCCAGCGCACGCCGATCGCGCTTCGATCGGAAAGTATCCGTTGGTCATTGATGTCTACGGCGGACCCGAGTCTCGTGGGCCCTCCAACACCTGGAGCGCGGCCAACCCGCTCTGCGAACTTGGTTTCGCGGTGGCGAAGATTGAGAATCGCGGAACCGTCGCCCGCGGGAAGGCTTTCGAGGGAGCGACCTACCTGAATCTTGGTGGGCCGGATCTTGATGATCAGGTGGCTGGCGTGAACGCGATTCTTGCGGCGCATCCGGAGATTGACCCTGAACGCGTGGGGATGACGGGGCACAGTTACGGCGGATATATGTCGGCGCTCGCCATGGTGCGGCATCCCGACGTCTTCGCCGCGGCGGTGGCGGGGGCGCCGGTCACCGACTGGCGGAACTACGACACCATCTACACCGAACGCTACATGCGAACGCCGAAGGAGAACGCCGAGGGCTACGACGCCGGAAGCGCCGTCAAACTCGCGACGAAGCTGAAAGGCGACCTGTTGTTCCTTCATGGAATGGAGGACGACAACGTCCATCCGTCGAACACTTTTCAGATGGCGGCAAAGCTCCAGGACCGCGACATTCCCTTCGAGATGATCATGTTCCCGACCGCGACCCATGGAATTGGAAGCGCCGCCTATCGGTCCAGCAAGTGGTCGTTCCTGCAGGAGCATCTGGGTGCGGCGACGACCGCCAACGACGCACCGTGATGAAGCCTGATGCAAATGTCGAGCCTCGTGACCTTCCGACCGATCGCGGCGAGGTCGATACCGAGCGGCCGCATCCCGAAGGGGTGTCGCTTGAGTCGCTCGATACTGCGGCCTTGATCGCGTTTCTCGCGAAGGATCAGCATCGAGCGGTGAGTGCCGTCGAAGCGGCGAGCGCTGAGCTGGCGTCCCTCGCCGAGGCTGCGGTGGCCGCACTCGAGGGTGACGGTCGCATGATCTATCTCGGGGCGGGAACCAGCGGCCGACTCGGCGTGCTCGATGCGTCAGAATGCCCTCCGACCTTCAATGCCGATCCCGCCACGATCGTCGGGGTCATCGCCGGAGGTGACGCGTCCCTGAGACGGTCGAGCGAAGGCGCCGAAGATGATTCACGGGGAGCGGTGGCGGATCTCGATCGACTTGACGTCGCTTCAGCGGACGTGGTGATCGGTATCGCCGCGGGCGGCACGACGCCCTGGGTGCTCGGAGGTCTGGTCGAGGCGTGCCGTCGCGGTGCGACCACGGCCTTGATCACGTGCGCCCGACGAGACAATCCCGAAGGATGCGATCATCTTGTGGTGTTGGCGACCGGACCAGAGCCGCTGGTGGGTTCGACCCGGATGGCAGCGGGGACCGCCACGAAGATAGCGCTCAACGCGTTGACCACCACCGTCTTTACCAAGCTGGGTCGAGTGCGCGGCGGCCGCATGATCGATCTTCGAGCCACCAACGAGAAACTGCATGATCGTTGCCTGAGGATCCTGCTGGAGTTGTTCCCCGACCTCGATCGTCGAGCGGCTGACCGTCGACTCCATGCCGCAGGTGACTCGCTCAGGGCAACGGTCGAGTCGATCGAATCGGAACGTCGCAGTACGTAACTCAAACGCCAGGTGTTGACGAGACGCAGCTTGAGTGCTCGATCGGATTGTTCCTTCCCGTGATGATCCCGTGATCTTCAATGAGCATCATGAGCATGGACCCACCAGAAAAAAAGAGACGGACCCCACCGAGAAATCGGCGAGGTCCGTCGTGTTACATCAGTGAACCGAAAAACTGGTTCAGATCTGGTCGTTGAGCGTCTTGAGTGCTCGGACCTTGACCGCCTTGGATGCGGGCTTGGCCTTGAACATCATGTCTTCGCCGGTGAAGGGGTTTCGTCCCTTGCGGGCCTTGGTGGCGGGCTTCTTCTTCACGGTCATCTTCATGCCCATGAACTTGACGGCAGTGCCCTTCTTGAGGTCGGCGACCATCATCGACTCGAGGGTGGAAACGACCGCGGTGACTTCCTTGCGGCTCATCTCGGTGGCTTCAGCGATGGTGTTGAAGATCTGACTCTTGGTCCGAGGTGCGACCGAGCCCTTGATCGACGGCGAAGCCTTGGTGGCGCGGGTGGTGGTCTTCTTCTTGACCGTGGTCTTGCGAGTGGTCTTGCGAACGGTCTTCTTGGCGGCCGCCTTGCGGACGGTCTTCTTCTTCGCGGCAGGACGCTTGGTGATTTTCTTCTTCTTCTTGGCCATTGCGATTGATCCTTGCTGGTCCTATTTGGACCTGAGGTCTTCCGATTCGTCCACTGGACGAGACTCGGATCTGGACGGCCCCGGGACCACTCCATTGGTCCCACCAGTCGATTTTCGTCGACCGGCAGAGAGGGCGCAACACGCGAACAGTCGGAGTTTCGCGTACTTTCGGCGCGAATCTAACTGCTCACGACCGAATCGACAACACTGAAGTGCCGTGTAAATGCGCAGTTTTCTCGGATTTCTTAGGGTTTTCGAGGCCGCGATGGAAGGGATTCACCGTCATTCGGGCGGCTTTCGGTCTCCGAATCGGTAAAAGCGGAGCCAAGATCAAGCTGATCGAAGATGTCTTCGACCCCCGCAGAATCCTCGTTTTCCTCGGGAAAAAGAGCTTCCGGGAGCACCGGGACGAGGGTCGTGTCGCCGAATTCAAGCAGGGTTCCGGGCTCCAGTAATTTTCGAAGCCACCTCTTTCCGTTGGCGCGAAGACCTTGTTCGGACCCTGCATCGGCAATGGCCCATCGATCCTCTTCCCGGTAGATCACGGCGTGGAGCGGCGAGACGGCGGGGTCGTCGATGCAGATGTCGGCGTGCCCTGAACTTCCGATCAAGGCTCGAGACACGTGGCTGAAATCGAGGATCCGAACGGATTTCGTCCGATCGGATCTCCCGGCCAGGAGCAGGGGAAGAGGTTCGGTCGGGCTGGCGGGCGGCGTGTTCTCTCGAAGGAACTCTGCGGCGATTCGGAAGGGGGGCTCGCTCGGGAGTTTCATCGGCGAAGGGGTGGGTTCTGGCTCCGAGGGACCAGAATTCGAGAGCCAAAGGATCACCGGTCCCATCCGGACCCAAGCCTCGTCGCTGTCGAAGCGGTGGAACGTGGTCTTGCCTGCCTCAGTTTCGAGACCTGCCTTGGAGCCGAGATCAGCGAGATACCAGACCCCAAGGTGGTCAAAGAGAACCGCGTGATGCCGGCTCGTTCGATCGTCGGGTATCACGATCGTGGAGCGATCCGATCGGCCGAGGGTGAGCAGAGTCCGGGATTGAAGCGACTGGCTCAGCAGGAGGTCGCCGTCTGGATTCGAAACGAGGAGATCTGGCATGTTGGAGATAGTACGACGCGTCGCGAGAAACTCGCGACGCGTCGGGTCCGTATCCTGAAATTCGGTCCGAGACGGCCGAAAATGGGTCAGGTCGTAGCCGGGGAGCCGTCGGCGGCTCCAATCACCGCCGGGCGACCGACGGAGACATAGGTGAATCCCAGTTCGGCCATATGGCTTCGCCGATATACGTTGCGGCCGTCGAAAATGGTCTTCGAATTCAGCATGGCGGCGATCTTCCCGAAGTCGGGGGATCGGAATTCGTTCCACTCGGTGGCGACCACGAGGGCGTCAGCGCCCGGGAGGCACTCGTACATGCCTTCGGCGGCTTCCGCCTGCGGGAACTCGACGCGCATGTTCTCAAGCCCTTCAGGGCAGAATGCCTTCACCCGCGCACCGGCGTCGATCGCCATCTGCATCAGCGCGATCGCGGGCGATTCGCGGATGTCGTCGGTCTTGGGTTTGAAGGAGACGCCCCAGAAGGCGAGCGTCTTCCCATTGAGATCTTCGCCGAGCACGTCTGTGATCTTCTTCCAGAACCAGCCGCGTTGTTCCTGATTCACCACATGGACGGCCTCGTTGAGCTTGCAGGGAAGATTGACTTCGCGCCCCATCGAGCAGACGGCAAGCGTGTCCTTGGGAAAGCAAGAACCGCCGTAGCCCAGGCCGGGATAGAGGAACTGGTTTCCGATCCGCTTGTCAGCGCACATGCCCTCGCGAACGTTCTTCACGTCGGCGCCGTAGGCTTCGCACAGTCGCGAGATTTCGTTCACGAAGGAGATCTTGCAGGCGAGCATCGCGTTCGACGCGTACTTGACCATCTCGGCGCTGCGGACGTCCATCATGAAGATGGGGTTACCCTGGCGGAGGAACGGCTCGTAGAGCTCGTTCAGCGTCTTCGTGGCACCCTCGCTCTCCACACCACAGACCACGCGATCCGGCTTCATGAAGTCGCCGATCGCATCGCCTTCCTTGAGGAACTCAGGGTTGTCCGCGATGTGAAACGGGGCGTTGGTCCGACTCTTGATGAGATCTCGAACCTTGTGACTGGTTCCGACCGGGACCGTGCTCTTGACGACGACGGTCTTGGGGTTCTGATGCTCCCCAAGCGTGTCGATCACCTCGGCGATGTCGCCGGCGACCCGCAAGACGTACTGCAGATCCGCGGATCCGTCGGTGTCGCTCGGCGTTCCTACGCAGATGAAGATGACATCGGCGTCCTTGTAGGCGGCAGCCTTGTCAGTGGTGAACTCAAGTCTGCCGGCGGCGGCGTTGCGGTGGATCATCTCAGAGAGGCCAGGCTCGTAGATCGGGCTTTCGCCCCGCTTGAGCATGGCGATCTTCCGTTCATCGACGTCGAGGCATGTGACTTCGTTCCCGGTCTCTGCGAAGCAGGCTCCGGTCACTAATCCTACGTATCCGCTACCGACCATTGTGAGTTTCATGAGCCCGGGGTCTCCGCCGTGTTGATCTGAGAATTCGAAAGCAGCATTGAGAAAGGGAACCGTACCCGTCTTTTCGTCGGCATTCCACAGATACTGAAGACTGATTCCATCATTCAAGGCTCGCAACGAGTAATTCTCACTGCCTCGGCAATGATTCCGCCTCCAGAAGCATCCTCTTGATTGCAGGCCACCGGCCTTTCGGGCCTTGGCCTCCGAAGCCACCAAGATCGCCCGCCCCGATAACCCGATGGCAGGGGATGACGATCGGGAGGCGATTTCGGCGCATCACCTGGCCCACGGCGCGAGCGGCGTTCGGTCGATCGACGCGGTCGGCGAGTTGTCCGTAGGTGATGGTCGTCCCCGGTGGAATCAGACGTGCGGCATTCCAGACCGCTCGTTGAAATCCGGTGCCGGGTGGCGTCTCCATGTCATCGAAGGTCGCGTGGCGACCGGACATGGCCTGCAGAAGTCGTTGGCAGAAGTCGGGAAGAAGCTTCGGATCGGGTTTGCCGAGCAACTCGACGGTTCGACCGCTTCCGCCCGGGCCGGCGAGCATGTCAAACCAACCGGTTTCCACCAGACCGGCATCGGTGCACATGACGTAGAACGATCCGGTCGGAGAGTCGAGGATTCGATGGCGGGCGTCGCGGCCCAGATCACCTGGAGGATTTTCGGAAGGGTTCATGGTCAACATGGTCAACATGATCAAGAAGACTAGCGAACGTGAGCGATATGAGACAAGGCTCAAGAGTTCGAATGTATCTTCGCGGCGGCCCCACAGGGGTTTTTCGGCGGCCATCTGACTGGCTGGTGCTGGCGATGGTGCTGCGATTCGGGTTTCGACCGATGGGCCCAATTGTGCGTGGAGTCTGCTCGAGCGGTTTTTCCTCAGGATCGAAGCACGCCTCCGGTGATTCCGTGATTCCGGGCTTCGGTCGGCCACCTCGACGGGCCGGCGGATCTACACTTCTCGCATGAGCGATACCCAGTCCCGAAACACAACCCTGCTCGACCATGATCCGATCAGCCGGAGCGTCGTCGATCTCATTCGTCAGTCCGATCCCGAGGTTGCCGACGTTTTGGTCTCCGAGGCCGACCGGCAGAGCTCGACGCTCGAATTGATCGCCAGCGAGAACCATGTCAGCAGTCCGGTCATGCACGCGGCCGGGACCTGGATGACCAACAAGTACGCCGAGGGGTATCCCGGAAAGCGGTACTACGGCGGCTGCGAGTTCCACGACGTGGTCGAGGACCTCGCCCGGGAACGGGCGAAAGAACTCTTTGGCTGCGGATTTGCCAATGTGCAGCCGCATTGTGGCGCCAATGCCAACATCGCGGCCTTCATGGCGTTGCTCAAGCCCGGCGACACGGTGCTGAGTCTTCCCATCAGTTCCGGCGGTCATCTGAGCCATGGCCTCAAGCCAAACTTCTCCGGGACCTACTTCAACATTGTTGATTACGATCTCGACGCCGAGACCGAACTGCTCGACTACGACGCGATCGCCGCGATTGCTCGTGAATGCCGGCCTCAAATGATCATCTGCGGATACTCCGCCTACTCCCGGATCATCGACTTCGCCCGATTCCGCGCGATCGCCGATGAAGTCGGCGCCTACCTGATGGCGGACATCGCGCACATCGCCGGACTGGTCGCCAGTGGCGTGCATCCGTCTCCGTTCCCGCACGCCCATGTGGTCACGACCACCACGCACAAGACGCTCCGTGGTCCACGCGGCGGCCTGGTGCTTTCCGACGATCCCGAGGTCGCAAAGAAGATCGACCGCAAGGTGTTTCCGGGCAGTCAGGGCGGTCCCTTGATGCACGCGATCACCGCGAAGGCGATCGCCTTTGCCGAGGCGTTGAAGCCGGAGTTCAAGGTCTATTCCGAACAGGTCGTCGCGAATGCCAAGGCGCTCGCCGACGCGTTGGTCGGGCACGGTTACCGACTCTGTTCCGGCGGAACAGATAACCACCTCATGCTCGTTGACCTGCGGCCGCGGGACGCCGAGCTCACCGGTGCGGATGCCGAGAAATGGTTGGAGAACGCCGGGATCATCGTGAACAAGAACGGCATCCCCAACGATCCCCGGCCGCCGATGGTGACCAGCGGGCTGCGGCTCGGAACACCCGCCCTGACCACCCGCGGCCTGAAGGAGGCGGAGATGGTCCAGGTCGCGGCCTGGCTCGACCGAGTCATGGCCTCCGGCGGTGATGCCGCGGTCTGTGCCGAGGTTCGCGAGGAGATCAGGAACTTCTGCGAGCGGTTCCCGCTCCCGCACTGAGCGGCTTCTGGAGAGGCGCCATGACCATTCCGCGTTCGATCGTGTTCGTCGTGTTCGTCGGGTTCGTCGTGGCCGTCACCGCGTCGGCCGCGCTCGCGTCGCCGTCCGTGACCTCGCACGCCGAACGACCCAATTTCGTGCTGGTGATGGCGGACGACATGGGCTACTCGGACATCGGCTGTTTCGGCGGGGAGATCCGCACGCCGAATCTCGACCGACTCGCCGCGAACGGTCTTCGTTTCACCAACTTCTACAACACCGCCCGCTGCTGTCCGACCCGGGCGGCGCTGCTGACCGGTCGGTACTCGCACCAGGCCGGGGTGGGCCACATGGTCGACGACCGGGGGACGCGGGGATACCGCGGTGAACTCGCGCGTGACAGCGCCACGATGGCTGAGTCGCTCGGGGCCGCGGGCTACGCCACCGGCATGAGCGGGAAGTGGCACGTCACGCACAACCTGGGGAAACCCCGCGAAGGGATCGAACCCGAGGTTCGGACCAACTGGCCCGTCGACCGCGGCTTCGAGTCCTTCTACGGGACGATTCATGGGGCGGGCAGCTTCTACGATCCGGTCACCCTGGCCCGCGGCGAGGACTACATCGAGCGGGACCGGGACGACTTCCACTACACCGATCGCATCAACGAGGAGGCGGCCGACTACGTCCGCCGGCATGCGGCCACCGGTGACGGACGACCCTTCCTGCTCTACGTCGCGCACACCGCGCCGCACTGGCCGCTTCACGCCCGCCCCGAGGACATCGAGGCGTGTGCCGGTCGGTACGACCGAGGCTGGGATGCGCTCCGCGAGACGCGGCATGCGCGGATGAAGTCAATGGGGATCGTCGATCCCGACTGGCCGCTCACCCCTCGGGATGGTCGGGTGAAGGACTGGGACGAAGTGACGCATCCGGAATGGCAGGCCCGGAGGATGGAGGTCTACGCCGCCCAGATCGAACAGCTTGATCGGGGAATCGGGGACATCGTCGAGGCGCTTCGGGAGACCGGAACGTATGAGAATACGGTGTTCGTCTTCATCGCCGACAACGGCGGTTGCGCCGAGGAGATCACCGCCCGGTGGGGAGGCTTGAGCATCCCGAAGGAGACCCACGATGGGCGATCGGTGGCGCGGGGCAATGATCCGAAGGTCATGCCCGGCGACGACGAGAGCTACCAGAGCTACGGGATTCCCTGGGCGAACGCTTCGAACACACCGTTCCGGCTCTACAAGCACCACGTCCATGAAGGCGGGATCGCGAGCCCGTGCATCGTCCACTGGCCCGCGGGCATCGACGCACGGGGCGAGTTCCGCGCGACCCCCGGGCATGTGATCGACCTGCTTCCCACGTTCCTCGACCTCGCTGGCGCGACACCACCGATCGAGGTCGATGGTCGTTCCGTGGCGGCGATCGAGGGCGTGAGCCTCTCACCGGCCTTCGACGGCGGAGTCGTGGATCGCGAGGCGATCTACTGGGAGCACGAAGGGAATCGCGCCGTCCGCCGCGGTCGCTGGAAGCTCGTGTCCCGACACCGCGGGCCGTGGGAGCTGTACGACCTGGTCGCGGATCGGACCGAAACTCGGAATCGCGCGGCCGAGGAGCCGGCGCGGGTGGTAGGGATGATGGCGATGTACGACGCCTGGGCCGCACGATGCGGTGTCCGCCCCTGGCCGCTCCAGCAGTCGAAGTGATCCGAACCATGGACCGACCCATGCGTCTCGATGCGGCTCGAAACGAAACGAAGACGGCCGCCGATCGAAGGATGGGCGGCCGTCGGTTCATGATCATTGAGGAATTCTTCAGCGAGCCGCGACCGGCGTGCCGCAGTAGCACGAGGCCGTGGGCATGACGTCGGCGCTCTTCCAGGCGTGCTTGAACGACTGATCGACTCGCAGCGCCTCGTCGTTGCGGCCCTGCCCTCGGAGGGCCTCCCGCAGGCCAAGCAGCGCCCAGCCGTTGGCGGGGTAGACCTCGAGGTCGCGGAGGTAGACCTTTTCGGCATCTCCGTATCGACCTTCAGAGACGAGCAGCGCCCCGTAAGCGTGGCGAGCGGGCATCATCCAGGGCGCCGGTTCGGCGTAGATGATCTTCTCCTCGGCGGCGCACGCTTGCTTCAGGAGTTCCAGTCCGAGCGTTTTATTTCCCGCCTTGAATTCGATTTCCCCGAGCAGGACGAGCCGGGCGAGGGGCATGATCTCCACGGCCGGTTGGTTACCAAGAAACCGTTCGAGACCGGCGAGTGATTCGACGGCCAGATCGAAGGCGATGAGCTCCGAGCGGGCTTCGTCGATCCGCCCGGTATTGGCGAGGGCGACGCCACGGGCGTAGTGTCGCAGGCAGTGGTTGACCTTCGCCCAGTCGGGATCGACCGGCTCCTCGAGGATGTCCTCCCACATGCCGAATCGTACGAGGGCGTGCCACTTGCAGGCGGCGATGCCGTCGGTGGACATCGCGAGCGCCTTCATCAGAGGTGGGGGGACCTCGGTCCAGATCGCCCTGGCCGAGGAGATCGCTTCGCGGCGCCGGCCCTGCATGGTCGCGGCCCAGGTCAGGAAATGTCGATTGTGCGACATGTAGATGCGGTACTCGCCCGCGTTGGGGTCACCCTCGAACCACTGGTCGTCGAGGGAGGCCGCCCGGCGGTTGCATTCCGCGGCGTCGTCGTAGCGACCGGTCTGCATCCAGATGTGGGACGGCATGTGCACGAGGTGGCCGGCGGCGGGAATCAGGTCGATCAGGCGGTCGGCCGCGGGTTCAGCGAGCTCCGGCCATGGGGACGACTCCATCGTGTGGATGTAGAGATGATTCGCGCCCGGATGCTGGGGATCTTGTCGCATCACGCCCTCGAGGATGGCGCGAAACTCTGGCGTCCGGTCAAGCGGCGCTCCTTCGGGGCTCCAGTATGCCCAAGGCTGAAGCGTGATCATCGCTTCGGCGGTCCAGGTCTGGACGTCGGGATCGAAGGGGAACGCGGCGGCGACGTCGCGCATCGCGTCCAGATAGGCCTCGTTCTGAGCCGTGAGATCCTCGGGCATCGGGTACTCGTAACGGGACCCTATGGCCTCGATGAGGGCCTGATTCACACTGCTCTCGCGATCCCGGAGTTCGAAGGCCCGAGTCGCCGCCGCTCGCGACCACTGGTCCTTGGGCGGAATGATCGCGGGGTTGTTCTGGTTCGGGCCAGAGGCGTAGGCGATGCCCCACCAGGCCATGGCGAATTCCGGGTCGTGCCGGGTCGCTTCCATGAAAGAGGCGATGGCGCCATCAAAGTTGTAGCCGTTCATCAATGCCAGCCCCTGATCGAACCAGCGACGAGCCTGCTCGGATTCGGTCGCTACCGGGCGGCGATGGGTTCCCAGGCGTTCGAGGATCATGGGTGGCGCCTGCATCGCCGCATCCGGGAGCGACGGAGGAGCCGCTGAAGCGACGGGTAGGCACAGGGCGAGTGCGGCAATCAACATGACGGTTCCATCTCCGATTCGTGTTGGCGTGATGCGTAAACGTCTTCTTTCGTGTCCAATGATCAGTCTAGCGGGGAGAGCGGTCGCCATCATGAAGAACGCCACGTGGTCCGGATCGTCACTTGCGTCGATCGGATCGTTATTTCCGGCGGTGATGCCACGGTCGCCCCCGGCTCGTGAGGAGATCCGGAACTTCTGTGAGCGATTGCTGCTGCTTCACGGATTGTTCCGATGGTGAATTGAACGACTTGTTCTTTCCTACGCCTTCGGAGCCAGTGATCAGCATGTCCGACCCGATCTTCGACCAGGAACGCCGTGAATGCCCGCCCACCCTCGACTATCGCGTCGAGCAGTTGGTTCCCGTCGTAGTGGGGGCGCATCCGAGGGCGGAGATTGCCGACCGGCCCTGGGCGAACCGCCTGGTGCGGGTCATGCGGGCCATCCTACGAACCCGCGGATTCGAACTCACGGACGGCCCGATTCCCATGGTGATGACCGACGTCTGGTACCTCAATGACGACGCGCTCCGGCTGCAACCGACCATCTCGATCGGTGATCCATCCGTGAATGCGGCGAGCGCGTACTTCGCGAACCGACTGCCCTGCGCCTATGCGATCGAGAACGCATGCCAATTGCTACTCGATCCGGAACTGCTCGAGCCGCGGGTTTGTCTGTGGGGCATCAATGACGAAAGTGCCGGCCTTGCCATGGACCGGTTCGAGACTCGCTGGCTTGAGGAATTCCTCGATGCGGTCGAGAACGTCGTCGAGGCCTGAAACGTCATCGACGATCATTCCATTTGAAGTTTGGATCGAATGATGCGATTCAAAGCGCCGCGAGTCGTCGCGCGGTCTCTTCGCGACGAAGCGCGTCGATCAAAGATCCCATCTCGCCCGAGAGCAACACGCCGAGATTGACGTTCTGGCCGATCCGATGATCGACCGCGATGTTCTCCTTGGCGCGGTAGGTTCGGATCTTCTCGGCGCGGTTTCCGGTGCCGATCATCGAGTTGCGTTCTGCGGATCGGGCGGCGTCCCGTTCGGCTTTCTGACGCTCGAAGAGGCGAGCTCGGAGGAGCGTCCAGGCTTTCTCCCGGTTCTGTGCCTGGCTCTTGGTCTCCTGCATCCGGACCTCGATGCCGGTGGGTCCGTGGATCAGGTGCACCGCCGTCGCGACCTTGTTGACGTTCTGGCCGCCAGGTCCCTGCGCGGTGGTGATTGACTCTTTGACATCAGCGTTGTCGAGTTCGACCTCGACTTCTTCGGGTTCCGCCAGCACGGCGACGGTGGCGGTCGACGTGTGGACCCGGCCTTGAGTCTCGGTCGCGGGAACCCGCTTGACCTGATGCGTGCCTCCCTCGAATCCCAGATCCGACCAGACGCCGTCTCCGGCGACTTGGATTACCGCGGCTTTGACGCCGCCGGCGTCCCCCGCGGAAAGTTCAAGTTCCTCGAAGCGCCAGCCTCGGATCAAGGCGAATCGGCGATACATCTCCAGTAAATCACCCGCCCAGAGTCCAGCTTCATCACCGCCCACCCCGGCGCGAATCTCGAGAATCACGGATCCGACCGCGCGATCGTCGGCGCTGACTAGTTCGGACTGGATCGATTCGGCGAGGGTCGCCATGGTCGAGTCCAGTCCGGGCATCTCCTCGCGGGCGAGTGCGACGAGTTCCGGGTCATCGTTGGTCGAGATTGCGGCGGCGTATTCGGCGTGCTCGGCCCGTGCCGCATCGAAGGCCGCGAGGCCCTCGACGACTGACGACAACGCTTTTCGTTTGGACGAGAAACGGGCCACCGCACGATGGTCGCAGAGGACCTCGGGATCCTCGAGCTGGCGACCGAGTTCCTGATGCTGATCTCGAAGTTCCTCGAGCTTGGTCCGGAGGTTGTCGGGCAGGTTCGTGGCCATTCGTTCCGAGGGCTTTCGATCGGAGAGGTCGTCGAGCGGCGGGGGTGCAAAACGAAAAGGCCCGCCGCCGCAGTCATGCGGCACGGGCCTCGGTGAGTTCTAAAATGTTTAGGATCGCGGGAGGGGACCGATCCCCTCCGCGTTCTAGGCTTCCTTCTTTTTCTTGTTGTCGAAGTAGTTGCCGGCGAACTTCCGCTGGAACTTCTCGACGCGACCGGCAGTGTCGACAAAGGCGCTCTTGCCGGTGTAGAAGGGATGCGAGCCCGACCAGACCTCGACGTGCATTTCGGGGACGGTGGCGCCGACGGTCATGACGACGTCGCCGCGGAAGTACACCTTGCACTCGGGGTGGTATTCAGGGTGGATCTTGTCCTTCACGGGGACGCTCCAAGGGCTCGTTGTGGCCGGCTGCGAAGCCGGTCGGAATTCAGAAGGTCCCTCTAGATCAGAGCGATCGCGAGTGGACGGGGTGCCGGGAATCCGGCGAATCGCAAAGTATACCGAGGACGGAATTTCAAGCAAGGTCACGGCACCGGAAATACCACGAGTCTGGCCGGCTTCGTTGAGCGGAGGGCGGGGCGAAAGCCGCCCCAAGGTTCCAAAAACCCGTTTCTACTCAAGGCCAGCCCTTGACGCAGCCGATCGCTCCGGTACGCTTATGCGTCTTCGATCCCCTGTAGCTCAGTTGGTAGAGCGAGCGGCTGTTAACCGCTAGGTCCTTGGTTCGAGTCCAAGTGGGGGAGCTTCTCAACCACGAGCCCCGCACGCACCCAGAGGTGCCTGCGGGGCTCGTGGTGTTTTTGGGGGGTGGGGTGGACCAGCGAGCTGCTAGGCGTCGGGAAAATACTGCCCGATGAAGAAGAGCATCAGCACGGGCTGGGCGACACTTAGTGTCGCGTGGAGGATTCGAATCGTCACGTGACGTCGGGGTTTCGTTCGGATCACGACCACACCCGTGACGACCAGCAGAACGAACGTGCCCACGATCGCGCCGAGCAGGAACACCATCGCCAGAGGCCAGAAGTCGAACCAGAGGAGCCACCAGTCCCTGCCGGGGCCGGTGGCTGAGTTCATCTGAGCAGTGGGATGGCCGCCGGCTTCCAGCATCACGAGAAGCACGATCATCGGGAGGCTCACCAGGAGGTTCAGTCCGAGCTGGACTCCAGGCAGCCAGGATCGTCTTGCAACCAGAAGCACCAGCACGCCGAGGACGACCGCCGCGATCGGGATTGTCGGGCACCCGGGTGCGGATGTCCCGACTGTATGCCGCAGCAGAGGCGGTCAACGTGTTTCCTGTTCGCCATGAGGCATGCGAGATCGACAAGGGGCAGCCGCCTCCGGTCCACCTATGGGGGAGTTCGACGCACACGCCCGTGCGAGCCTCAATGCAGGCTCACCGGGCGTGTTTTCGTCGCCCTCCTGCGTGTTCGCCTCGCTCGCCCGCTCGATCCACAGTCGCCCGATCCGCTGGACGCAAGGCGTCCGCGGCGGGCGTGCGGTTCTGCGGGATCCTAGATGCCGTTTTCTCGAAACCGTGGGTGTCTGAGTCTTTCGATTCAGCCGTCGGCTTTGCTCGTTGCCGTCTTCGTTGGCTTGAACTGACTCATGAATGCTCGGGGGTTCTTCCTGAACTTTTTCTCGCACTCACCACAGCAAAGCCGCACGAGTTGGCCGCCGATGACGACGTTGACCGGTTGGTCGCCCAGCGGTCTGCCACTCACCACACAGGTGGTCAAGGGGTAGGTAGGCCGTTGCTTCTTGATGGTGGCTGCATCAAGGGTCTTGATGGCCTTCTTGAGCCGAGCAGGATCCTTGATGATGTAGTTGGCGCACCCGCCACAACAGAATCGCATGAGCCGGTTTCCATACACCGCGTTCGTGGGCGTGCCCTTGACATCGATGGGGCGCCCGCTCGCAAGGCAAGCGGTCATGGGATACCCGGCCAACTGTTCCTCGGTGATTTGCTTGTCGATCACGGCGTTGTAGGTCGTCTGATCCTTCTCAATTTTGGAGAAACACGGTGGGCAGCAGACGATGATCTCGCGGCCGCCGATGACCTTGCTTGCCGGATCATCCATACTGTCTACCGGCTTGCCGCTGACGGGGCAAGTCTTTAGCAAGTAGACCTGCGAAAGGAACAGTTCGGGGTCCACGGTGGCGCGATCCGCGGCCGGTTCGGTCTTGGCACCGGCACGCGAGGGTGTGTCCAGCGAGGCAAACGTCGTTTGCTGTTCGCTGCTGTTCATGGCATCGAACGTCGACTTGCATCCGCCGCAGCAGAATGACACCGTCGTGCCGTCCATGTCGGAGGTGACGCTCGGATTGACGGGGCGACCCGAGATCGGGCAGGCGGTGTTGTCGGCGGCGAAGGCGGCGGTGCCGATGAGGCACAGAACGATCACGAGTGCTCGATGGATCATTGTGGGGGGTTTTCCTTTGAGGGGACGGGCAGGTCCTGCATGGTAGGGCCTTTGGGGCATCCGGAGCTAGAGATTCAGACCCAACATGCTCTTTGCTGCAATGGTCGCTCACGGTCAGATGAAAAACCGCGCGGCCCGCGCTCTACCGCAGCGGTCGCGCGGTTCCGCAGGAGTGATGC
>JAPKCC010000133.1 GCA_028823105.1 Phycisphaerales bacterium | reverse complement strand
TTGCAGGGGTGAAGGACGGCAACATGGCCGTGATGAATAGCTTCGCGGCACCGTTCGGTGATAAATCGGGGAATAATCTGGCTCGATTCCAAGCCGGTGATCTGATTCAACTCGATCTCAACCTCGGGCTCTCCGGGAAGGGCGTTGGCTCTCACGGAAAAGATATAGACGGCGGTAAAGGAAACGGCAACTTCGTAGTGATGAACGGTCAAGCGGAGTCGGGTTACGTGGGATTCGTCTTCGAGAACATGGGCGTGAATGGCATTCCGTCGCTGAACTACGGATGGATCTCTGTCTCGTGGGACGGGACTTACCTCAATATCGACGGCTACGCCTACGAGACGGACGCCGACACCGGAATCGTAGCGGGAGCCATCCCGGCTCCCGGCGCCATCGGTCTTCTGGGGCTCGCCGCTGGTGCGGCGGGCATCCGTCGCAAGCGACAGGCCTGAGGGAGCGATCGAAGCAGGACGACCAACTGAACGCCCTCGTGCCTCTAGAAAGGCACGAGGGCGTTATTCTTGTAGTTCGCCACCATGACGACACCACCCGGCACCATTTCCGAGTCGCTCTTCCGTGACGCCGTTGCATCGGATGCGATATCGGTGACCCGGCTCGGGCGTGACGACCGCCCGGAACGGGTGCTTCGTCGAGGTTCGTTGTTGTTCGAGGTCGAGAAACTCGCCGGTCGACTGTCGTCGCGCGGTTTCGCCGGGCGTCCTGTCCTGATCCCGGAACGAAATGGTCTGGAGTACGTGGTCGCGTTTCTGGCCTGCCTTCGCGCCGGATGCATGGCGGTCACCGCGCATCCCCCTCGATCCGGCGGCGGAGGCGAGCGACTGGCGGCGATCGTTCGGAACAGTCGGCCGGCCGCGGTCATCGCCGGCGCGGCGATTCTCGATTCGATCGATCGGCTTGCTCCGGATCTGCTCGAGGGGGTTGATCGGATCGATTGCGCGAAGATCGGCACGCCGGCAGCCGAGGATTCGACCGACGCATCGGTGTCCGCTCCTGATCCTGACCGCTCGATCCCTTGGCCCGATCCCGCGAGTATTGCCCTCCTTCAGTACACGTCAGGATCGACGCGGGATCCGGCGCCGGTGGCCCTCACCCAAGCAAATCTCCTCGCCAACGGCCTCGCGATGAGAGATCTCTTTCAACGTCATGGTCCTTCGGGCGGCACGGTCTGCTGGATGCCGCTCTACCACGACATGGGGCTGATCGGCTTGCTGGTCTCCTCGCTTCTGGTGAAGGTGCCACTGCATCTCATGGATCCAGAAGCGTTCGCGATGCGTCCGATCCGCTGGCTGCGGGCGATGTCGAACACCGCTGCGACCTATAGCGGCGGTCCGTGTTTCGCCTACGACCTCTGCGTTGATCGCACGACCGCGGAAGACCGCTCGGCCTTGGATCTCTCAGCGTGGAAATTCGCCTTCAACGGCGCCGAACCGATCCGGCCCGCATCGCTCGCCCGGTTCCAAGCCGCGTTCGGGCCGTGTGGATTCGACGGCATGATGCCGTGCTACGGACTTGCCGAGCACACGCTTCTGGTTTCGGTTCGACGAGACGGTGAACCAGTCCATTTTCGAATCGCCGATCGAACCGCGCTCGATCAAGGACGTCTGGAAGCTAGGCGGACGGTCGAGGTCGACGCGACAACGACCGTCGCGGTCGAAACCGGCGAGGTCGCCGTGGCGAGTTGCGGGCGGGGCCTTCCGGGACATGAGATCGTGATTCGCGATCCGAAGACTGGCGAGCGTCTCGCCGACGCGATGGTGGGCGAGATCACCCTCAAAGGTCCGAGCGTGGCGGTGGCGTACCACCAACGCCCCGACGCCACGGCAGAGGTTTTTCCCGCCCGGTTGGGCGGCGATGAAGGCCCCTGGCTGCGGACGGGGGATCTCGGTTCCCTGCTTGACGGTGAACTCCATGTTCTGGGGCGGCTGAAAGACCTTCTGATCGTCGATGGCCGAAACGTACATCCGGCGGACGTTGAAGCATCGCTCGAAGGATGTCATCCGGCATTGTCGGGCGGCCGGGTCGCGGTCTTCGCGAGCGGGGGGGTACTTGAAGGTTCGGCGGAGACCGTGTCGGTCGTGGTGGAACTTTCCCGAGACGCCCATCGTGGCGTCCGCCGGGATCCGATCGCGGCGGCCGGCTTGGCGGCCGATCTTGATCGAGACGTCAAGGCTGAAGCGTCGATGCGGCATGGGATCAGGCTGTCTCGATTGGTGGTGGTGAGTCCTGGAAAAATTCCGCGGACGACCAGTGGAAAGACTCGGAGGGCAGCGACTCGCGCGGCGGTCATGGCCGGCGAACTGAGACCGCTCGGATCAGAGGCCGAGTCATGTTGATCCTTCAATCCGAAATCGACGGGACACGGGTTCGGGCGATCGACGAACTCGTGGCGCGAGGGGCGCGAGGTCCGTCTGGTCGACCGGTGACCTTCGTCGAAGATCCTTCGCGTGCCGAAGTTGTTCTGCATCGACCGGAATTCGATCGCGGGCGGCTCGCCCGTTCGTTCTGCGGCAACGGCATTTTGTTCTCCGATGGCGAGCATTGGCGTGAACGTCGTCGGATCATGCAACCAAGTTTTCCTCCCCGCGACCCAGATCACCATCTGCAGGATGTGATGTGGGCGATACCGGGCCTCGTCCGCAAATTCGAAGCGGCGGCGGCGTCGGGGGCGACGCTGGGCGTCGTGGAGGAAACTGTTCGTTACACGGTGCGGGTTCTGTATCGTGGCGTCTTCGGTCAGGAGCTTCCCGAGGATCACGATCGCATCAAGGTGATTCTCGAGTACTTCGACTCCATCGGAGGCGTCCTTGCAGCGACGATCTTCCCGGAGTTGAAGTTGGACGGTCGATCGATGACGGAAATCAGAATGAACGCGTCGGCGATGGATGCCGAGGTGGATCGATTGGTTGAGGTACGGCGAGCGGGGGCGGCGGACTCGGCGGAGAATGGGAACGATGCCCTTGGTCGGATCATCGAACAGGTGGGGGATGCCGATGGCGGAGTAGGAGTGCGCGATGAAGTCCGCAGTCTGCTCGTTGCCGGCGCGGAGACGACCTCCAACACCCTCGGCTTTCTCTTGCTCATGCTTGCGGCGCACCCGGAGGCCCGCACTCGACTGGAGCGTGAAATCGACGCGGGATCGAACGGCGCATCCGGCGCATCCGGCGCATCCGGTACATCGCCTTTCCTCGACGCAGTCGTCTTCGAGACGCTTCGTCTGTTTCCGCCGGTCTGGTTCCAGACCCGGGAAGCGACGGCGCCGGTCACCCTTGGCGATCGTCGTCTCGAGAAGGATGATTTGGTATTCGTCTCGACGGCGCTCATCCATCGTCATCCGGACCTCTGGGCAGAACCAGATTCATTCATGCCCGAGCGGTTTCTTCCGGGATCGGAGGGTGCGTGGCAGCCTCCGCATCGGTATGCGTTCTTCCCGTTCGGAGGTGGACGGCATCTCTGTCTCGGGCGGCATGTTGCCATGCACGAACTCCGGATCGCGGCGCGAGAGATCGTGCGGCGGTTCCAAGTGGATATCGTCGAGTCAACGCCGCTCGCCGCAGAGCTGGGGGTGGTACTCAAGCCAGGCCGGAAGATCCGAGTGCGGGTCGTCGAGCGAGGGAGGACACCGCGTTGAGATCGACTGTGGTTCGACAACTGGCGGAAGTGCATGGCGCCGATCCCCGGCCAGAGTCGCCGGGGCGGAGGCTCTTGGTGCTCGATCCGGACGAGGTTGGGGCGTCGATGCGGCATGGGATCAGGCGGTCTCGATTGGTGGTGGTCAGTCCCGAAAAAATTCCCCGCACGACCAGTGGAAAGACGCTGAGGGCGGCGACTCTCGCGGCGATCATGGCCGACGAACTGATACCGCTCGGATCGGAGGTCGAGTCATGTTGATCCTTCGATCCGAAATTGACGGGACGCGGATTCGAGCGATCGACAAATTCGTGGCGAGCGGGGCGCGAAGTCCGTCTGGTCGACCGGTGATCTTCGTCCACGATCCTTCGCTTGCCGAAGTCGTTCTGCATCGACCGGAATTCGATCGCGAGCCACTCGCCCGTTCGTTGTACGGCAACGGCATTGTGTTCTCCGATGGTGAACATTGGCGTGAACGTCGACGGATCGTGCAACCAAGTTTTCCTCCCCGCGACCCGGATCACCATCTGCAGGATGTGATGTGGGCGGCACCGGGCCTCGTCCGCCGATTCGAAGCGGCGGCGGCGTCGGGGGCGACGCTGGGGGTCGTGGAGGAAACTGTTCGTTACACGGTGCGGGTTCTGTATCGCGGCGTCTTCGGTCAGGAGCTTCCCGAGGATCACGATCGCGTGGAGTTCCTCGAGTATTTCGACTCGATCGGGGGCCTCCTTTTAGCGACGATCTTCCCGGAGTTGAAGTTGGACGCTCGATCGATGTCGAGCATCAAACTTCAGGCGTCCACGATGAATGCCGAGGTGGATCGATTGGTTGGGATACGGCGAGCGGAGGCGGGGTCCTCGGCGGAGAATAGGAACGATGTCCTTGGTCGGATCATCGAAAAAGTGGGGGATGCCGATGGCGGAGATGGAGTGCGCGATGAAGTCCGCAGTCTGCTCATGGCCGGTGCGGAGACGACCTCCACCGCCCTCAGTTTTCTCCTGCTCATGCTTGCGACGCATCCAGAGGCTCGCACTCGACTGGAGCATGAGATCGACGCGGGATCGAACGGTGCATCCGGTACATCTGGTGCATCGCCTTTCCTTGACGCAGTCATCTTCGAGACGCTTCGTCTGTTTCCTCCGGTCTGGTTCGTGGCCCGGGAAACGCTGGTGCCGGTCACGCTTGGCGACCGTCGTCTCGAGAAGGATGAGATGGTGTTTGTCTCGACGGCGCTCATCCACCGTCATCCGGACCTCTGGGCCGAACCAGATTCATTCATGCCCGAGCGGTTTCTTCCGGGATCGGAGGGTGCGTGGCAGCCTCCGCATCGGTATGCGTTCTTCCCGTTCGGAGGTGGACGGCATCTCTGTCTCGGGCGGCATGTTGCCATGCACGAACTCCGGATCGCGGCGCGAGAGATCGTGCGGCGGTTCCAAGTGGATATCGTCGAGTCAACGCCGCTCGCCGCAGAGCTGGGGGTGGTACTCAAGCCAGGCCGGAAGATCCGAGTGCGGGTCGTCGAGCGAGGGAGGACACCGCGTTGAGATCGACGGTAGTTCGACAACTGGCGGAGGTGCATGGCGCCGATCCCCGGCCGGAGTCGCCGGGGCGGAGGCTCTTGGTGCTCGATCCGGACGAGGTTGGGGCGATCCTTCACTCCAAAAACTTCCGCCGGACGGATTTTGTCCGACAACTCTCCGGATCCGGGCTCCTCGCGACCGACGGGACGTTTTGGCGGGAGCGGCGTCGAATCGTACAGCCTTCCTTCCCCGTTCGGGAGCCCGAAGCGCATCTGGAGAGCATCGAATGGGCGATGCCGGGTTTTGTCAAACGTCTCGGTCGCGCAGCGGACGATGGCCAGGTCATGTGCCTGCTCGACGAGATGATGCGGGTGATTAGCCGCATCGTCTACCGTGCGGTCTTCGGCGTGGAACTCGACCCGGACGAAGATCGCGTCTCAACTTTTCAGCCGATGATGGAAGCAGTGGGCGCCGTGCACTGGTCACTCGTGGCGCCCGGCGGAAAAATTGACGCCGGAGCGATCTCACGGCTGGAGCAGACTCGAGCCCTTGCCGACGAAGAGATCGCGTGGATTCTCGAACGCCGACGCTCGGTCGACGTCGGTGTCGATGATGCGCTCGGACGCCTCCTCGCGGCGCAAGCCGACGGTCAGATCGACGAGAAG
This sequence comes from Phycisphaerales bacterium, assembly GCA_028823105.1. Taxonomy (GTDB): domain Bacteria; phylum Planctomycetota; class Phycisphaerae; order Phycisphaerales; family SM1A02; genus UBA12014. Next base: position 527 of record JAPKCC010000133.1, on the reverse strand, counting down.
GGCATCCACGACGAGGTTCGATCGCTGGTGCTTGCCGCGACGGAAACCAGTGCCAACAGCCTGGTCTGGTGCCTTCTGCTTCTCGACGATCACCCTGAGGTCGCCGAATCGATCGACGCAGAACTCAAGGCCGGCCTGGGTGACGCCGCGATCGACGCCGCGATCTGGGAAACGCTCCGCCTCTATCCGCCGGTCTGGGCGAACGAACGCCAGGCCATCGAGACCACCGTGCAGGGTGAGCGGACTTGGGAGCTGGGCGATCGGGCAGTGATCTCTGCGTATCGACTCCATCGCGATCCGAAATATTGGAACGAGCCGGATCTGTTCAGGCCCGAGCGGTTCGCGGCATCGCCTGATGGTCGATGGCAGCCTCCGCACCGGTTCGCCTACATGCCATTCGGGGCGGGACCTCACCTATGTATCGGACGGAACCTGGCCCTGCTCGAGATGCGACGAATCATTCGGGAAATCCTCTCCGGATTTCGACTCGAATTCGAGGCGCCGATCGCGATCGAACCGATACTAGG
>JAPKCC010000132.1 GCA_028823105.1 Phycisphaerales bacterium | reverse complement strand
CGCATCAATCGCATCAATCGCATCAATCGGTGGTCTGATCCGAACTGCACTGATCTGATCCGCTCAACGGCGAGCCGGCGTCCCTCGTCGACCACCACATGTATCGGCCAGAATCACCGCGAAGCCTTCAAGAGTCCGCGTCGAGTTTTGGGAACCCCCACTCTTCAAGGCCAGATCCGTTCGAACGGCATGGTCGAGGAGTTTCGCCGCCTCACGTCCTCCAAGACGACGAGCGGTCGCCAGGACTGGGCTTGAGTCCGGCCCCCACAGTTTCAGCGCCTTGCTGATCGTCGCCTCCGAGCCGCCGGCTTCGAATTGCCGAGCCCCTTCATGGAGCTTTCGGCACAGGTCTACCAAGGCCCAACTAAGAACCTGATCAGGAACTCTGGAAACCTCCTTGAGGGAACGAAAAGTCCGGACGACTCGACCCGCGTCGCCCCCGAGGACCACGCTTTGGATCATCCACCCCTGCTCCTCACGACTGGGTTCAACCATCTCACGAACCAGATCGGCGTTGATCACCGGCGGATCGCCGGACGCGGCGACGGCGAGTTTTGCGATTTCCATGTCGAGCCGAGCGAGGGATGTTCCGATTCGCTCCACGAGCAGTCCCGCCGCGTCTCGCTGGATGACCGCCGAGTGCTGCTTCTCCGCGCGGCCCCCACACCATGCGATGGCACTCGAGGCGTTCGGGGAATCACAAGCCACCACAACGCCGACCTTGACGATCATCTTGTCGAGTTTGCCGGGCCGCCAGTCCCCGGTCGTCCGAAGGACGAGCGTGGCCTCCTCCATCGTGCAGTCTGTGAAAGCCTCGAGTCCACGTCGATGCGATTCCCGCTTGACGAAGGCGTCAGCATTCTCAAGCACCACCAACTTGTGGGACTGCATGAGCCCGTAACTGCGGAGTTCGTCCAGCAACGTGGCCAGATCCGTCGACGAACCTTCGAAGTCGAATCGAGCCGGAGGCTCTCCATTCACCGCCTCCAGGCCGGCCTCAATCATCCGCAGGTACTGGGACTGGAGGTAGGTCTCCTTGCCCTTGAGCAGGATGACCCGGTGCCCAGGATCGAAGGAAAACGGCTTGGAGGATGCCTTGGCCATCGGAGGAATGGTACCCCGAGCCGGCCGGACGCCGTGCATCGAACCCTTCCGGGGTGACCTGCCATAGACTTCGGGCGTGTATTCCCTGCTCGTTGCTGAAGGACCCGATGCCGGCGCTCGATTTCCGCTTCCCGAGCGGGAACCGCAGTTGATCGGTCGTTCGACGGAAGCGATTCCGATCCGCGACGATTCGGTGAGTCGACGACACGCCGAGTTGACGCCGGACGAGGGCCGCTGGTGGATTCGGGATCTTGAGAGCAGCAACGGAACATTCGTCAACGACGCCCCGGTGCTCGAACGGGTTCCGCTCGGGCCCGGCGATCGAATTCGGTGCGGCGATACCGTGCTCGTCCTGATCCACGCGGAGGAGCCGCACTCCGGGGGCGGAATTCGGGCTGCTGATCCGGCCCTGACCACGGTCGTCGTCCTCCCCGAAGAGGGAACATCGTCGGACTCAGACGACCGGCTTTTTCCGCTTCTCGAACTCGCCACTGAAACCGACCCGGCGTCGATGGCTGTCGGACTCTGCACCGTGACATGTGAATTGCTGGACGCGGATGCCGCCGCGCTCATTCGCTTGAATGGCCAGGGCGTCGCGATCGGCAGCCCGGTCATCCGAACCGCCGATGGTCAGGAAACCAAGACCCCTCTGGAACTTCCACGCCAATTGATTCAGGCGGCGCTCACCTCCGACCGACCGCGGATCGCACTGGTCGAAGACGGACCTTCCATCATCGCCGTCGCGATTGGCGATTCGGACCTCCCATCAGCGATCCTCGCCGCGAGTCGCCCTCAGACCCGGCCCTGGAAGACGGAGGACCTGGATCTTCTGGCACTGATCGGCAACGTCGGAGCCCTGCTTCTGGCATCGGCGGACCGGATGACCCATGCCAGTCGGACGGAGCGACTCGCCGCGATGGGCGAGGCGATTGCCGCGTTGAGCCACTCGATCAAGAACATCCTCCAAGGCCTGCGGGGTGGCGCCGACGCCGTCGAACTCGCACTGAACCGTGACAAGATCGACCTGGCTCGCCAAGGATGGACGATCCTCGCCCGAAATCTTGATCGCATCCTCGCGCTGAGCCTCAACATGCTCGTCTACTCGAAGGACCGCGGCCTCGATCTCGACCCCAGACGTCCAGGTGACGTGGCACGCGATGCGGTGGATCTACTGGCGGCCTCGGCGCTTCGACGCCAAGTGGACCTTGAGTGCCGTCCTGACCCCGACGAACCCCCGATTCCGATCGACGCGGACGCCCTCCATCAGGCCATCCTCAATCTGGTGGGGAACGCACTGGATGCCGTGGAAGATCAATCAGGCCGGGTTCTGGTCACGACGAGGTTCGATCGTGAGCATGACCAGGTCGCGATCGAGGTTCTCGACAACGGGCCGGGGATCTCCGCCGACCGCCGTGACCGGATCTTCGAGCCTTTCTTCTCGACGAAGGGCCAGCGAGGGACGGGACTCGGCCTCGCCGTGGCCCGAAAACTCGTCGAACAGCATCTGGGGACGATCACCCTTCTTGAAGGGAATCACGCCGGAGCCACATTCAGAATCACGCTGCCCGCCTCAAGGTCCGATGAACTCGATGCCGCCGGCACTCGGGGGCCTCGGCCGCTCCCGGATGGGGACCTTGGCGTGACATTCAGCTGAGCCTCCTCGATCGGAAAGCCTGGATCCCGATCCGTCGATCGAGGCACCATGATTCGGACCGCCGTATCATCCTCGACCTTCTCCCGTCATTCGACTTTGACCGCTTCGCACGGACGACCGCATGCAAGACCACTCGACTCCAACCGCTCTTCCGAACCCCTTCGCGGGCATCAACCCATCCATGATGGCTGGCCTTCAAGGCGCGATGGACCCTCGAAACCCCATCGCCTCGGTCAACTACCAGCGGACCCGGGAGATGTCGATCGATGAACTGCTGCTCGAGAACCGAGTGGTCTTCCTCATCGGGGAGATCAACCAGGCCTCCGCGGCTCGCGTCATGATGCAGATGCTCTACCTCGAGAACCAAAAGCGAGGCCAAGACATCCAGCTCTACATCAACAGTCCGGGCGGTGCCGTCGACGACACCCTCGCGCTGTACGACACGATGCAGTTCATCTCGAGCGAAGTCGCAACCTACTGCATCGGACGAGCCTATTCCGGCGGCTCGGTACTCCTCGCGGCGGGACAGCAGGGCAAGAGACACATCCTCCCGCATGCCAAGGTGATGATTCATCAGCCTTACGGCGGCGTCACCGGCCAGACCTCGGACATCCAGATCCAGGCCGAGGAAATCGTGAAAGCCAAGCGGACCCTCAACGAAATCCTTGCTCGGCATTGCGGTCAGGATGTCGACAAGGTCGCGGCCGATGGCGAGCGAGACAAATTCTTCGACGCCAAGGAGGCGTTGGCGTACGGACTCGTCGACGAAGTCGCCGAATTCCCGCCGAACAAGGGCATCAAGTCCCCGGATTCCAAGTGAACCGGCGATTAGGAGACGACCGACCATGACTCTGGTTCCCATCGTGATTGAGAAGACCGGCCGCGGCGAACGGGCCTACGACATCTACTCGCGGCTGCTCAGTGACCGCATCATCTTCTGCGGCGGCCCCGTGGGCGACGAAATGGCCAACCTCGTGGTGGCCCAGTTGCTCTTCCTCGCCAACGAGGACGCCACCGCGGACATTTCGATGTACGTCAACAGCCCTGGTGGCAGCGTGACCTCGGGCCTCGGCATCGTCGACACCATGCGATTCATTCCGAACAACGTCTCGACGTACGTCATCGGACAGGCGGCATCCATGGGATCCGTGATCGCGTGTTCTGGTGCAAAGGGTAAAAGGTTCTGCCTTCCCAACAGCGAGAACCTGATGCACCAACCGCTGCTCAACGGCGTCCTCGAAGGACAAGCCACGGATCTGGAGATCGAGGCCCGGCACATCCTCCGGATGCGGGATCAGATCTACCACATCTACCACGAACAGACCGGCCAGACCGCCGAGAAGGTCGCCAAGGACTGCGAGCGGAACAACTGGCTCACGGCCCCTCAGATGGTCGAGTACGGCCTCGCCGACGAGGTTCTCGAGCATCTTCCGCAAAATACTGGCAGCAAGAAGGCCGACGGGGACGACTGACTCCTCCCTGGCGCGGCATACTGTGCGGACATCCCGGGGCTCGACGGGTCGCAAGCAGCGACTCGTCGGTCCCATTTTGGAGAGACCGCACGCCATGACCGGATCACCGAACGAAGACCTCACCGCCGCCATCGAAAAATTCGGCTCGGACTATCGACGCGTCCGCGAACAAATCGGGCGCGCCGTGGTCGGACATGAAGAGATCGTCGACGGCGTACTGACCTGCCTCTTCGCCGGCGGTCACGCCCTCCTCGAAGGAGTTCCCGGCCTCGGGAAGACGCTGCTCATCCGCTCGCTCAGCGAGGCGTTGCACCTTCAGTTCAATCGCATCCAGTTCACGCCCGACCTGATGCCTGCGGATGTCACCGGGACCACCATCGTGGTCGAGAGTGACGGCAACCGTGAGTTCCAGTTCCGCAAGGGGCCACTCTTCGCACAGATCGTGCTCGCGGACGAGATCAATCGGGCGACTCCGAAGACGCAGTCCTCCATGCTTGAGGCGATGCAGGAGAAATCCGTCACGGTCGGCGGCGAGACCCACATTCTCGACAAGCCGTTCTTCGTCATGGCCACCCAGAATCCCGTCGAGCAGGAAGGCACCTACCCGCTGCCCGAAGCACAACTCGACCGGTTCTTCTTCAAACTGCAGGTCGGTTACTCGACCCGCGAACAGTTGAGCGAGATCCTCAATCGCACGACCACCGGCTACGAAGCGTCGATCGAACCGGTGCTCGATGCGCCGACCATCGTCGAACAGCAGAAGCTGGTGCGCCGAGTCGGGATCACCCCGACGGTGCAGGACTACGCCGTCCGCCTCGTTCTGGCGACGCACCCGGACGGTCGGTTCGCGACCCCCAACGTGAACCGCTATTTCCGGTTCGGCGCCAGTCCACGGGCGGCGCAGACGCTCGTCCTTGGCGGCAAGGTCCGGGCACTGCTCGACGGCCGGACCAGCGTCGCCGCCCAGGACATCCGGGAGATCGTGCTTCCAGCGCTGCGACACCGCTGCCTTCTGAACTTCGAAGCGGAAGCGGAGGGCGTGACCACCGACGAAGTGATCACCAACATCGTCGAGACCCTCCCGACGGAAGCCGCGGTCGAGCAAACCGCCTGATCGAGCACGGACACGACGCCCCTTTACAGAGACCGACCATGAAGATCCATCGCCCCCGAACCATCGCCATGATCGCGGCGTTCTCCATTCACACATCGCTCTCCGGCGATGCGCTGCTTCTTCTTCAAGAAGCCTCGACGTCGGAAGACACTTCGGTGACCGACGCTCCCATCGCGGAGAACAAGCCCGGATTCCGAGTGGTCGACTACCGGCCCTCGGGAGGCTTCGTCCATGAATTCGGCGCCGACCTCTCCGGCGGCGGGTCGGTTTCGGTCGACCGCGCCTTCGCGGCATTCAAGGTCGGCTTCGAAGCGGGCGAAAACGTGACGGGAAGCATCGGCGTCGCCTGGGGCGGTGACTGGTACGACTTCGACGGAACTTCAGAGCTCTCACCCGCGGCGGACATCGCACCGTGGTCGGACGTTCAGGCGATCGCCTTGCTCGGCCGAGCGACCTGGAAGATCGACGAGAAGTGGTCCACCACCGTCGGTCTCGATCTTCGATTCGCCGGCGAACGAGATGCCGATGCCGCAGACTCCATGACCTACGGCGGCCTCGGCGCCGTCAGTTACGCCTTCAGCCGAACGTTCTCACTGGGGGCCGGTGCGATCATCTCGTCGCAGATCGAGGATTCGATCCTCGTGATCCCCGCCCTCGTCGTCTACTGGCAGGTGACCGACACGATCTTGATCTCCAACGTCCTCGGCCCCGAGGTCTATCCGACCGGCGCCGGCATCGAAGCCGCCTGGAGACCGGACAAGGTTCGCGAAGTCGCGATCGGCGGTCGGTATGAATCACGACGGTTCAGGCTTGACGACGACGGGCCACTGGTTCGCCGGAATGGTGTCGGCGAAGACACCGGCTTCCCTCTCTGGGCGAGAGCGACCTGGCGCTTCGAGAACGGACTCCGCCTCGACGTGGTCGGCGGCGTGTCATTGTTCAACACCTACAGCCTCGACGATTCCAATGGAAACGAGCTCGCAAGCACCGACCTCGATCCGGCGCCGTTCATCGGGGTGTTCGGAAGTTGGCGATTCTGAAGTCGTTCG
>JAPKCC010000045.1 GCA_028823105.1 Phycisphaerales bacterium | reverse complement strand
ACGGCGGCGGCGTACGCGCTCACATGGCTCGCGGTTCGCTCGAGGATCTCCAGCGTCGTCCCCTCGATCTGCGCGACCTTCTCATCGACTTCCGCTTCGGTAAGTCCGAGGTAGAGACCGGCGAGTCGGATCACGCCTCCGGCGTTGGCGACGAAGTCGGGAGCGTAGACGATGCCACGGCCCTTCAGCAGCTGTCCGTCGGATTCCGGATTCGCAAGAATGTTGTTGGCGGTACCACAGATGATGGGTGCGGAGAGGGTCGGAATGTTCGTGGCATCAAGGACCGCGCCGAGGGCGCAGGGCGCGAGAATGTCGACATCGGGAAGAGTGAAAAGATCCTCGTCGTCACCGAGCACGCGGACTCCGAGTTCGTCCTGAGCCATTCGGACCGCGTGCGGGTTGACGTCGGTCGCGACCACGTCGCCGCCCGCTTCGCGGACCATCTTCGCGACCTTGTAACCGGTGGCGCCGAGCCCTTGGATGCCAACCGTGACCCCGTGGAAGTCGATGGGGCGTCCAGCGAAGGAGAGGCAGGACTTCATCGCATTGAAACAGCCGAGGCTGGTGTACGGTGAAGGATCACCGCCGTTGTCTTCGTCGCCCATCACGTGGGCGGTCTCGTCCCGCATCCAGGCGCAGAACTGCGGGCTGACACCGACGTCCTCGGCCGCGATGTAGGCGCCGGACATGGTTTCCACGAAGCGACCCATCGCTCGGGCCTGGGCTTCGGTCGGTTCCTGGCCAGGTGTATCGAGCAGAATCACGCTCTTGGCGCCGCCCATCGCGAGATCCGCGGCCGCCGCCTTGTAGGTCATGCCTTCCGAGAGTCGAAGCACATCCATGATTGCATCGGCTTCGCTCGCGTAGCACCAGCGTCTGGTGCCACCGAGTGCGTTGCCAAGCGTCGTATCGTGAACCGCGATCACGGCGCGAAGGCCGCTCTCAGGATCCTGATGGAACGCCACACGTTCGTGGCCCATGACGGTCATGTTCTGAAGGAGTTTCATCGTGTCATCTCCCAAAGCAAGAAGGAAGGCAGGAAGGAATTCGAGGTTCGCCGGTTCTGAACGAGATTCCGGCGAAGGGTGGTCAGACTTTCTCACCGGTAAAGGCGGATCCGCTTCCGAACTGGTGGATCTGATCCTGGTTCGGTTGGAATCCATGGCCGTCACGGCCGCGAGCTTCGGCGACCGGGCTGGTCTCCGGCATGGCGTAGTCGCTGTTGGGGAACTGATCGATCCAGGCGAGCACGCTCTCTGCGGCCTTCCGGGTCGAGTGGTCGTGGTTGGCCCGGAGTTTTCGCATCTCGTCTCCGAACGCTTCATTGGCGATGGCACAGAGATGTTCCACGACCGCCACTTCGTGATCAAGCGCGGCGCCATCGAGCCCGTTGCGGAGATTCGAATCCAGTTTCGAGAGCGAGCAGAGCATCGCGTGGATCCACATGGCGCCGAGTGAGAGCCGTCGTTGGACGAGCTGGTTGGTGATCAGCGCCTCTTCGTGCTCCTTGAACATCATCTTCACCTGATGGCTGAATTCGCGGATCCGGAGCATGTTCTCTTCGACGAGGTGGAGAATCCGGTCATGGGCCTTCGCCGCCCGGGGTGCCGCGGGACGAACCCCGAGGTAGAGCTGGGTCGCAATCTTGATTCCTGCACCGATGTTCTTGGTCGGATTGTTCTTGACCGAGAGCATCCACTCTCCGAGCTGCTTCGACCCGTAAGCGAACACGAACGAGTGCATGACGTCGTTGGCACCTTCGACGATGGTGTTGATTCGGCTATCACGCCACATCCGTTCGACGCGGTTCTCGGTCATGTACGACTCGCCGCCCATGATCTGAACGCAATTGTCGACGGTGCGGTAGCCCCACTCGGAGCAGAAGACCTTGCACATCGCGGTCTCAAGCATGATGTCGTCATCGTGCCGATCGAGGAACCCGGTGGTCATGTAGAGCATTGAGTCCATCGCATAGACCCAGGCCGCCATGTCCGCGAGCTGATCCTGTACCAGTTCGAATTCGGAGAGCGAACGGTCGAACTGGTAGCGGTACTTCGCCCACTTCGCGGCTTGCTCGAGTCCGAATCGAGCGGCACCGACCATGCCGGCGGAGAGCGTGCAACGGCCGTAATTCAAACAGGTGAGGGCGACATTCAAGCCGCGACCCTCGTGGTGGAGCAGGTTCGCGACCGGGACTTTGACGTCCTTCAATCGGATTCGAGCCTGCCAGGTTCCGCGGATGCCGCACTTCGAGCGGTTCCGGCTGTAGATGTCCACGCCTTCCATGTCGGGCATGCAGATCAACGCGGAGACCTTGTCCTTCTCCTTGCCGGTCTTTGGATCGACGATCCGATGCTTCGCCATGACCGTGAAGAGGCCGGAGAGCGCGCCTGAAGTGGCCCACTTCTTTTCGCCGTTGAGGATGTAGTGCGTTCCGTCCTCGCTCAACACGCAGCGGGTCTCCTGGCCGCCGGCATCACAGCCGACGTTTGGCTCGGAGAGACAGAACGCGCTGAGCGTGTCGGTCGCCATGCGGGGGAGGAACCGGGCCTTCTGTTCGTCGTTTCCGAAGAGCATCAATGCCTTGCAGCCGATCGACTGGTGAGCGGACACGAGGACCGCGGTCGAGCCACAACTGCGGCCGATGCGCTCGAGGACCCGGTTGTAACTGGTGATCCCGAGGCCGAGGCCACCATGTTCCTCGGTGATGGTCATTCCCAGCACACCGATTTCGAACAGACGTTTGATGACCCAGTCCGGAATCTCTTCGTCTCGATCGATCTCGAAGGCGGGATGTTCGTTCACCAGATAGTGGTCGAGTCTGGCCAGCAGTTCGTCGCACTTCGCGGTTTCCGCAGCGGAGACCTGCGGGTACGGAAAGAGCACGTCTTCACGAAAGTTCCCCCAGAAGATGTTCTTGACGAACCCCATCGTCTCTGGGTCGGCGCCGAGCATCTCCTGAGCTTGCTGGATCTGCTTGCGATCCTTGTCGGAGACGTTTTTGAGATCCTTGGCAAGGTCGGGGGCGGCCATCGTGTCATCACTCCAGGGGGACGAGGTGCTTGGTGCGGTCCGGTTTGGATCCGCAAAGCTTGGAATTGGTCGAAGAGCAGTTGGTGTTCCAACGGCTCCAACAAAGATCGGTTACGCCTTCGCGAGGAAGGCCTCTAGCCGCGATCGTGCGGCGTCGGTATGTCGAAGTCCGGTCAGCAGCCGTCGTTCTGTATCGATGGCGGCGTTCCATCCATCGGCGAGACCGACGGCCACGGCCTTCAGCACGGCCGATGACGATTCGGATTCGTCGAGGGCGGGGGTCGCGGATTCGAGTCCGGCGGTGATTGCGGTTCGATTCGTCTCGTTGATGGCCCGAGGCGACGCGTGTGCGAGCCGGTCCTCTTCGGCACCGGGGTGATCCCGGATCCAGCCGCAGGCGGCCGCCATCAGATCACGGGCTGGCACCATCTGGTCCACGAGACCGTCGGGGATCTCCGTCGCCTTAAAGGTCTGGCCGGTGGCGGTGGCGCGAATGGCGAGATCCGGATCGATGCGGGCCGGCAGCATCTGCGTGCCGCCCCAGCCGGGACAGAGTCCGAGTCCCGCCTCCGGGAGTCCGATCCGCCAGGGCTTCGCATCGGCGGGAACCACCGAGGCCACGAGTGCGTCGCAGTGCATGGCGATCTCGAGCCCGCCCCCGAGGGCGGCTCCGTTGATGGCGGCGACGGTCGGGCAGGGGAGGCTGGCGATCCGTTGATACGCGGCGGCGCCTTTCTTGAGGTATCGCAACAGGCCGTCGTCATCGAGGGCATTGATCTCTGCGAGATCGGCCCCGGCGACGAACACCCGTTCACTGTCACTGGCAAGGACGAATCCGGTCGGCGGGGCGCCCTCGGCGATGCGGGCCATTCCCTCGTCGATGGCCCCAAGGAGCCAGTCGTCGAGTACCACGACGCCACCCCGCGGCTTGGCCGGGTTCGGGATCAGTCGGAGGACGGTGATGCCGTCTTCGGTCCGATCGATCGGCAGGATGGCGTCAGCTTCAGTCATGGCGTCGATGATCCCATGTCCGCGGGCCGGAGGCGAGCGGTGGGTCCCAGTGGGAAAAAGAGGTGATCAGGGTCGGTGAACGAGTCTGGACGGATGGAACCGAGGCGTCTCGGGTTCACCGCGAAGAAGGTCGACATGATAGCCGATCCCGATGCGTGGTTTCCTTTGAAAAAGCATGCTTTCGTGGCTGAGAGCACCGTTTCATAGGCGGCGTGGGTCGAAATAACCATCTTTGGCGAGGTTGTTGACCGCGTCTGTGCGTCGAGCCCGGCATTTCGGGAGAGCACCGGACGTTCACATTTCGTCCCGAAGCACCGGGCTGTAGGGAGCGTGATCGAAACACTCGCCTGAGCGTCGTGGGTTTTTTACAAGGAGGAGGACCGCAGCGTCCGCACTTCGAGGATGCCGCGGGTCGGAGACACGAGCACGGCGATCACGCCGCCACCATCTCCGAAGTAGGGAGCGACGTACTCGTCGACGACTTGATCGCCGACCGGCCAGGTCCGTTGGCTGGATCGGTGATTGTGCCCGGCGAGGAATACCGCCTGCGCACGCCTCGCGATCATGTTGAGCAGGCGTTGCTTTCGCTCGGCGAGGGTGGTGTCGGTAGTCTCGTAATCGTCCCACCAACCATCGCTGGTGCTCAGCGGATAGTGCTGGACGAAGATCGTCGGGGTAGAGGCATCGCCGGCGAGCAGCGATTCCATCGCTTCGATCTGGGGCACGGCACTCACAAACGTCTGGCACCCGGCTCCGCCGCCAAGCGGATTGCAGGTGATCGGCCAGCCGGCGGGATACTCGTAGGACGGCTGATAGAGGAAGGTATTGAAGTTGACGATGTCCACGCCCTTGTAGGTCGCGTGAAAGGTGACCGGCCCGTGTTCGGCGGTCGGGCCGATCTCGCGGTAAGCGAGATTCGGCGAGATCTCCGCGGACCGGCGATACGTCTCGCGGGTGAATGCGGTGGTCGACTCGTTTGATCGATGTCCTGCGAGCGAGTAGCTCGGACTGTCGCCCCACGATTCAGGTTCCCAGTCGTGGTTGCCGAAACCCGCGAGCACCGGGATGCCCGCCTCAAAGAACGGTGCCCAGAGCGGCATGTCCAGTTCGATCGAGGTGTGACGATCCTGACTGATGTCGCCGCCGACGATGACGATTTCCGGGTCGATCTCGTGGGTCCGACCGTCGCCGAGGCGGAACCACTCGTGGCGGGTATCGCCGAGATCGAGCAGACGCTGGACGTATCCCGAGATCTCTTCGTGGGTGTTTCCGCGCATCCGGGCTTCGGGATCACCGATGAAGATCACCGTGAATGCATCATCGGACGAGGAGGCCGCATCGGCCCGGACGAGCGACGACGCAGCATCGTTCTCGTGACTTCGAAGCGCCGGGCGATTGGTCGAGCAGGCGGTGACCACCAGCGCCGCCGGTACCGCGACCAGTACCACCGGAACGACGAATCGCAGCAACCCTCGAGTCGGCATCATCGCTTGAAGAGCGTCCGCAGCCGCGCTTGGGCATCCTCGGTCTGGATAAGTTCCGCGGAAATCTCAGCACCCTTGGCGAGCTGCTCGTCGTCGAGTGAGCCGTCGAGTTCATTCAGCCATCGCTTGGTGGCGGAGATCGCCTCGGGACCACCCTTGGCGAGTCGCTCGGCGAACGCCGTGGTGGCCGACTCGAGTTCGTCCATCGGTACGAGATGGGTGGCGAGTCCTGCAGCAAATCCGGACTCGCCGCCCATGGTCCCGCCCGCGAGGAGCATTGCTCGTGCTCGACCGGCGCCGATCCGTTTCACGAGAAAGGGGGCGACGACCGCGGGGCAGATCCCGAGATCAACTTCGGGATAGCCGAGTTTGGCCTCGGGGTGTGTGAAGGAGAAGTCGCAGACCACCATGAGCCCGCATCCCCCGCCGATCGCGGCGCCCTGCACCCGGGCGATGGTCGGCACGTCGAGTCGGCGGATCCGTCGGCTCACCGCGGCCAGTCGTCGGAGCATGTCGCCCATCAAGATGGGATCGTCCTGCACCGCCTTCAGGTCCATGCCGGCGCAGAAGCCCTTGCCGGCACCGGCGAGGATCACCACCCGGACTCCGTTGATCCCGGCCTCGATCTTCTCGAGCGCTTCCTCCATCGCCGCGATCATCTCGAGGGAGAGGGCGTTGCGGGCGTCGGGCCGGTTCAGGGTGAGCGTGGCGATAGCGCCATCGGTGGTAAGGGTGACGAGTTCGGTGCCGAGTGCGATCGTGTTCATGAGAGACATTGAATCCGGTTCGACGGCCGGAGGCAAGCCCGCTGTGGATCGTCTCAACCCCAGATCTTCCGCCCGCACTCGCTGCACTTATTCGGGTACTGAACGCCACTGAGATCGTAGTTGCAGAACGGGCAATGTCCGGCTCGCAGTTTGCCGATGGCCCGTCGGCGTCGCCATCCGGAGGCCAGCCAGTGCAGGCCCTGGCTCGCTCGAATCAGCAGGATGCTGGTCAGGAAGATCAGGAACCAGATCGACACCGTGGTGGCAAGCGTCGCGGACCACGCTCGAGTGGTGCGGGTCTCCTGCTGAGTGAGATTCTCGACCCAGGCCCGCTGCCGATCCGTTTCGAGCGCGAGTAAGACGACGTCGAGTGCATCGGTGAGGTCCACGCCGGTGCTGGATCGAAGCGACTCCAGACCCGCGACCGCCGAAGGGGCGGCGAGATCGATGGTCACGCTCGGATCGGCCAGCGGAACGGCGAGTAATTCGAGTGGCGGAAGGGTGGTCAAACCGGGAAATGGCCAGCCATGTTCGATGGTCCGTTGCCGGAGTTGAACGGTGGCAAGGGGGCTCCCGAAGGTCCAAGGTGTGCGGTTCGGGTCCTTGCGGAGGATGGTCGCCGCCAGTGGGGTCCCTCGTCCGTCGCGGCCAAGACGGAGGTCAGCAAGATTCTCCGAGGAAACTCGGCTGATGTTTGCATCGAGAAAGAGCGAGAGCAGCAGCGCCACCGGCATCGAGAGCAGCAGGCTCCAATCCGCGGCTTTTGTCCATCGGGAGCGATGGCGAGAGGCCGACTGCCGCTCGATGCGGTGGAGGCGACGCCGGAGGATCTTGATCGGATTCCAGGTGCGCCGCCGTGCCATCCTGCGCTCACCATCGTCAATGGATCGTCGAGACACATCGTCTCGAGCTCGACGAGATCATCGCAGATCCTTCCCATGCCCATTTCGAGCGATGAGCACGGGAAGCCGCTCGAATCGATGCCTTTGCGGCGATCAGGCCAGCGTTCGCTTGCGATTTCGCCGGAGCCCGGCGGCGCCGAGTGCGAGTCCCAGCAGTCCGGAAGCCCCCGGTACCGCGGTGGCACCAGCCGCGATCGGGTTCCCGGAGTCGTCCCACCCCCATCCGGTGATGGTGATCGACGCATCGTTCGAACCGGGCGTGGTGTTCGGGATGTTGGCCGTGAAGGAAAGCCACCCATAGTTTCCGGCCGCAGCCCCGCCATCGAGCTTGAAGAGAAGGAACGACGTCTGGCCTCCGTCGACACCGGCGGGATCATTGGCCATCGATCCACTCGCGTCGTACCCAAAAGCGATGTCGGCGTTGGAGTTCACCACGCTGTAGTTGCCCGTTCCAGCGAACTGGCCGGCAGTCACTCCAAGTGCGTTCCACGTCGCACCCGATCCCACAGGAACGCCCATCGCTACATTCGATGTCCAGGTCGAATTTCCCCAGTCGGTGTTGGTGCCCCTAAGCCGCATGGCCCGGAAGGCCATGTTGGTACCGTTGATTTGAACGATACTCCACGGATTGGTGCTGCCGGAGGCATGGAAAGAGGCGTTGAAATTGATCGCGGCGACCGTCGAGGCACCATTGGTGATTGAGAGTCCGTAGGTTGAGAGTGCGCCGGGGGTGAAGCCGACCTCGATACTCAACGCTCCGCTCGAATGGATGGCGCCGTCGGCGGATCCCACGGCGGCGATCGGGGCGAGCAGCGCGTACTTCATCATTCGAGTTCGCGTCTCGCGCTTCGGAAGATCGTGGGTTTCAGATTCTTTTATCTCTCTTGCGGTCATGCCTGATTTCTCCACCTGATGTCGTGATGTTTCGTGACGAATTCTCAAGGCCGTATTGACCTCAGAGTACATGGTGCCGACACCTCGATCAAGGTATTTCTATCGGCTCTGGCGGCACGGCACGACGGTTCCTCGTGAAGGTTGATGCCGATGAGACCAGTCAAGAGCTCTTTTCAGCCCGAACGTCGCGAGTGCATCACGGCCTCGATTCGAGCACGAAATTCCTCGGAATCGGCCGTGGCGAGACTGGCCGCGAGTGATCTCGCGAACACCTCCGCGTCGATGGTGCCGTCGAGTTCGTTCTGGAATCGCTTAGTGGCGCGGAGCGTCGCGGCGTCCATCGCCCCGAGGCGATCGCACAGTGTGGTGACCGCATCCGAGAGGGCCGAACGATCCGAGTGTGCCGCGGCGGCGAGACCGATCCCGACGGCGGCGTCGGCATCGAGGGACTCACCGGACAGGGTCAGGGCCCGCGCCGCGCCCGGCGACGTGCCCGGAACCAGGGTCGCGAGACTGACCGCGGGCGAGATGCCGAGGCGATGGACCGGGTATCCGAACGCGGCGTCCGGACCGGCGTGGACGATGTCGCATGCGGAGACCAGCGCGCAGCCGCCGGCGAGGGCCGGGCCGTGGACCTCGGCGACCACGATCGCATCGAGGTGTCGAAGTCGCCGACAGATCGCACCGAGACGTTCGAGGAAGGACGGCAGGGCGCCGTCGGCCATCGCCCCCAGATCGAAGCCAGCGCAGAACGCCGGGCCTTCGCCTCGGATCCGCAGGACGTGGCAGGATTCCGAATCGATCGCCGTGTCCACATCGTCGAGGCATTGCTCAAAGTCATCGAAGACGTCGTGGGACAGGGCGTTGCGCCGATCCGGATCGTTCAGGACGATGGTCATGGTCGGTGCGTCGAACTGGAGTATCACGTGTTCGGGCATTTCGTGGACCTTGAGGGAAGCGTTCGAAGAATCTGAAATCCGAGGCGAATTCCACTGAAGTCCGGGGACTCAGAATTCGCGTGCGTGGCGGAATCGGATTTCCCGCCGGCGATCGTTCCGGAACCTTCGGACGGGAATCCCGGATGAAAGATATCCATGAAACAGGCGTCTGTCGCGACTGCTGCAGGGCCGATGTTCAACGCACCATGACGACGATCCGCCGGAGTGACGGACGATCGCGGAATTCGCAGAGGTAGACGCCCTGCCAGGTGCCGAGGGCGAGTCGTCCGTCGACCACCGGGACCGAGACCGCAGTGCCGGTCAGGATCGACTTCAGGTGACTCGGCATGTCGTCGGAACCCTCGTCGACGTGCGTGTACCACGGCTCGTCTTCGGGGGCGATCCGATCGAACCACGCCTCCATGTCGCGCCGGGCGGAGGGATCCGCGTTCTCCTGGATGCAGACGCCGGCGGAGGTGTGCTGCACGAAGATGGTGCAGAGGGCTTCCTCGAGTCCGGCGTCGCGCACGACATCCGCGACCCGATCGGTGATCTCGTGCAGCCCGCGCCGATGCCCCGTCACCTCGAGAGTGCGGTTCATGCGGTGGATTCCGGACCCGGCGCGTTCCAACGGATGACGGTCCGGTACTCATGTTCGAAGCCGAGCACGCAGTAGGTGCCGGTGCCGAGGTCGAACATCCGACCGTCTTCCGGCGGCAGTCCCAGCCACGTCGCGGCGAGCACGCGGAGATAGTGACCATGGGCGACCAGCGCGACATCGCCGGTCGCGGCGAGGGCTCGATCGATCACCCGCTGTGCTCGCGCCGCCACCTCGGCGCCGGTCTCGCCGTTCGGACAGGGATTCGACCAGATCGTCCAGCCCGGGACGGTCTCGCGGATGACCTTCGTGGTGATGCCTTCGTAGTCGCCGTAGTTCCATTCGTGGAGATCGGAGTCGATCACCGCGGCATCCCCGAGCCCGAGCAGTTCGGCAGTACGTCGCGCCCGTTGGAGCGGACTGCAGAGGACGAAATCGAAGTGGTGGGCGTCTACGACGGGTCGAAGGAGTCTGGCCACGTCCTCTCCCTCGGGAAGCAGTGGAAGGTCGGTGGCACCGGTGTGCCGCCCGTTCTTCGACCATTCGGTCGCGGCGTGTCGGAGGAGCCAAATCTGTTTCGACGAATCGGACATGTCGGGTTTCCTGAGTAGTTATTTCGGGAACGACGCGGGGACCAGATCACCGGCGTGCAAGTGACCGTCGGCATACGCATCGAGAAGTTCTGCGGGAACGCCCGATGAAAGTCCCGCTCGATCGTACAAGCGTTCGACGTGGCGGCGGACCGTTTCTTCGAGACGGCGGCCGCCGGTCGCGGCATCGAGCGATCGAGGGCCGATGACCCGACTCCGGACGGCGAGTTCGATGCCGGCGTCCCGATCAAGGGTGGAGACCGGCCGACGTTCGGGGCGAAGGGCGTCGGGCAGGCGAACGCCGTCGTCGAGTATTTCATTGACCAGTCTCGTCGCGATCTCCGGCGCTGCGGTCACGCCGTCGCGGCGGGTTCCAGTGGCGATCCAGAGACCAGGGATGCTGGTGGCACCGAGGAGCGGATGACCGTCGGCGGTGATCGGTCGATGTCCGGTCACCGTCCGGCACTCCGCATGCCGAAGTTCGGGGGAGATTTCATCCATCGCCGATTGAAGCACCAGATGAAGTGATCCGAGCCGCGGATGTTCACGAGGGACCATGGAGACCACATTGGTGGCGCCGAGATAGAAACGACCATCAGTCGAGGGGACGTAGTAGACCCCGAGCCCCGCACCTCGGTTGGGGGTACGGAGCACCGTGTCGGGGATCGTCGCTGGATCGGACATTCGACAGCGCACGCCGACGCCGGTCCCGTGAAGCACCCGTGGCACGCGACCGGTGAGTTCGGGGATTGCCTGAATCAATGAATCACTCGCCGCACCGCAAGCGATGACCGTGGTCGCCGCTCGAACCGAACGCCCGTCCTCCAGACGAATTACCGCGTCGGCGATCGATTCAACGCGGGCATCGACGCGGCGGACACCGAGCGACGTCACCGTCCGATCAAGAAGGTCCATGACCGCAAAGGCATCCGCCGCCCCGTCGTGCTCGATCCGAATCGCTCGGGAAGCCTGCAGATGGGGCCTCGGCCGGTACCCGGGGATGTCGGCGGGATCGAGACGTTCAAACGGCGCGTCGTCGTCGGCGAGGCCCTTCAGGATCGCGTCGAAATTCGACGCATCGAAGTCGCTGACATTCGGATTGTCGAGAACCACGGTCCCTCGCCTGAGCAGGGGGGGTTCGATGCCAGCGATCGCCGCGAGTTCTTCGAGCCAAGCCGGCCAGCGTTCGACCGCGGCCCGGATGATCTCGAACTTTGCCCGGCCCGCCGGGTGGGCGAGCGTTCCGGCTTCGAGTTCAGCATGTGCGGCCACCATGATCCCCGCCGCCATCGACGCGGAACCTGGGCGAGCGGGCGGGCCGATCACCATGACCGTCGCGTCGGGCCGTCGGCGTCGATGCTCGATCGCGATGGCGAGTCCGAGTGCACCATTGCCGATCACCGCCAGATCGGGGTTCGGCAGGGCTTGATCTTCGTCGACGTCAGAGGGCAACATGTCTGGATCGTCGCAGAATCCATGATTCGCCGAAAGACCGGCGCCTTCCCTCGGCCTCAATTGGCGGCCGGAACGATTCGCGGGGTTCCTCGAAGGGTTCCGTGGGCCTTGCTCCCGGAATCGTCGAAGAGCCACGGTCCCTGCATGGCGTCGAAGTGGAAGAGCAGCACGGTCTGGTCGTCGGACTCGTGACGACGTTCGGGTTCGATCGACTCACCCGCGTAACGGGCGACCGACGAGAGACGGACCTCGTCGATGCGTCCGTGGAAAGTCGACGTCGGTCGGCCGTTCGCATCGACGTCGGCGCCAATCATGAGGGGGAGCGTGTTGCGGGTTCGAGTGCTCCCGGCGTCACTCTGTGCGACCAACGTTCCATCGAGATACAGGCGGACTTTCGATCCGTCGTAGACCCCGGCGACATGGTGCCACTCGCCGATCGAGACGCCGGCTCCGGTCGCGTCTGCCGAGGCGTAGGCGCCATCGAGGTGGACCCAGAACGATGGAACGCCCTTCATCAGGAACAGTCCAAATTCGCTGCCTTCGGTTCGCGTCACCAGTCCGACTCGCGCCTTGAGAGAGTCGGCCTCGAACCACGCTTCGAGGGTGAATGGACCATTGGGAAGAACGTAGGCATCGGGTTCGACGCGGACCGCTTGTCCGGCGCCGTCAAGATCGAGTGCATGATCGGTGTCCGGTTGCGCGGGTGCGGGAAGTTCGGCGCGAATCGGAACGTTGACGGTTCGAGTGGGAATCGCGTAACGGCGGTTCGGTGCGAGATAGTCGGCGTCGAGCGTGATGGTGGGCGACGACCAGGCGTCGTTGCGTCCGCCTTCCGATCGGATTCCCTCAAAGTCAAAGCGACGAGACTCACCGGCGGCGAGTGTCGCGTGCGCATGATCCGGCGCGAATCCCCAGCGACCGTCCAAGGATTCGGGGACGAGCGTGAACTCGACCGGACGGCCCGTGGGATTGGTCAACAAGATCCCGATCGTTCCCTCGCCGTTCCCGGCCTCATCGATCGAGAGGCCGCCGGTGACGGAGGGGGAAGTACGAGCGAGTGTTCCGGTCTCGTCGGAGACCGTGCCGGTGATGTCCCGGACGTCCATCGTTTCGCCGACCGGGATGCAGGCGAGGGCGATTCCGTCCGGCCGAACGGTCACATGATGAAACTGGTGAAGGTATCCCGCTTCAGGGACCAGGTTCGACTGCCCACCGCCGACGGTGGCGAGGGTGACGTATTCGATGCCGTCACGCGGTCCGTCGTAACGCATCCGATGGATGTGTCCGGCGAACACCGCTCTCACGTTGCCGGCATCGGCGAGCACCGGGTGGATTCGTTCCCAGTCGTCGCCGTACCGGCCGCCGATCCAACGTGGATGGTGGAGGAAGACGAAGACGTCTTTCTTGTCTTTTCCACTCGCCAGCGTCGCTTTCAACCACGCGAGTTGTTCGGGGCTCATTCTTTGGCACTCGGCTTTGCCGAAGTTGTGTTCGCCGGTATCCGGGTTGGCCTCATCGGTGTAGAGCACGATGAACCGTCGGTCCTTGTGATCGAACGCGTACCAGAGCGGCCCGAAGTGCATCTCGTAGTTTGCTTCGTGTTCGCCTTCGGGGCGATTGGGTCCCCGCCAGTAGATGTCGTGGTTGCCGGCGACCGGAAACCACGGACAAAGCAGCCCGTCCATGATCCCGCGGAACTCCTTCATTTGTCCCATCCACGCATCCGTGGCGTTATAGCCACCGACCAGGTCGCCGACGGTCATCACCAGATCGGGTTCGTAGAGGTTCGTATCGGCCACCGCCTCAGCGAGGATCTTCACGCCGTCCGCCGGACCGCCGGTGCGATCGCCGAACACCACGAAGGTGAAGGTCTCGTCTTCGGCGGGGAGGTCGAGGGTGCGACCTTCACGATCCGTGATGAATCGATCCGCCGCGGGCGCCGCCGGGTGCGGCGGGCGGACGATCGGTGGATCGGCGGCCGCGAGATCGAAGGCGACGACGAACGAGAAGGCAAGGGCGATACCGGTGTAATGTCTGCTCATGAATGCATTGCACGCGGGCGCAGGGGCCGAACGCAAGTCATCACCGGCGAAAAGACCCGAACGATGGTGAAACGGTGGAAATTTATCTCCGGAGCGACGCCGAGGCGAAGATTCGATTCGACACCGCCGCTGGCGTGGATGCGGATTCGAAAAGCTCAGCGAGGGAGCCACCCTGGGCGCGAGACAGCACACCGTCTGCCGAACTCACCCGGACAGCGCTTGAAGGATCGCGCGGACGGCCGCGATCTGCTGGTCCAAGGCCATGCTCGCATGCGGCGTCTCGGTCTCGACGCACTGTTCCGGAACTCTGGGGAGGTGCACGAATCCGGCGGGGATGGATCGTCCGGCCAAGGCGTTCGCGTGGAGTACGCGGTAGGAGATCTCGTTGCAGAGAAAGGCGCCCGCGGTGAGCGAACGCGACGCGGGGACGCCGATGGCACGGATCGCATCGACCAGTCGCATGATCGGCAGGGTGGCGAAGTAGGCGTCCGGGGCGCCCTCGACGACCGCTTCATCGGTGGTGCAGGTGCCCGAATTGTCGGTCATTCGGTAGTCACGGAGGTTGATCGCGACCTGCTCAATCGAGATTCCCGTTCGGCCGGTTGCCTCTCCCAGCAGGATGATCGCATCAGGCGATTCCGATTCGGCGAGCTCGACCACGCGGTCGCCCGCTTCGACCCCGATCACCGGAAGGATCACTCCGATGAGTTCGATCCCGGGGGGCGGGTTCGATGTGAGTGCGTCCACGACCATCGCGGAGGGATTGAGCGAGGAGCCGCCGAAAGGCTCGAATCCAGTGAGGAGGATCTTCATGATCTGGAGATTCCAGAGGCGTGATGGGCCTTCGGTTGCGGCGTCGTCCGGGGGTGGAATCACGGATCCTGATGGCAGGAATTCGCTTCCGTTCCTATCATCCCACGAAGTTCCTGATCGTGCGGTCAGGACGTCACGAGCCATTCCAGTCGTCCGAAACCGCGACGATTCGTTTTGAGGATTTCCTGATGATGAAGACCGACTCGCTTTGGGTTACCGAGTTTATGCAGAAACTCGAGTCATTCACCCCGCACGAGACGGCCTTCCATCAGGCGGTGGGCGAAGTGGTTCCGTCCCTCGAGCCGGTGCTCGATCGGAATCCGGCGTGGCGAAACGAACGGATTCTCGAACGGCTCGTTGAGCCCGAACGGGTGATCGAATTCCGAGTGTCCTGGGTCGATGACGCGGGAATGGTGCAGGTCAACCGCGGCTATCGCGTCGAATTCAATTCCGCGATTGGTCCCTACAAGGGTGGCCTTCGCTTTCACCCGACCGTCGATCTCGGCATGCTCAAGTTTCTCGGCTTCGAACAGATCTTCAAGAATGCGCTCACCGGACAACCGATCGGCGGCGGTAAGGGTGGATCAAACTTTGATCCCAAAGGACGCTCCGACGGCGAGGTGATGCGTTTCTGCCAGGCGTTCATGAGCGAACTCTTCCGGCACATCGGCCCCGACACCGACATCCCAGCGGGAGACATCGGCGTCGGTGGACGCGAGATCGGCTATCTCTTCGGGCAGTACAAGAAGCTCACCAACACCTTCACCGGCGTCTTGACCGGACGGAGCACGGATTGGGGCGGGAGCCTCATTCGCCCCGAAGCGACCGGTTACGGCGCGGTCTACTTCGCCGCAGAGATGCTCGGTGCGAATGGGTCGAGTCTCGAGGGCAAGCGATGTCTGGTTTCCGGCTCGGGGAACGTGGCGCAATTCGCGGTCGAAAAACTGATTCATCTCGGTGCGAAGCCCGTGACCCTCTCTGATTCGGGAGGTTTCATTTATGACCCTGACGGCATCGATCTTGAGAAGCTTGCCTTCGTACAGGATCTGAAGAACAACCGACGCGGGCGAATGATCGAGTACGTCGAGAAGTATGCCAACGCCGAATTCACGCCGAGGGACCGAGACGCGGATCACAATCCGCTCTGGAACGTCTCAGCGGATGCCGCGTTTCCTTGTGCGACGCAGAACGAGATCAACGGCATCGACGCCGCCAACCTCGTCGCCAACGGGTGCACGTTGGTCAGCGAAGGCGCCAACATGCCGACGATGCCCGAAGGTCAGGACATCTTCCGGGAGAAGGGCGTTCTGTACGGACCCGGCAAGGCGGCCAACGCCGGCGGAGTCGCGGTGAGTGCGCTTGAGATGGCTCAGGCTTCCAGCCGGACCTTCTGGAACCGCGAAGAAGTCGATCGACGTCTGGGCGGGATCATGAAGGACATCCATGCTCAGAGCCTCGCGGCCGCAGAGCAGTACGGTCAAACCGGCGACTACCTTCATGGGTCGAACATCGCCGGATTCCTGAAGGTCGCCCGGGCGATGCATGATCAGGGCGTGATCTGAGTCGCCAGATCCTCACGAGAAGATCGACCAGCCGTGGATCGAGTTGAGCCAGTCGGTACTCCCAGCCGACGGTCACTTTCTGAGTGACGCGGTGAAAGGATGTCGGGGTGGCCGGCCTTGTCTGGATGCGACCGGGCCCGGCATGAATGTCGAAGGTCAATTCTGGTCGCACCGCGGCTGCGGGATCGTGCAGCACGGACTGGAGAGTCGCGTCGGTGGAGACCGACGATGCCTGCCGCCGCGGAGTTCGGGAATCGGACTGACCGGACGAAGAAGTTCCGACAGGCCCACTTTGTCATTGAGGCCGGAGCGTCCACGCACATGCCACTTCTCCCCAGCGGCGCTCGAATCTGGTTGTCGATGACAGCCATCCTCGAGCCCAAAATGCGATTTCTCCCCTGCAAGTCCGGACATTTTTGGTTTCGAGATCTGGATCCGGCCTCGGGCTGGATTCCCGGGGATTCCGGGAGCCCACCCCAGTGTCTTCGCACCGCGACGGTTCCGACCAATCGCATTGAGGTCGCCTCGTACGTCCGAGTATTGGTCGCCGGCGCCGACGAGACCGAATGTCCTTGGCGGGGCGACTGGCTATTGACCTTCGATCGTCCGGATGACTTCAGCGTCGCGGACTGGCAGGCGTCGCTCGAGTTCTTCGGAAGTGATCAGACGACGGAATTCCTCGATCGCGCCATCGATCGATGTCGGCGACAGTCCGACGCCAATGAGACGCTGGATCTTCTCGGGTACGAGCCGACCTTCGACCCGAATCCGCAGACGGCCGGCAGGCTCGCTCGAGCCGCCGGTGCCATGCGAAAATTGTCGAGTCGCCGAGCGGAGTCCGAGGTCGGACATGACGAGAAGACGGCGCATCTCATCGAGGAGCAGTTCGAAGCGATGTACCAATTCGCTGATCGGACGCTCGATCTCTACGGGCCGCATCAAGGCTTGGCGCATCGCCTGCTTGCGGCGACCGCCACCGAACTCGGCGACGTAGACGACGCGGCCCACCACATTCGAGCGTGCGCCGCCCTGCTTCCGCAGGACCCAGTGTTCACGCTGGATCTGCTCGCGAGGCTGCAGCGTGTCCGACGCGACCGCGCCATCCGCCTTGGCCCCCGGCTCCGATCGTCATGCGAGCAGACCGATGACGCATGACGCCTGAAGAGGGCTTGCGGGCGGAGTACTTCAGGCCTTCCCGAGATACTCGCCGGTTTCGGGATTCACTTTGACCACTTGGCCGTTCTCGATGAACGGTGGAACGCGGATGCGGGCGCCGGTCTCGACGAAGGCTTCCTTGTTCTGGTTGCTGGCCGTGGCCCCCTTGGCCTGCGGAGCGGTGTCGGTGATCGTGAGCTCAAGGGCGGCAGGCAACGCGACGGACAACGGCTTGTCGTCGAAGATGCTCACCGTGCACTCGGTGTTCTCCTTGAGCCACTGGCTCTGTTCCTTGGGGAGCACCTCTTTGCTGATCTCGACCTGGTCGTAGGTCTCATTGTCCATGAAGACAAAGGGACCGTCGCCTCGACCGCCAGTGTCGTAGAGGAACTGCATCACTCGACGGTCCACGTTCACCTCGTCGAGCCGATCGTCGGAATTGAGCCGGTTGATCTTGATGCCACCGACCTTCACATTCTTCATCTTCGCCTGGATGTAGGCAGGACCCTTGCCGGGCTTCACATGCTCGGTGTCCAGAATCTGGTGGAGTTGCCCCTCCCAGAGAATGAACTGGCCTCTCTTCACGTCAGTGGCCTTGGTCGGCATCGCGGTATTCCTATTCGTAGACTTGGCGAGGACGCTGCTCCCGTGTGGAACGGCTCGATCCTAGACCCAGTGATCATAGCCGGAGCAGGGTGGTTTCCGGGCTCCCCGCCCGATCGAGACGGCCTGAATCAACCGAGGGGCCTAGGATCCCGCCTCATGAGCACCCCTGAACCGACGCCACGACTCTTCGAACCGCTGGACCTTCGCGGGGCCCACCTCCCGAACCGGATCGTGGTCTCTCCGATGTGCATGTACTCGGCCGTGGAGGGAAACGCGTCGGCCTGGCACCACGTCCATCTTGGGAGCCTCGCGGCTTCCGGGGCCGGGTTGGTCCTTGCGGAGGCGACGGCCGTGGAGGCTCGGGGGCGGATTACCCCTGAATGCCTCGGCCTCTGGAACGACGACCATGCCCGCTCGCTCGCCCGGGTCGTGGCGACGGTACGGGAGGTCGCACCGAAATCGGTGCTGGGCATCCAACTCGCCCATTCCGGTCGGAAGGCGTCACATGCTCGCCCCTGGTCCTCGCCCCGAGGCTACGTCGCCAAGGACAAGGGTGGATGGCCGACGGTCGGCGCCAGCGCGAACAGCTACGAGAACATCGCTCCGCCCGCGGAAGCACTCGACCAGAAGGGGCTGGACACGATTCGAATCGCGTTCGCGGAGGCAGCCCGCCGCGCCGTTTCGATCGGATTCGACGTGATTGAGATGCACGCGGCACATGGCTACCTTCTTTCGAGCTTCCTCTCGCCGCTTTCGAATCAACGAACGGACTCGTACGGCGGATCGCTGGAGAACCGGATGCGATTTCCGCTCGAGGTCTTCGACGCGATGCGCGATGCCATAGATGACCTGAACGATGAAATCCCGTTGTTGGTTCGTTTCAGCGGGACCGACTGGCGCGACGACCTCGATGGATGGAGCACTCAGGATTCCCTGGCGTTCGCCCGCGAACTGGAATCGAGAGGATGCGACGGCGTCGATGTTTCAACCGGGGGAAATGCCAAGGCGGATATCCCCGGTGGCCCGGGATTCCAGGTGCCCTTCGCCGCGGCCGTGAAACGGGGCGTCGACTCGATGCCGGTGATCGCGGTCGGTGAGCTCGACGACCCACAACTTGCGGAAGACACGTTGGCGCGAGGAGATGCAGATGCCATCGCGATCGGTCGCGGGATGCTCCGGAATCCACGGTGGGCGTGGGATGCGGCCGAGGCACTGGGAGGCCGGTTGGAGTACGTGGATCAGTACGCGTGGTGCGTCGGGAAGTGACCGGCGATTCTGGCGATCCCGCCGATCAGAACACCAGCAGTCCGATGGCCATCCAGACCGCGGCGACCAGCATCACCAGGGCGGTGTACCCCACGATGTCCCGCGCCCGGACGCCGGTGATCGCGAGCAACGGAAGCGCCCAGAAGGGCTGGAGCATGTTGGTGAGTTCATCGCCATACGCGACGCTCATGATCATCTTGCCCACCGGCACGCCGGCATCGACGCCCGCGACGAGTGCGATCGGGCCTTGTACCGCCCATTGCCCGCCACCCGAAGGCACGAAGATGTTGACGACCGCGGCACTCGCCGCGGTGAAGAGTGGGAGCGTCTCTGGTGTGCTGAGCGAATTGGCGGTTGCGGCGAACATCGCGAGCATTCCACTGGCAGCCATCATCGCCATCACGCCGGCATACAACGGGAACTGAACGATGATCCCTGCACACCCTCGAGCGGCATCCTCGACCGCCCGCAGGTAGCGGGTCGGTGATCCGTGCAGGAGTAGGCCCAATCCGAGCATCACGGCATTGATCTGGTTCAAGCCGAGACGTCCGATGCCGCCTTCGTCACGGAAGAGGTAGGACACAAAGCCAATCAACAGCGCGAGACCGAGGCCCATTCCCAGAATCAGTTCCATCACTCGGATCGGCGTTTCATCGACCTCTGCGTCATCGTCGAAGGTAATGCCAAGGCTCGAGGGTGATGCCAGATCTTCGGGGCGGCGGGGGACCAGCAGGACGAACACGATCGGCACGATCAGGAGGAGTCCGAGTGAAACGAACAGGTTCATCGGGGAGAGCAAGGTCTCGGACAGCGGAACGCCCTGGGCGGCGTACTCCGCGACGATCGAATCGGGAAGGACATCGGCGGCATTCTCGGGGGTGGTCATCTTCAACGGGGCGCTGCCGCTGAAGCCACCGTGCCAGACCAGAAGGCCCGTGTATCCGGCGGCGGCGAGAAGCGGGTAGTGGCAGCCGATCCCTCGGCGTTCGAGCGACCGTCCGACGGCGCGAGCCAGAAGCGCACCGACGACCAAGGCCAGCCCCCAGTTGAGCAGGCCCGTACCGACCGCGACCGCGGAGACGAGCACGGCGCCGCTGGTGGTCGAGCGGGGGAGATCCGCGACGGCATCGATGGCTTTCTTGATTGGCGGACTCGCGGCGAGCGCATAGCCGGTGACCAGGACGAGGGCCATCTGCATGCTGAACGTCAGGAGTTTCCAGAGCCCATCGTCACCCCACCATGCCTCGAGGAGCAGGGTGACCTTCGAAGGGGCGACTCCATCTCCGTCGGTGGCGGCGTCTGCGAAGGTGCCGGGAATCACCATCGCGAGGACGGCGGTCAACGCCGTGAGTCCGATCGCGAGGATGAACGGGTCGGGGACCCATCGCCCGATGGTTCTGGTGACCAGAAGGCCGAGACCGGCCACCAGCGCCCGAGGACCGCGTGGAGAGTTCGTCATGACGGCTTAGGGTACTTTCCCCGGGCCACCTTGATTCCCACCGGTCTCCATGAAAAAACCGCCGAGTCCGGCCCCCCCCTCCAGGGGTCGAAACTCGGCGGCACCCTTTTAATCGTCGCGTTGCCTTCCGCGGTTGAGTACGTCATCCCGATTTAAGCTCCAAAAGCGTGGTCGAGGCCTTGCGGGAGGCGCACTCGTTCCAGACGGAACTGACTTATCCTGTACGAATATGTCTGAAGCCGAAACACCGTCCGAGAAGCCCGTTCCAACCACCAAGAAGCCCCGAGCCGTGGTGATTGAGGCCTTCGATGAACTTCCGATCGCACCCGTCGTCCTCCGGGGCATCGAGGAGCTGGGCTTTTCGGCACCCACCCCGATTCAGCAACGGATCATTGCGCCGATGGTTGAGGGGCGTGATGCCATCGGCCTGGCGCCGACGGGTACGGGCAAGACGTTGGCCTACGGCATCCCGCTGGCACATCTCCTGATCAAGGATCCACCGCCGCTCTCCCGTCGCGTTCGCAAGCGGAAAGGCGGGGATACCGGCGCGAAGTTCGTCGATGCACGGCGACGGCTTCGTGGACTGGTGGTGGTGCCCACTCGAGAGCTCGCCCAGCAGGTCGCGGAGGAACTTCGACGCCTCACCCGTGGTTCGCTGGTCAAGGTCACGGCCGTTTGGGGCAAGGCTGCCGTCAAGCCCCAACGAGAACGCATCGAGTCGGGCGTCGACGTCGTGGTCGGCACCCCCGGTCGTTTGCGGGAGTTGATGGACATCGACGTGCTGAGTCTCGCGTTCATCCGGCATCTGGTGATCGACGAGGGTGATCGCATGCTCGACATGGGGTTCCTTCCGCAGGTGAAGACGATTCTCGAGCGGATGCCCGAGACCCGGCAGATGGCGTTCTTCAGCGCGACCATGCCGCCCGCGATGGAGAATCTGGCACGGACGTTCCTTCGGAATCCGCAGCGGGTGGAGATCGGACGGCACACCCGGGTCGCGGAGACCGTCGGCAACCACATGTTTGAGATCGACGATGTTCTCAAGGTGGCCCTGCTGCTTCACCTGGTCGTCGAGGAGAAGCGGCGCGGCGTCATCATCTTCTGCCGAACGCGGCGTCGAGCAGGGTGGGTCAACGCAGCGTTCCGGAATCACGGGATCTCCGTTGGTCTCATCCACGGCGACAAGAGCCAGAACCAGCGAATGAAGGCACTGGAACAGTTCTCGGAGGGCTCACATGCGGTCCTGGTCGCGACCGACGTCGCGTCGAGAGGACTGCACATCCCGACCGTGCGGACGGTGGTCAATTACGACCTCCCGCTTGCCGCCGAGGAATGGGTGCATCGTGTCGGCCGAGCCGGACACGGTGGGGGGTTCGCGGAGTCGTTCACCTTCGTGTCACCACCGGACGGCCAGCGTTGGAAGAAGACCGCCAAGATCGTCGGCCAGCGGCTTCGTGCAGATCCAGTCCCCGACATCGAGAAGTACATCCGTCCGCAAGACGTCACTCGACTCGAACGGCTTCGATCCGGCGAACGTGCGGTTCGTTTTCAGCCGTTCCGCGAAGATCCAGACGGCCGGCGAGGCACCGACTCGAAACGGAACGCCCGTTCGTCCACGCGGAACGAGCCCCGAGGCGGCGGTGTCGTCCCCACCAAGAAACTCAAACTGCTTCGGGACGAGTTCGGACTCGAGGTCCCGTCGGAGGTCGACCCCGATAAGGCCGCCAAGCGCAAGGCGCCACGGAAGTCCAGCGCCAAGCGGTCGACATCCGGGTCTGGGGGCTCGGCAAAGACCGGTGAAAAGGGCAAATCCGAACCGGGCAGCGGCGGGAAGAATGCGGCCCGAAAGACCCGCGCTCGTTCCGGCGATCGCATCGGTCATGGAGGACGTCGTAAGGGTGCTTCCAAGCCGGTCTCGAAGGGCGAGAAGCCAGGGGGCGGCGTGCGACGACCGTCCTGAGAGAGGCTCGATCGCTCTAACTAACCGCCGCCGAAGGCATATCCGTAGTACTCGCTGAAGATCTCCCAGAGTTCCGGGTGATGGTCGTGGAGTACGTGCGGCTGCTCGAAGAAGTGTTCAGTGACCACGGCGAAGAACTCGCCGGGGTTGGTCGCGGCGTACGGGTCGATGGCGCCGGGAGCACCATGCTCGAGCCTCACCCGGAAGTCGTCGTACTCCGACTGGCAGGTCTCCACCCATCGCTCATGCAGACCCTTCCGCATCGGAGGCGTGCCGTTGACCGTTCCATTGAGCATGTCGATGGCATGCGCGAATTCGTGGAGCACGACGTTTCGAGTCCCGATGTGCTGCGAGGCGTAGATCGAGTCGGACCAACTCAGGATGATTGGGCCGTTGAATCTGGCCTGCCCGAGAATCGGCGTAGACCCCGACACGATGCCGTTCCCTTGATGGCTCTCAGGGATCACCACACCCGCGGGATAGACGAGAACGCTCGTGACATGCTCGAAGAGCGTGGCATCGTTCTCAAGCACCAGGAGGCAGGCGTTCGCCGCGATCAGAATCCGCATTCGGTCGTCAAGATCGAGTCCGCCGCAGCCCTCCCAGTTCGTTTCGGCCACGAAGACCCGAGCCTTGTTCTCTAACTTCTCGCGTTGCCGGGGGCCGAGCATCCGAAAGTGGACCATGTGCTCCTGAAGCGTTCGCCGCCAAACCGCAGGTATCGGCTCGGCGAGAAGTTTCCGGCGTCGGCGTTTTCGAAAGAACCACATGATCCCTCCAGAGTAAGTTCGGCGTGCTCGGCGTGCGGTGTCCCGCCCGTTGGTAGGCTCGTGGCATGCGAAACTCCTCGAACAAAAACGCCGATCCACCCAGATGGCTCCGGCTGGTCGGAGGCTCGGTCTTGGCCGGGTTCATCTTGGGTCTCATCTCGCTGATGGCGGTCACGCTGGGCCTGTTGGCTCGCACCGAGGGGACCGGGGCGACGAGCGATCTTCGAGCCGATGGTGCGTCACTCTGGTGGTGCGGTGAGGAAATACAGGTCGGTCGGCGTTGGGCCGGCCTGGCGGCGTACGGAAGGCCGTTGATGCAGGTACCGCCACCGGAGGGGCCATCGCTGCTCGGGCCGCCGCGTTGGCTGCCCTGGCCGGTGGATTCCAGCCAAATCCGTCGAATCGCGGGCTTCGAAGTCGGATGGCCCGAGCCCTGGATTGGCATGACTTGGCAACGAGCGGCCGGTGGTTCCGGTTGGCCGCCGTTTCCTTACGACGACGAGAACGGTGCACAGATCGAATCGGCGAGCGATCGCCTTCTCCGTCTGGATCCGGAAGGCGACTGGTTCGTCGATGGAGAGGCGCTGCTCGTCAATCTCGTCTTCTGGACGATCGGGTGGGCGTTCGGGTTATTGGTCGTGAAGAGGTGGTTCGGCACGCCTCGCACGATCACCCCGGCGGGCACTCTCCAGCGGTGATCGATCAGCGGCTCTCCAAGAACGAAGTCGATAGGATCTGGACCATGCTTTTCATTGCATTCGTCCTTGATAGACGGGTTGACCGAGGGGCCCTCCCCACTGTTCGCGGCGAAGGGAAATCCCGATGAAGATCAGTGGTTGCACGTTCATCAACAAGGGCGTCCAGCTCGGATATCCGTTCATCGAGAGCATTCGCTCAGCGCTCCACCTCGTCGATGAGTTTGTGATCGCGCTGGGACCTGACACCGAAGAGGACCGTGTTCTCATCGAGGCGATCGGCGATGACCGCATTCGCATCATCGACACCACATGGTCACCAGATGCCCCGAAGGGATTCGTCTATAGCCAGCAGACAATGGCGGCGCTCTACAACTGCACGGGCGACTGGGTTCTGAGCCTGCAAGGTGACGAAGCGATTCACGAGGACGATTGTTCCGAGCTTCGGGCATTGGTGGCCCGAGCTCATACCGATGGCCGGGCGGACGGAATCTCAATGCCGTATCACCATTTCTACGGCCGCCCGGATCTCGTCGCCACCGGCCCTCGCTGGTATCGGCGTGAAGCGAGGCTGGTGCGAATGGCGGGCCGACGGGTCATCGTGCCCTCAGATGCACAGTACCTGGTCAATATCTCTGGCCGAAGACGCCTTTCCTACTTGAAGGCGGTCAGGTCGGATGCTCGGATCTACCATTATGGATGGACCCGGGCATTGGATTGTCACGTGCGAAAGATCGAAAGCACCGCGGAATTCTGGCAGGAGAAGCCACGACGCGCGAGTCCCTACGAGACGATGGACCCGTCGATCCTGGAGCCGTTCACAGGAACGCATCCGGCGGAAATGGCACCGTGGATCTCGGAGTCGGCCAATCGGGACTTCGATCCCGACCCCGACTTCAAGCCGACCAGAAAGGACCGCCGGTATCGCCTGAAGGGGATGCTCGAGCGGATCACCGGGCTTGATCTCTCGACCACGCACTTCCGTCCGATCAAGTTGTGACTCCGGGATTCCGGGAGGTGGGGGCTCAACCGGCGGGGATCAACGGCACGATCCACTGCACGAGGATGAACACCCCGGTCGCAAGGCCCAAGAACGCGAGCAGGACCTGAGCCGTCATTGTGCCGACCTCCCGCCAGTAGGTCGCGAGATCGACCACTCGAACCGCCTTGTACATCATGGCGATCCCAAAGATGAGAATCGGCAGGAGCCATAGCCACGTGGCCTGAACGCCCGGCAGCGGCTGCATGAAGGGGACCCACGAGAGGACGGTCATCGGCCACCTCCTCGGCGGTCCGAGGTGGCCCGCCCACCGGCATCGAGCGCCACGGCGAAGTTGATCAGGCCGGCGAGGGCACAGAACAGGGTCCCGAAGTCGGCGGCATGCCCGATCGACGTGAATCGGTACGCGGTGCCGACGGATTGATCGTGCATCGTGATCTCGATCAGTTGGTCATCTTCGGCGCCCCGGATGAGCGACGCGTCAAGCGCCGCAAAGCCGAAGGCAATGGGGCCGGCGGCGGCCTGGGCGATGAACCACAGATTCCGCTTTCCGCCCGCTGCGGGGTTGGTGTACGGAGGGTCCCAGGACCTGACGCTTCCCAGTCCGCCGATGAGAAGGCCGCTGAACCAGAGGATCAGGAAGCCCGCCAGAATTCGGCATCCTCGCCCCTTCTCGCCGATCGACATGTGACCGAGTCCGGGGAGTACGAGTCCGAGAACGAACGCAGTCCATTTGAACGGTACAGATCCACCCTTGTTAGAGGCCGGTGTCCGGTTGACGGCTGTTGTGGGAGTCGTGGACATCCGATTCCAAGGGAGAAGAACGGCTGTGTTCTGGATCGGCATCTGAAGAGCCTTTCCACTTCCGCAGTGTAGCCGCAGACAGGGAGACGCTCAGATGACCAACCAGAAGCAAGATCGACAATTCGACCCCACCAAGACCGGCAGCGTGATCGATCGCCGCACCGGCGTCGATCGCCGCGCCGGCGAAGACGAGACCAACCTCGAGCGGCGTCGAGGGCCGGGCCGACGGCTCACCGACTGGGTCCGTAATGCTGAAGAGGGGGAGATGACCCGGGAGCAGCAGATGTTCCTGCATGCCATCGATACCTTCAAACGTGTGAACGAAGTCAGCTTTCCGACCTGGACCGATGTACTGGAGGTCGTCCGTCGACTCGGGTATCGCAAGACGATGTCCAGTGAACTCAATCTCGGATCCCGAATCGAAGACTGGTGTGAGTCGTCCGAATCCCCCAGTGGCGTCGATCGAGCTCAGGAGGAAGAGCCGAATCGATATCGCAAGGCGGGTTGATCGGCACGAGCCCGAGTTCAACGACACTCAATAGACTTTCCGCCCGCTCGCGACCTCTCCGGTCGCGAGCGGGCGGTGTTCGTCGAATGATGAACCGAGCCGTCTTCGGGCTACATCGGCCAAATCTGAGACTTCGAACGCCTCGAAACCAAGCGTCTGGCATGCGGGTCTCTGGGGAAGACCGACTTCTGGGGAGAACCATCGATGCAAGAGGATGGCCGTCCGCATGGAAGCAGTGCAGAAGCGAACCTGGCCAAGAAAGCACCCCACGACTGTTGGTCGTGGGGTGCTTCATGTTCTTTCATGGAGATGCAGGACCGACGGCCGAGTCATGCACGAATCGCTTCTCACGGGTTGTTCTTGAACCAGTCCGTATTGATCTGGATGTACTTGTGCCACTCCTGCGGCAGGTCTTCTTCCGGGAAGATCGCCTGAACCGGGCACTCATCGACGCAGAGGCCGCAGTCGATGCAGGTATCCGGATCGATAAATAGTTGGTCGGCATCCTCGTGCTTGCCACCATCCTTCGTCGGATGGATGCAATCAACCGGACAGACTTCGACGCAAGCGGTGTCTTTGGTGCCAATACACGGCTCGGCAATGATGTGGGCCATCGAACCTGTTCCTCCTGGACTTCTAGGTATTGGGGCAGTCTCGCCCTTTAGGGTCAGGAAGTGTAGCCAAGAACCCTCGATCAATCCGAGAATCCACGTCACACACCGTATTCCCCGTCGACGAAGAGTCTGTCGGTCCGCAGGTTGTTTTGCCTAAAAAGGGCATTCAAAAAAACCCGGAGCCATGATTGGCTCCGGGTGGGGGTGGTATGTGTTCATAGCCAACGGCACCCCGGAAGGGGTGTCGCCTGTGGCAGTCATCTCTTCTTGCGAGTGGCCTTCTTGCGAGTGGCCTTCTTGCGAGTGGTCTTCTTCTTGGCAGCCTTCTTACGCGTGGTCTTCTTCTTGGCAGCCTTCTTACGCGTGGTCTTCTTCTTGGCAGCCTTCTTGCGAGTGGTCTTCTTCTTGGCAGCCTTCTTACGCGTGGTCTTCTTCT
>JAPKCC010000131.1 GCA_028823105.1 Phycisphaerales bacterium | reverse complement strand
AAAGCGGGTGAGGCGATTCGAACGCCCGACATTCACGTTGGCAACGTGACGCTCTACCACTGAGCTACACCCGCGATTTTGGCAATCGCTTGGATTGTCTCCCCGTCGGTTTCCCAACCGGGATGAGGAGTATACAACGCTCCTTGGGGCCGACAAGTCCCCGCAGAAATCCCGGGTGGGTCTCGGTTCGGATGGCGGGGCGGGACCGGATAACCCCGATTCGCCGTTTGGGCCGCGGGGGGTGTCGCAGGGGGGGAATCGAGGCGCCGATCGCGGCCCACTATCATGTACCCCTGATCGAGCATCGGCCCCGTCGTCCTCGTCCTCGACCTCGACTTCGAAACGCAGCCCGATCGGTCGTTTTCAACCCCTCCGGAGTTCAGACATGTTCCAGCGTCGTTCCCGAATCGCTCGTGGCCTCTTGGCCGTTTCGCTTCTCGGTGCCGCTGGGGTTGCCGCGGGCCTCTCCGCGCCGGTCGCCTCACCGGTCACCGCGACATCCGCCGCGGCTCCATTGAACTTCAAGCTCGATCCGGTGCATTGCATGGCACTTTTTCGGATCCACCACGTCGGGGCCGGGCGGTTCTGGGGCATGTTTGATGATGTCAGCGGGACCGTGGTCTATCCCGAGGATGGAAGTGCGGCGCCCACATTCGATGTCACGGTCAAGGTCGAGAGCGTGCATACCGGTACCGACAAGTTGAGTCGAACCATCATCGGCCCGCAGTTCTTTGATGCCAAGGAATTTGAGTCGATTCGATTCGTCTCCACTGGCGGGAAGTCGACCGGTGACAAGACCTGGGAAATGACCGGTGACCTGACCATGCACGGGGTGACGAAACCGATCACCGCCATGGTCGAATGCACCGGCGTCGCAGGGAATCCGGTTCAGAAGAAAGTCGGCTTCGAAGCCATCTTCACGGTCAAGCGGTCGGAATTTGGAATGAACTGGGGAGTCAAGAACAAGGCCCTCGGCGACGACGTGCGACTGGTCGTCGGGCTCGAAGGCGACTGGGTCAGGTGAACCGCCGCCCCGCCGGCAATCGATTCAACACAGGGAACCCCGCACCGTGATTAAGACCGTCATCCTTTCGATGTTTCTTCCGATTCTCGCGGGTGGTGGGTTGGTGGCCCTGTGCTGGCTCCTTCCACCGCTTCGCAAGTGGAAGTGGCTCTCCAGCGTCACCTACGGATTCGGCCTCGCGGTCGCGGTCTTCGCATCGCAGGCGGCGGAGAACGGCATTCCAGAATTTCCGCCGACCGAACGCAAGCAGTGGCTGGGCCTTGCGGCCGTGCTCGCGGCGGTGTTCACGGTCTACGGTTCCTTGACCGGACATGCCGGGAAGGAACGATCGTGGCCTTCGACGGAATTCTTCGCGGTCTTGGCCGGTGCGATGGTCGCATGCCTTCCGTTCTTCGCGCAGTTTGCGGGTGGTGAACTCCAGCCGCTCTTTACCGGCACCGGTCCCGCGGATCATGTCGCGATGGGCCTGGCAGTGACGGTGGGATTCCTCGCCCTCGACCGGATCGTGGAATCACGGCCCGGTGCGACGCTTCCGCTGGTCCTGTGCATCACCTTCGCCGGGCTGGCACCGATCGCGGATGCGGCGAGTTGGATCACGCTTACCTTTCTCTGTGCCGTGGCCGCGGGCACGAGTCTGATCGCCGCAGTCGCCGCTCGCTTCGGGGGATCACCCTCGATTGGTCGAGGTGGTCTACTGGCCGCGGTTGTCCTTCTGGTCATCTTCTCGGTCGCCGGATATCGACAGACCTACGGCGAGTTCCCTTGGTGGACGTGGGGGCTTGCGGCCGCCGCGCCCCTGGTGCTGCTCCCTCTGGAACATCCCCTGTTCGGAAAACTTCCGGCGTGGGGAGGACTGACGCTCCGTCTGGTGCTGGTGGCGGCGATCGTCGGCACGGCGGTCGGAATCGCCGTGCAGGCCGGGAGCGGAGGAGACGCCGCGAACGACTATGGTGGATTCAAATGAGTCCTTTCCGCCCCTTGGATCGAATCACCCTCTTACGGAAACCGATCATGTCCTGCGCTCGAAATCGATGCCGCGCCGCGTTCGGCCGATGGCTCTTGGTTGGAACGGTGGGCGTCTTTGGTGCCGCCGCGTTGGGGCTCTCCTCCGGATGTGCGACCAGCGGGCCGCCCAAGCCGGTGGTCGTGAATCAGAGTTCTCCGGAGTCGTTGCTCTACTCCCTGAAGAACGCCGCGCGGCAGTCCTACAACCGGTATCTCACCGCGATGAAATCGGTCACCGACTGCGAAAAACTTCCGGATGTGTGCCGACT
Organism: Phycisphaerales bacterium; assembly: GCA_028823105.1. Classification (GTDB taxonomy): domain Bacteria; phylum Planctomycetota; class Phycisphaerae; order Phycisphaerales; family SM1A02; genus UBA12014. The sequence goes on along the minus strand of JAPKCC010000131.1, from coordinate 4,180 downwards.
CCTCGACGCCCGCAACAATGCGGCAACCGAAATGGTCGAACTTCGGGAAGCGATGGCGGACAGGTTCGGCGCTGAAGGGTCACAGGCCGGGACGATCATGCTCCGATCGGCGTATGCGGAGCAGTTCGAGGAGATCGAGCGAGCGTCGGTCTATTCAAGTGACGGTGATCTCGCGATTCTCCGGATCGGATCCGAGATCTACCGGATGCGGCGACAACCCACGGGATGGCGAATCGTCCAGTTTCCCGATCCGCCGTACGATCCGGCGTCGTCCGCCGACGCGATCGAGATTCTGGTGACCCGCGTCAACGCGATTCGCGAAGACGTGCTCGCCGGTCGGGTCAGCGACATGAATCAACTCCAGACCCGCATCGCCGCTGCGATGGGTGGCTGATCGCCCGCGATCGATCGGTTTATAGGGGGTTCCGGAACGAAACCGCGGCGTGAAGAGTTGATAGTCACGCCGCGGTTATAAGTGTGGTGGGTGGGGTGCGTCCGCGAAAGAACTACTTGTCTTCTTCGGGGATTCCCATGCCGCTTCGGTCAGGTGAGGCCGGTCGCGCCGTCGGTGGCAGCCCTTCTCCGTTTGCGATCGCTTCGAGCATGACCGCGATGGCGGTTTCGAGCTGCGGGTCGCCGCCCTCGAGCATGAGACCGGGATCATCGATCACTTCGATGTCAGGATCGACGCCGTGACCTTCGATGCCCCAGGTGCCGTCGGTCTCGTAGAAACCGAAGGTGGGGACCGCGGTGTATCCACCGTCGATCAGCCCGGGGTTGCCCGAGATGCCGACCAGCCCGCCCCAGGTACGCGTACCGATCAGCGGTCCAAGGTTGTTGTGCCGGAAGAGCCACGGGAACATGTCGCCACCCGAACCGGCGAGCCCGTTGATGAGCATCGCCTTCGGTCCGGCGTGGACGCCGATGGGCCAACGCCAGTCCTTCGAGTCGCGGGTGGCCCAGTAGTTGGTGACCGGTCGGTTCAGCAGTTCGATGAATCGATCGGGGATCTGACCACCGCCGTTCCATCGTTCGTCGATCACCAGAGCGGGAAGATGTGCTTGGCCGTGATACTGTCGGACGAGGTCGCTCTGTCCGTCGCGGCCGGTGTTTGGAACGTAGATGTACCCGACCTTGCCATCGCTCAGCTCTTCCACCAGTGCTCGGCGATTCTCGATCCAGTCGCGGTAGCGCAGGCTGTTCTCGTTGGAGATGGTTTTCACGGGGACTTCCCGCGTGCCGTTGTCGGCTTCTTCGTCGGCGACGGTCAACACCACGGTGCTTCCGGCGGTTCCGACGAACGGAGCCCACGGATCGTGGTCGAGCCGCATCGGCACGCCGTTCACCGCGAGGACCACATCGTCTTCGCCGAGTTCGATGCCCGGTTCTTGGAGAGGGCTTCGGGCGTCCACGTCCCAGGCGCCGCCGCCGAGGACTCGGGCGATTCGATATCCGTCGGGGCGGTCCCCTTCGGCGGGGGCGGCTTCCCATTCGACGCCGAGCATGCCAACGTTCATGGAGGGCTGCGATTCTTCGTCGCCACCGTAGTAGTACGCGTGGCCGACGTTCAATTCCGAGATCATCTCACCGATGATGTAACTCACGTCCTCCCGGGTCGCGGCTTGATCGACGAGCGGGAGGTAGGTCTGGAGCACGGCATCCCAGTCGACGCCGTGCATCTCCGGATCGTAGAAGTGATCTCGTTGGATCCGCCAGGCATCGGTCACGAGTTGTCGCCATTCCGCCCGTGGGTCGACCGAGACCAGCATCGGCTTGGTCACCAAGCGGTCACCGCCATCGCCGGGGCCAGCCTTGCGGATCGTGGGTTTGGATCCGCTCATGACCAGGATCTTCTTGCCGTCTGGGGTGATCTGAAAATTGCCACCGGAACCAGCGGACTGTTCGCTGGGATCCCGATCGCTCATGTCGAAGACCTTGATGCCGCCGCCTTTACCGCGTCGCACGTACATCAACTGGTTCTTGTGGTTGACGCGGAGGTTTCCGAAGGCGCCCGGTTGAACCGGCAACTGCATGCCACGCGACTCGAAGCCTTCTAGGTCGATCTCGACCGGATCGACGTCGGGCTTTTCAGCCTTTTTATCGTCGTCGTCGCCCTTGTCGTCGTCGTCGTCTCCGCCTCCGGCGGCGACTCGCGTGCCGTTGATCGTGGCGGCATTACCACCGTCGTCGGGCTGGCCATTGCCGCTGATGTTCTCTCCGTCGATCTTCAGATCGAGGGTGACGGTGGGGCCATCGTCGATGGTCATCAGCAGTTCGAGCATCATGGAATCGGGATCGAAGGACCCGGCGAGTTCCCCACTGAACATGGCCGTCGACACGGTCCCGGTGACCAAGTCGTCGGGATTGAGGACGAGAATGACGGTCATCGGGATGTCGCCCATCTGGGGAACCGAGGCGGTACATTCCCAGGTTCCGGAGACCGGATCATTCGCGGTCACGTCGGCGTCTTCATCGGCGTCTTCACCGTCGGCGTCTTCATCGCCTTCCTCGTCCGCGTTCTCCTCGTCATCAGCGTCCTCATCCGTGGACTCCGAATCGTCGTCGGCCCATTCTTCCTCGTCGCTTTCGGCGAGCCAAGGGCTTTTTACATCGTTTCGCAGCGGGACCGCCACCAGTACGCCGCTGTCGTCGTAGATCCAAGTGCCGTCGAGGGAGGAGTAGCTTGGAGAGAAGCGTCGATCACTGGTGAAGTAGAGCCAGTCACCCTTGCGATCAAACACGGGTGATTCGTCATTGAACATGCCGCTGGTGACGGCCTTGGTCTCACCCGAATCGAAGTCGTGCAGGTGAATTCGGGGCATCATCGAGTCGCCGGTGGTGGCGGACCAGGTGATCCAGCGTCCGTCGGGACTAAAACTCGGCTCGGGAAAGACGCCATGGTCGTTGTGCGCAAAGGTGGTTCGCTCACCGCGCTCGATGTCGATCCGATGGGCATCCCCGGTCTTGTCGGCGTAGATGAGATAGGAAGAGTCCGGAGCCCACCATGTGGCGTTCTTGAACGGTCCCATGTCGTCGGTCAGTCGGCGAGGCTCGCCCTGACCGTCGCTTTGTCGGATGAAGAGCTCGTACTCACCCGGTGCATCCGAGAAGTAGGCGATCCACTTTCCATCGGGACTCCAACTCGGCGTTCGTTCGGCCGCCCCGGAGGTCCGGCTGAGGTTCCGAGGACTGCCATTCTTCGCGGGCAGCGTCCAAAGATCCCCTCGGGCACCGGCGGCAACTCGTTTCCCCGAAGGAGAAATCGAAGCGCTCTGCATGAAATCGGAGGCATCGATCATGCTGGATCGGAGGCTCGCGGTTGCACCAGGGACCTCGATCTCCACTCGATCCGTGCTGCGATCACCCGTGTTGTGAACATAGAGGTCGGCACCGTTCTGGAAGACGAATCGGGCGGGGCGATCATCGTCGGGGCCGATCGAGGGCCACTTGATGTCGTAGTTGGCGAAGTTGGTGAGTTGTTCGTGATCGTCGTTGCCGACGTCGTATCGCCAGAGGTTCAGTCGGTGTTCCGGCCCGGCGTCCGAGAGGTAGTAGAGGTCGTCGCCGTGCCACATGGGCATGGTGTCGGTTCCTTCCCAGTCGGTGACTCGTTTCGACTCACCGGTCTTTAGATTGACCACCCAGATGTCACTGGCCATTCCTCCCCGGTAACGCTTCCAGGTCCGTCCGTCTCGCTGGTTGGGCGTATAGGCGACCCATGTTCCGCTCTCGTCGATCGCGGCGTTGGCGCCGTAAGGCATCGGAAGCGATTCTGGCAGACCACCCTGCGCATCGACCCGGTAGATTCGTTCGGCGCGAGGTACGCCACCCATGCCGCGGGCGCTAAAGAGCAGATCGCCATCGGCGGTCCAGTCGCTGAGTCGTTCTCCGGTCGGATGATGCGTGACTCGTCGGGGCATGCCGCCCTTCGTCGGAACGACGTAGAGATCTCGATTTCCGTCGTAGTTGCCGACGAAGGCGACCTCGCTGCCGTCGGGTGAGAAGCGGGGGATCGTCTCGACGCCTGCCGGGGAGGCGAGGGGGAGTGCGGTGCCACCCGTGGTCGGGACCCTCCAGAGATCATTGGCGTAGACGAAGACGATCTCGTCGCTAGAGATGTCGGGGAATCGGTACATCGATGCGCCGCCTTCGGTTTCGATGGTCGCCATGACCGGATGCT
>JAPKCC010000044.1 GCA_028823105.1 Phycisphaerales bacterium | reverse complement strand
GTGGCGTCCTTGGTGTAGGTGCCGAGGTAGGGGGTACCGATGGTCAGGTCGTTTGGCGCCGCGGTCAGTTCGATCCGGCCTTTTTCGTCAGTATCACGCTGGAGGGACCACGCTTGTTTCGCGATGCCTGGGTAGTTGTTGGCGAGGTTTCCAGCGTTGGTCATCGGTGCGAAGGCGCCCCGACTCAGTCCGGCATAGAAACGCTCGGTCATGGATGCGAACGGAGCCAAGGTTCCTTTCGCGATCGGTTGGCCGCTTCCGTCGCGGAGGAATCCCACCCCGCCCAGATCGCCGACGGGCAGAAAGCCGACCCCGATCATCAGCATGCCGACGGTCAGGATTCCTGAGCCCGCACCCATGATTCCACCACCGATCATGTCGGCGAGGTTGGGAAAGTTGATCTTCTCTGGAATCGCGAAGTTGGCGGTCAGTCGCAGCACGAAGAGGAACACGCTGAACAGGCCGAGCAGCGAGAGACCCCACGCCCACTCCCTCGTGCTGGAGGAATTGAGCAGAGACAAGGCCAGCGGTTCCCAGAAGGCGAAGGTCAGCGCTCCGGCGACTACCACGCAGACGAGGTGGACGAGGCCGCTGAAGAACCCTTCCTTGAAGGCGAACCAGTAGACGCTGAGGAGGGCAAAGAGAATGGCGAGAGCATTGATGAGCATGGGTGTCGGTCCGGGCTCGAATGAACGTTCGGGCGAATGGCGAACGAGGGGGGATGGTCAGCTAGCGGACGCGCCGACCGACTTGCTGCGGGGGGCTCCGGCCTTTGCCGGGCTGAGGACGCGAGCGACCTCTTCAAGGCTTGTTTCGCCTCGGGCGACCTTCCGAAGGCCTGCTTCCTGCATGAGCATCATGCCGAGAGAGCGGCGGGCATGGGTGTAGGCCCCCTTGAAGTCGCCGTCGTGGAGGAGTTTTCGGGCGTCGCGATCGATGGGCATCACTTCGAAGACGCCGATCGTGCCGAGGAAGCCGGTTCCGCCGCAGGTCGGGCATTCCTCAATCTTGTTCTTGACCTGGATCCGGCCGCTTTGCCGGAAGAGCTCGGCGTTCGCGGGATCTTTGATGCCGAGTTTCTTCACCTGTTCGGCGGTGGGGCTGAATGGAGTCCGGCAGTTGGTGCAGAGCTTGCGAAGAATCCGGCTGGTGACCACGCAGAGCAGGGGCGCGACCGCCTTCGTCATGGCCTTCTTGTCGCCCGAATCCCCGTTGGCTCGAAGCCAGTCGGAGACCACACCGCGTGCGCCGTCCTTGGTTGGGATACCGATGTAGATCAGCGGACCTTCACGGCCCGGGAGCGAGGCCTGGACCGCGGTCGCCGGGTCCTTGAGGTCGCTCACCATGATGATGTCGGGGCCTCGTCGGATGATCGATCGCAACTGCATCGGGAAGTCGACTTCGGAGCCGATCGGATCGAACTCCACATGATCAACTCCCTCGATCGATCGCTGGACGTCCCGCTCGAGCGTCTTGATGTTCGTGGTGTACGCGTCGTGTCGTTGAAGCAGGCAACAAAGGCTCGTGCTGAGGCCCTGGCCGGGCGCCGCGCCGACGAGAATGACGCCGTGGCAAGTCTCGGGGTCGAGCGATGGAAGGAGGATCGCCTCTTGTTCCGGCTCGAGACCCAGATTCTCGTAGTCGCGATCCAGTTGCTGGTCGCGATTGAAGTCGAGTCGGAACAGAATTCCCTGGGAACTCCCGCTGGTGGTCGCGTGCAGCGTGGTGTTCCGGGCCGCGTTCTTGATTCTGATGCCGAACTTGGCCCGTTGGAGTTTTCGATTCTCATCGACGTCCATTCGGGCGGCTTGCTTCAGATAGTCAATGATGTTCTTCGTGGTCTCGGTCGGGAGCGGTTCTCGCTTGTAGCGGACGCTATCGACGATCTGCGAGGCCGAACCGCCGTTCTTGGTCAATCCGATTTCGAGGCGTGATGCCCGGGCTTCGAGTGCGGGAAGCAGCAGATCTTCCATCGCCATGTGAATCGGCTTGAGTGGGTCATCGTCGGCGGGTACCTGAAGGTCGCCCTTGGGGCCGGAGAGCACCGCGGCGGCCGAACGCTGGTCAGACCGGGACTTGCGGGCTGCAAGGCGGTCGGACATGGACATCGAGGAGAGTGTGAACTTCTGCGATTCGTCCTGGACGGCTTCGTTTCGGTACTTCCAGTAAGCCAGCAACGGGGCGAGCAGGATGACGATCATCACCGGGAGTCCCGCCCAGAAGATCGGAATCGCCAGCACCGCCACGAAGGCGATGCAACCCGTCACGAGGAAGATGGAGTTCCACATCGCGAGGTTGAGGTTGAAGTAGCGAATGTCCCGCTCGAGGATCGACCCGAGCGCACGAAGGTAGACGCCGAGAAGCACCAGCATCAGGATCGGCTTGATGAAGTCGACGAGGTTGAGTGCGGAGACGTTGGCGGCGAAGGTCAGCATCGGTTCTTCCATGGCCATGATTGATCTCTGAATCGATCCGTCGGGCGGATCAGGAGATTCCCTTGAGTCTCATCTTGAGTTCTTCGGGCTTCGGTGTCGCGGCGAGGGCAACGTCCTGATGGATGAACTCCTCTTCCACCAAGCGGACGAGAGAAGTCGTGAAGTCGACCATGCCTTCTTCGTGACTCTGCTTGATGATCTGGAGCAGTTCGCCTTCCCGAGCTTCCAGAATGTACTTCTGGACCGCAGGGGTGTTGAGCAGGATCTCTAGGGCGGGGATCCGACCGATGTTCTTGTGGAGCGTCGGCAGGAGCTTCTGATAGATGATTGCTCGGAGGTTGTAGGCGAGTAGTTTTCGCAACTGCTCGCGTTCGTTCTCCGGGAAGAGGTCGTAAATTCGACCGAAGGTCTGCCAGGCACTCGACGCGTGAATGGTTCCGAAGACGAGGTGACCCGTTTCGGCGGCCCGAATGGCGGCTTCGAAAGTTTCGTAGTCGCGCATTTCGCCGACCAGCACGACGTCGGGGTTTTCTCGCACGAGGGCGCGGAGTGCATCGTTGAAGTTGAGGCAGTCGATCCCGATCTCTCGCTGGTTGATCGTCGCCTTGTCGTCGTTGAAGATGTACTCGATGGGGTCTTCAATGGTGACGATATGGACTCGCTTCCGTTCGTTGACGAATTGAAGCATCGAGGCAATGGACGTCGACTTCCCTGACCCGGTCACGCCGGAGAAGAGAATCAGGCCCTGGGCCGCCATCGAGATCTCGCCGAGGATGTCGGGGAGGTAGAGGTCTTCAAACCTCATGATGTCCGACGTGATGAGCCGGGCGGCAATCGTGGGCTTGCCGCGAGCCATGAAGAGGTTGACGCGGAATCGTCGCCGATCATCGAAGTCGTAGGCGAAATCGATCGACCCGCGGTTGCGGAAGTATTCGAACTGGTTTTCGTCGATGATGTCCTTGGCGACCTGGAACATCAGATTGAGGCTCAGGGGCTCGACCTGCATGCTCTTGAGCTCGCCCCGGACGCGGAGTCTCGGCGATTGGCCGGGCTTCACGATCAGGTCGCTTGCTTCGAACTTGATGCAGGTCTCGAGCCACGACCTCCAGGCCTTGAGCCCTTCACCCTTCTTGGTGCCGAGGTTCGGATCGATCGGGGCGGCAATGAGCGTCTCGCTTTGCACGTCTGGTCCTTTTTGATGCCCCGCGGTGGATTGGATACCACTCTAAGGAGGCTGTTGGTCTGATTTCTGGCTGAGCGATTCGAGCAACGATGAACGGTTGGGCGATTCGACCCCAGCGGTCTCCCATGATCACATGATCACATGATCACATGATCACATCGATCCCGTCGGGTTTCCATACGACGTCCCGGATCCGATCCGGTTTCACGGACTGCTCGATTCCGGAAAGAGGCTGCCCTGCCGTCATTCTCGAGCCTGATCCCGCGTCCGCTCTGAGAGGGGTGCGGGGCTTTCCTCGAACAACACGGACCGACCTCTTCAATCGAGCCGACCATCGTACCAGACCGAGAACCCATTCGGGCCTTCAATGTGCCTCGATGAGTCCAAGATCTCGCGGGTCCCGGCCGGCTCGGCGGGGTCGAATCACGTTCTCCATCGAGCCCGGCACCTCGGGCCTGGATGGGCCGTTGTTGACGCCGATGGCTCCCGCGGGCATCATCTCCCGATGGAAGCCAAGATCATCCAGGACGGCATCACCTTTGACGATGTATTGCTGGTCCCGGCCTACAGCCAGACCACGCCCGATTCGGCTGACACTTCGACTCGGCTGACTCGCCGAATCAACCTGAACATTCCATTGATCTCCGCCCCCATGGACACCGTCACGGAGTCCACGCTTGCGATCGCGCTGGCACAAGAGGGCGGCCTTGGAATCATTCACAAGAACCTTTCACCCACGCAGCAGGCTCGTGAGGTGCAGAAGGTCAAGCGGAGTGAAAACGGGGTGATCGCCGATCCTGTGACCCTTGGTCCCGAAGATTCCATCGATCGGGCGAACGTGCTGATGCGGGAGCAGGGCGTCAGCGGCTTCCCGGTGACCGCAGACGGCACCGGACGGGGGCGGGTGGTCGGCATTCTGACCCGGCGGGATATGAAGTTCCTCGATCCCGATCGGTATGGCGAGAGCCGGGTCGGCGACGTGATGACCCACGAAAATCTGATCACCGCCACGCCGGGAGTCGATCCCGAGACCGCCGAAGCGATCTTGAATCGAGCCCGCGTCGAGAAGCTACTCATTGTCGACGGCGATGGCCGACTGGCTGGTCTCATCACCATGCGAGACCTCGAGAACGTGCGAAAACATCCCGCGGCCTGTCGCGACGACCGTGGCCGGCTTCGGGTCGGGGCTGCGACGGGAGTGATGCAGTTCGATCGGGTCGAGGCGTTGATCGAGGCGGAGGTCGACGTGGTCGTGGTGGATACCGCGCACGGGCATAGCGAGAACGTGCTCGCGACGGTTCGAGAGATTAAGAAGAACTACGACATCGACGTGATCGCCGGCAACGTCGCGACGGCAGATGGCGCCAAGGCACTCGCCGATGCGGGGGCCGACGGCATCAAGGTTGGGATCGGGCCCGGCTCGATCTGCACCACACGGGTGGTGACCGGCGTGGGGGTCCCCCAGATTACCGCCGTCATGAATGCCGTTTCGGTCTGCGAGCAACGGGGTATTCCAGTCATTGCCGACGGCGGCATCAGGCAATCCGGTGACATCGCCAAGGCGATCGCGGCCGGTGCCAGCGCCGTGATGCTCGGGAGTCTCTTTGCAGGTATGGACGAAAGTCCGGGCGAACTGGTCATCCACCGTGGGCGTCGTTTCAAGACGTATCGGGGCATGGGCAGCGAGGGTGCCATGGCGGCCGGCAGCGCCGATCGCTACGGCCAAGGCAAGACGACCGATACCCGGAAGTTCGTCCCGGAGGGGGTCGAGGGAATGGTGGCCTATCGCGGACGCCTCGACGACTTCGTCTATCAACTTGTCGGCGGGCTTCGCAGCTCGATGGGATACTGCGGTTGCCCGGATCTCGAGACGTATCGCCGGGACAGTCGGTTCGTTCGCATCACCTCGGCGAGCATGGTGGAGAGTCATCCGCATGACATCACCATCACCAAGGAATCATCGAACTACGTGACGAATGCCGCCGATCAGACATGATCTGGTTCGCTGATCCTTCCTGATCCTTCCTGATCATGCGGCATACTGCAGCCGAAGCGCTTCGAGCCGACGTTCGAGCATTCGTCGGATCTCTGCGTTCGCCGGATCGTCCGCGACGTCTCGCAATTCGTCAGGATCCGATTCGAGGTCGTACATCTCCCAGTCGCCGGGCCCGGCCGGCCCGTCGCCATCTGGATCGACCTCGGGAAACCAGATTAATTTCCATCGATCGGTTCGGATGCCGTCGTGCTTGGGCACGGTGTGGGGTCCTTCACTTTCGTAGTACCGGTAGTAGACGGCATCGCGCCAGCCTGACGGCATGGAAGTGCCGCCCTGCTCGAGCATGGACGCGAAGCTGGCCCCGTGCATTCGCGCTGGTGCGGGCTCGCCTGCGATTTCGAGGAAGGTGGGGGCCAAGTCGATGTTCTGGGCCAGAAGGTTGGAGGTCGCACCGGCGGGGACCGTACCGGGCCAACGGAGGATGAAGGGCGTTCGGAAGCTCTCTTCGTACATCCATCGCTTGTCGTACCAGCCATGCTCGCCCAGGTACCAACCTTGGTCGCTGGTGTAGACCACGATGGTGTTCTCGGCGATTCCGAGGGTGTCGAGCTCGTCGAGGATCCGGCCGATCCCCTCGTCGACTGCCGCGACGCAGGAGAGGTAGTCCTTCACGTATCGCTGGTACTTCGCCCGGGTAAGGTCGTCACCGGCCAGTTCTCCGGAGTCGACGGCGGCTCGATAGTCCGCGTTGACCTTGTCGTAATACGCATTCCAGGCGAGTCGTTGTGTCTCGTCGAGTTCGGGGGGTGCGATCAGTTTGAGATCGCGGTCATCGAGATGGCGGGCGATCGTCATGGTCTGCAAGGTGCTCGCCGGGCCTCGATCCGCATAGTCGTCGAGGAGCGTCGGCGGTTCCGGGACGTCGACGCCGTCATACAGCCGGAAGTGGCGGGGGTTCGGATCCCATCGGCGATGCGGCGCCTTGTGCTGGACGAGCAATGCGAAGGGGCGTCCGTCTTCGTTCCGGCCCGCCGTGAATCTTCGGAGTGCTTCAATCCCCTGGTCGGTGATGATGTCGGTGGTATACCCCTTGACTCGAACCCGACCCTCGGGCGTGATCATCGGCGGGTTGTAGTAGGGCCCCTGTCCGATCAGCACGCCCCATTCGTCGAAACCGACCGGATTGCTCTTGAGATGCCACTTCCCGAAGACGCCGGTTCGATAGCCGGCCTCGCCAAGAAGCCTCGGCCACGTCGGCTGCGTGCCGTCGAACGACTCGGCGTTGGTGGGAATGCCATGTCGGGTTGAGAAGCAACCAGTGAGAAATGCGGCACGGCTCGGGGCGCAGATCGAGTTTTCGACAAAAAAGCGGTCGAATCGCATGCCTTCCGCGGCGAGCCGGTCGATCGATGGTGTCGAGTTGACCCGCGTTCCGTCGGGTCGGCCGTAGGCGCTGATCGCCTGCCAGGCATGGTCATCGCTCATGATAAAGAGGATGTTCGGCCGGGGATCCTCTTCGGCCACGGGGGTGGAGGCATTTTCGGAGCCAGCGAGGAGGATCGCGACGATCGGGGCAAGGTAGATCATGGGCGTTTCCAGAAGGTTGGGGTTGCTCGTGAACCGTATCTTCTTCCGAGGTGCTTGTCCGGGTTGTTCCTCCAAATTCCGTTCCGTAAACGAGGCCGAACGGCCGATCAACGAAGAGCAGATCCACGTATTGTTTGGGAGGGCCTGATGGCCCCCTCGACCGCCGGCTCCCACCGCCCGGAGCCGCGTCCTCGAAGTCTCGTTCCAAGGATGTGAACCAGCATGAATTCCCCGACCGGACCGCAGCAGCCTCTCCACCACAATCCCACCGACGTATCGGCCGATGAGATCGCCGAGGGGATGCTCGAGCATCTGGCGGTCGAGAGCGCCCAGCGTCTCTATGAGGCCCCCGATCGGGATCGATTCTTCGCTCTTGCGAGTGAGGTGCGTGAAGTCCTGATGAAGTGTTGGCTCGATACCCGGGATCGGTATCGGCAAGAGCGGTCCAAGCGGGTCTGTTTCCTCTCCATCGAGTTCCTGCTCGGCCGTGCGATGCGGAACAACATTCTGAATCTGCAGCTTGAACCACGGGTTCGTACGGCGCTCGAGAAGTACGGAGTCTCGCTCGAGAACCTCGAGAGTCAAGAACATGATGCGGGTCTCGGCAACGGCGGTCTCGGGAGACTTGCCGCATGCTTCCTGGACTCGATGACCACCATGTCAATTCCGTCGATCGGCTACACCCTCCGCTACGAGTATGGGATTTTCAAGCAGGAGGTGCGTGACGGCTATCAGGTCGAACGGCCTGACAACTGGCTTCGGTTCGGCGATCCCTGGATGGTGCGTCGAAGTGATCTGCGTCAGCAGGTCCAGTTCGGCGATCTCGGCCACGGTGGGCGCGAGCACGTCATCGGTCTTCCGCACGACTATCCGGTGGCCGGATGGGGTGGCGAGACGGTGCATACGATCCGTTGTTGGTCGGCGGTTGCCCCAGATGCGATCGACCTGCGGGAGATCGCGAGTGGCGACTACGAAGCCGCGGTCTCACGACGGATCGAAGCGGAGCGTCTCACGAAGCTGCTTTATCCGGACGATCGGACGCCGGCGGGTAAGGAGTTGCGACTCCGGCAAGAGTTCTTCTTCGTCTGCTGTTCGGTCGCGGACATCATGCGTCGTTTCCTTTTAGAGAACGACGATGTGACCCGGCTTCCAGATTGCGTGGCGTTGCATATCAATGACACGCATCCCGCGCTTGCAATCGCCGAACTCATGCGGGTTCTCATGGACCAGCACGGGCTCGGTTGGGACGACGCCTGGGAGGTCACGGTCGGCACCATCGCGTACACCAATCACACGCTCATGCCCGAAGCGCTCGAGAAGTGGCCGATGCCGCTCATGGAACGGCTTATGCCGCGGCATCTCGCGATCATCCTCGAGATCAACCGACGCTTCCTCGCGGGGGCCGGCCGCCGTCTGATTCAGGTCCCTGAGGCCTACGCGGCGGCGAGCATCGTCGAGGAGGGGGAGCCGAAGCAGGTACGCATGGCGAATCTCGCGGTGATCGGCTCGCACTCCGTCAACGGCGTCTCGCAGATGCATGCCCAGCTGATCAAGGAACGCCTGATGCCGCACTTTGCGACGGTCTTCCCGGATCGGTTCAAGGGCATCACCAACGGCGTCACACCGCGGCGGTGGCTGCTTCAAGCGAACCCCGACCTCTCGAAGATTCTGATCCACACGATTGGCGACGGCTGGATCACCGACATCTCGCAACTCAAGCGACTCGAACCGTATGCGGAGGATCCGTCATTCCGTGAGGCGTTCGCCGGAACGAAGCTCGCGGCGAAGCGACGGCTGACGGAGTGGGTCGGGAAGCATCTTCGGATCGACATCGATCCGACCGCGATGTTCGACATTCAGATCAAGCGGATCCACGAGTACAAGCGGCAGTTCTTGAATCTGCTCCATGTCGCGTCGTTGTATCAACGGATGCGGGCTGACCCTGGTTTCCTCCCCCAGCCACGAGTGGTTGTCTTCGCCGGCAAGGCGGCGCCCGGGTATGAGCGAGCCAAGGACGTGATCAAGGCGATCAACAGTGTGGCCGACGTGATCAACGCGGATCCGAAGGTCGCGGGACGACTTCGGGTGGTGTTCATTCCTGATTACGGCGTGAACCTCGCGGAATGCATCATTCCTGCGGCGGACCTCTCCGAACAGATCTCGTTGGCGGGGACCGAAGCAAGCGGAACTGGCAATATGAAGTTCTGCCTCAATGGGGCCTTGACCATCGGGACGCTCGATGGAGCCAACGTCGAGATCTCCGAGGAAGTCGGCCTCGATCACATGTTCCTCTTCGGGCTGAAGGCCCATGAAGTCGAAGAAAGCGAGTCTTGGTACGACCCGCGATGGCATCTCGATCATCAGCCGATGGTTCGGAACGCCGTCGAATTCCTGCTCGGCGAGGAATTCGCCTGGAAGGACCCAGGGGTGTTTACGCGACTTCGGGAGATGCTGATCGAGGAGGGGGATCGCTGGCGTCATCTCGCGGACCTACAGGGCTACATCGACGCGCATCAGCGAGCCGCCGACACCTTCGCCGAACCGGATAAGTGGTGGCGATCGGCCGTCTTGAACACCGCTCGCGGCGGACGCTTCTCGAGTGATCGCGCGATCCAAGAGTACGCCGACACCATCTGGCGAACGAAGTCAATCCCGGCGAAATGACGAACCGCCGGCCTGAATGAATCAAATGCCCCCCGTGCCTGTTGAAGGGCGCGGGGGCTTCTTTCATGGTGGTAGCCTTCACGAGCATTGGATTTGGAGGCCTGCCGTGTCTGAAGAGATTCCCCCGATCCCTCCGGTCGAACCGGACGTCATCATCCCGATCGATCCGATTGATCCGATTGATCCGATGATCGATACGCATGTTCACGTCTGGGATCCGGCGAAGATCCCGAGGTCGTGGCTCACCGGCATGCCGTCGTTGAATCGTCGATGCTCGATCGAGGAATACGAAGCCCAGGCGACCCCGCTCGGGATCGACCAAGGCATCTACGTCGAGACAGCGGTGGACGAGCCTTTCCTGGGGGCGGAACTGGATGGCGTCGTCGCGTTGCTCGATGGGCACCCGATGATCAAGGCGGCGGTGGTGGGTGGGCGACCGGGTCGCCCCGGATTCGGTGCATGGCTTCGACGGATCGTGGAGGAGCCACGAGTGAAAGGCGTTCGCTGCGTGCTTCATCCTGAGACCGAAACGGCGGCCGCCCTGCTCGAACCCGAGTTCATCGCCGATCTCCGCGGTATGGGTGAACGTGGCCTGCACTTCGAACTCTGTATCCGTCCGGATCAACTATCTGCAGCGGCGGAGCTGCTCGCGGCATGTCCACATACGAACTTCGTACTCGATCACCTCGGTCGTCCCCGCACCGCGCAAGAGCTCGACCGCGATTGGCTCGAAGGCTTGAAGCGGATCTCGGCCTTCGATTCGGTCGACGTAAAAATCTCGGCGCTCATCGAGTGTTGTGAAGGTTCCGCGTGGACGGCGGCGACCTTCGAGCCGTTCATGCGGGCGGCGTTGGATGAATTCGGGCCGAGCCGGACGATCTGGGGCGGAAATTGGCCGGTGTGTTCGATCAACGGCTCGCTTGCTCGCTGGGTCGAGGCAACTCGGACGTTCCTTGCGGCCTACCCACCGCGGGATCGGTCGGAGGTTCTTTCGGGAACCGCGAGTCGAGTTTATCGGCTCTCCTGAGCACCCGTGAGGGATCTGCTGGGTTGCTCGATTGACGGCCGGCGGTCAGCGAACCACACTTCTTACGGAGGTTTTCAATGGACACGATCATCGCACTCTGGTTTCCCGTGCTGGCGACCGCAACGTCTGTCTTTTTCCTGAGTTTCCTGTTCTGGATGGTGCTGCCACACCATCGCAAGGACATTCAGGCGCTCCCTGACGAAACGCCGATCGTCGACGCGATCGATTCGCTCGCGGTCCCGCCCGGCCTCTACATGTGGCCCAACTGTGTGGACCCCGCGGACTATCGCTCGGAAGCGTTCATCGCCCGTTACCGTCAAGGACCGTGGGGGACGATTACCATTCGCGGCTCGAAGCCGAACTTCCGGAAGAACCTCATGGTCACCTTCGGCGTGTATCTCGGGGTGGCGGTCTGTTCGGGCCTGCTCGTTCTCTGGGGGCTGGGCGAAGGCGGGACCTTCATGGATGTCTTCCCGCCGGCCGCGATCATGGGTTTTCTCGCGTATGGTTTGGGGCCGATCTGCGGGGCGACATTTCTCGGGAAGCCGCTTCGGTTCATGATCACGGATTTTGCGGATGGCCTCGTGATGGCCGTGACGAATGGCGCGGTACTCGCCGCACTCTGGCCCGCCGTGGGTTGAGTCGGGTTGTGGAGGGAACATGAACGAAGGAATACGAGTGGACGAATCGGGTTGTTTGAATCATGACGAAGAGGTCTGGGCCGACATCATTGCGAAAGTGGTGAGCGGTCAGGAAGACGACAAGGCCGTGTGGGCGTTCCGTTTCGCCGTTGAGGAGCGAACGTGGCATGTGGTCCTTGCTGGGCGACAGAACGACCCGGACAGCGCACGCGTGAAGAATCCTTTTCGACGGCTCTTCCGTGATCCCCATGCCGCAGAAGATTTTATTGCGGAGTTCGTGGACCAAATCGATCGAAGTCGGGCCAAAGGTCGCTATCGGGACGGCTTGTTGCTCGGGCTCTCGAAAAAAGATGCGTTGTCCCAAATCGCGGCACAGAGTCTGATTCGAAAACGAGCAAGCTCGTCGGTGAGAAAATTCAGTCGAGGGGGAATCACCGGCCTTCCTGGCGATGCGGTCAATCCGGTCTCGTACGACGCGGGAGAAGATGGTGGCTGGGGTCACCAGTACACGGCGACGTCGGGATCCAACGACGCGATTTCCGGATCCGGAATCGACATTCTCCTCCGGCTTCAACATGACGAATCGATTCTCGAATTGTTGATCAAGGGTGACCGGCTCGACTCCATCGAAGAGACTGCGGCGGTGCAAACCTGGGTCCTGCTCGATCGGAGTCAGCCCGCCTTCAAGTCGATCCGTCTCGCGATCGAAGCGAAGATCGTCGGCGGCATCGAAGCCCTTGTGAGGGCGCACGAAGTGGGACGACAGGAAATTGACGCGGACCTGGCCGAGTATGTTTCGGAGATCGAGAAACATCCTGCAATGGAACTGAAACGGCTTGATGGCATCGACCGGCGTCGGGCAACGCTCGAGGGGAGACGGCTCTTCGAGCCGCTCTCCGCGTCAACGATCCGTGACCTGCTTGCGCTCCCTTCCTTGAACGCCGGCGAGAAACGAAATTCGAAATACCGCGCCGCCGTCTCGGGGCTCTTTCCACAATTCGACGGCCTTCTTCACGCATTGGACCTGATCGATCAGAATTCAGAGGCGTCGACGTGACCTCTTCGACGGCCATGGCGCATCCAACGATCGACGTGCTGATCGCGGCTGAGCCGATCCTCGAGCCTACGGGGACGCTTCGATTTGGCTCTCGCCGCGGGCGGGATGAACATGTTCGGAAGCACGTACTGGCAGCCCGCGACGAGCGATGGCGTCAGTTGCTTGGGCAGGATCTGATTTCCGCCGCCCTGAATGATGGACCGAATGTCGGCCATGCCTTCGAAGCACTCGCCGTCGCGTACGAAACATTACTGGCGGATCGGTTGCGGGATGCCGTCGAGACGGGATGCTGTCACGCCCACCTGGTGGCTTTCGAACTGGCGCCAGCCACCGCAAATGCGACGGTACTCACGGGGTTCATTCCGTGTGGGCGGTCGGTGGTGGCCTGGTCGCCACATGACAAATTGAGAATCGTGGCCGGAATCCCGGTCAGAAACGGCCATGTCGATCGGTATACCCTTCGAAGCGGCTTTCGGCACGATGTCGACGCCTCGGTGGGCCGCTTTGGCCGTGCGGTGAAATTGCGGGTGCTCGAACGGGGGCGACATCACCAAGAAAGGGTGATCGCCGTCCATGACGGTGAGAATGAATGGGTCCACGACGTCTGAAGCAACGCTCGTCGACGTCAAGACGAGCCACGTCGGACCCTCGATCTTCTTCATGCTTTTTCATGCTTTCAATCCTCGAACAATCTCGTTGGGAACGCCTCGAACGCCGATTTGGTTTGTGCGGACGGTCACGATCCGTCCGGATCGAATCGATCGGCTGGCAGGTTGGCCGTCCCACGGTGCAGAGCCCGGCCTCCGGTCGGAGCGGAGTCAAGACATGAGTGCAACATCGAACGAATCAACCTCAGATCCCCGTGATGTGGCGGCAGCGCTCCGCCGCGAATTGGATACCGAGGAATCCTGGATGCGATCATCGGGTACTTCAGAGGAACAGGAGCGGCCGGAGGCGGGTGACCTTGTCTCCTGGATGCTCCGAGCCGCAAGGCTTGCGGCGGTTGGCGACGGAACGCCCTTTGCCGCGTGGCCACAACTGGCGTCGATACTCAACGTTGACGTCATCGACGCCATCACGAAGACCGCGATCGGCTCGACAAAAACCCTCGAAGAATCCGGTGGTCATGCCCTGGGTGAGGCGATCGGCGATGCTGAAGACGCGTCTTGCCTTCGTTCCGTCGAGCCAGGATTGACGGGATTACTGGCGGCGGTCTTTCCGATACTCGACCTCTGGATCGACGCCGCTGATGAATGTCCGCTTGATGATGACGCGATCGACTTGGTACATGCCCGCCGGGAAACGTGGAATCTCGGTGAGGCCGAACGGCTTGCGGTGGTCCGAACGCCGCTTCACGAATTGGATCTACAGGTCACCGCCGGTCTCAATGGCGGCGTCCAGCGACTGGCACCCGTGTTCGAACTTGCCGAGGATTTCGCGTTGTTCGCCGATGGGAAGCCTTCGACGAGGATGCTCGCGCAGTTCAATGCTCGCAAGGGTCAAGGCGTCACGCCGGGCGGGCTCGAAATCATCGTGGAGCCCATTCTCGATGAGTGGTGGGACGTCTTCGTTCGCATCAAGGGCACAGCGGCGAAATTCGTCCGACAGGTCCGATTGGGAACCCTTCTGCTTGAACGGTTGGAGGACGACGCCGAGCTCTGGACCGTCTCCTTGAAGGATCTCCCCCTCGATCCACTGACCCGACTGGTGGGGAGCGACATCGCCATCAAAACCACGGACGGCGGCCGATTCCTGATCTGATGTCGGCACATGCGTGGGAGGACCTCAAGGATGATCGACTTCAAGACTCAAGATTCGAGACACACCACGGCGACGGCATGACTCCTGAAACAGGCCAACCATCGCATGAATCCACCGACGACTGCCCGATGGCGACGTCGCGAATCTCTTGGGCCGAGGCCTACGAATGCGGCGAGCCTGGTGAGGCGCTGACCCGGTATCGGGAGGCGTTGCATGAGCAGGGTTGGATATCGATCGCGAGAACATTCGAGACTCGGCTGAATGTGAAGGCATTCGTTCCGGAGTCGTTGCGCCCCAACATCGGCCCCTCGGATCTGGCGCCGTCCACCATTTTTCTCCTTGCCGCCACCAGCGGAAAACCTTCAGGTCGACTCGGTCACGTTTCGGCCCAACTCGCGGTGTCCTCGTTCGGATCGACGACGGTAGAGATGCCGGGCCGATGCCTGGAAGGCGGACACCTGGTCGCGGCCGATGTCACAAGATCATTGATGAGGGTGGTTCGTTTTCTCGCCCCCGATTCGGCCGCCCCGGCGTTCCAGATCGTGATTCCGCGCGACGGAGTGGGAGACAGTCATGCCTTGGCCTGCGGGATTGCGGGCATGCTGGCCCTGCTCGGTGCCGCAGCGCGACGGGGGGTGGCGGCGACCGGCGGCTTCAATGCCCAGACGGGGCGATTCACGCCAGTCCCCGCCTCGACGCTTCGATCGAAGCTGGAGGCCGCACGCCGATGGGGGATCGAGCGGCTTCTGGTGGTCGAAGGGCAGTCCTTCGCGGGAATTCCAGACTTCCCCGGTAGCTCGAGTACAGATGCCGAATCGGCCGGATCAGGCCGCATCTTCTGGTCCGGAATCGAGTTCATCGAAGTGCCGTCCGATCCCGCGGCGCTTCCAGTCGTGGTCACGGAATACGTGGCATTGAATCCGCCGCACGCCGCGCTTCGGCAGGCCCTCGGCTTGTACGACTTGCACGTCGCTCGGTTGTTGGAGACCACGATCGACGCCGTCTTCGAGGCGACGGCATCCTTTATTCCGGAGTCGATCGAAGATGAGGTCTCACGGCGGTCGGGTGATGCGGCCTTCGTCGGCGGTACCTCCTCCCACGCGGACCTTCGGACGGCAGGGGCGTCGGATCCCATCCTGGTCCTCATGGCCGCCGACATTCGAAGTCGAAAATGTCTTCATGACGGCCGCTCCGCCGAGGCGGCGATCTGGCTGGAGATCGCGCGAAGATATCGACACGAAGGCGATCTTCCGGATGGGGTGATCGGCGACTATCTCCAGTATGAACAGGCCGCCCATCGGGCGATCGTCGCGATTGATCAAGGCGTCCTTGAGGATGCGCCGAACGGCGACGGGGTGCACGCCGAACTTCACGAGCGGATTTTGGATCTCGATAAACGGTGGTGCACGAAGCACCAAGCCATGCAGCGGATCTTTCTCAAAAACACTCGATCCCGCCGTCTGCTCTATCTCGCGAGGTTGACCGGCCGGGATGATCTCCGACAACACGCCCTGCAGGACTGCCTCTTTGGACGAACGCGGTGGGAGGAGCTTCTCGAAGATCACGGGGCGCGGCGGCTCAAAATCGGGAATACGAACATCCGACGTCAGGAGAATTTCTGGTTGGAGCACCTCGTGACCGAAGCGTCGATGATCGACCCGGCCGCCTTCGGCTCGGGCTCTTGGCATCCATCCGGGTCATCGATCACGGGGCTGGAAGAAGCCCGAGGCGTCTGGACGGATTCCGCAGATTTCAAAGTTTGTGATCTCTCTCCCTACGACCTTCTGGCGCTGGTGCAGTGGCGGTGGTTGACCCAGACCGTGGATCGCGACGAACTCGAAGCCATGCGGAGTCGACTTCTCAACCTCGTTGAGACGTTGCCTCCCGACGCCGCGCCGGGCCATCCGCTTTGCTCGGTGGCAGAGTGGTTGCTGCGGACCGATACCTTCGACGTGCTGGATCGAGCATCGCTGCATCGAATCCTGATCGACGCACTCGTCCCTCACCTGCGCACGGTGCGGCCGGCGGGCCAGGTCGAGGAAGCGAACGATCGACAATCGGGGAGCATCCAGCGGGTTCTTGCCCTTCGTTCGGCGGCGGTACTCGATGAAGAGAACGTCTCGACCGATACCGAGGGGCTGGATACGCCCACTTGGCTGGCGTCGATTCGTCTGGTGGCATCCCCCGATTCGCTTCAGGCACTCTTCGACGACGTGCGATCCGACCCGTCGCTGGTCGCGGCTCGATGCCCTTACTGATCTTGGCCGGTTTGCATCAGGCCGCTCGGTCCTCGACCATGTCCGCATGTCCGACCGACGTTCAGCACGAACATCCCGATCATCTGGATCATCTGGATCATCTCGATCATCGACACAGGTGACCTCCTCCGTCGAGCGGGTCTCCCGCAAGCTCTCCAAGGCGGTGGGCGCGCTCGAATTCGGCGATCCGGTCGACGTGGTCTACAACCCGCTGGAGTACGCCTGGAAGCCGCACCGCGCGTACATCCGACGGTACGCGCGACCGGGAATCCGCGCCCTGTTGCTGGGCATGAACCCCGGCCCGTGGGGCATGGCCCAGACCGGCGTTCCATTCGGTGAGGTTGAGATGGTTCGCTCCTTCCTCGGCATCGAGGAGCCGGTCGGTCGTCCGACCATCGAACATCCCAAGCGGCCGGTGACCGGCTTCCAGTGTGCACGGCGTGAAGTCAGCGGAGCTCGATTATGGGGTTGGGCCGAATCACGCTTTGAGTCGGCAGATCAGTTCTTCGATCGGTTCTTCATTTGGAACGACTGCCCGTTGTCCTTCATGGAATCGAGCGGGAAGAACCGAACGCCGGACAAGTTGCCGGCCGACGAACGTGAACCGCTCTATGCCGCATGCGACGCCGCATTGCGATCCCTCGTCGACATCCTCCAGCCTTCGATGGTGGTGGGTGTCGGGGCGCATGCGACCAAACGGTTGTCTGCGACGCTGGCGGAGCGGATCGAGGACGGGCTCGAAGTGGGAACGATTCTGCATCCGTCACCGGCCAGTCCCGCGGCGAACCGTGGCTGGGCTGAAGCGGCGGAACGTCAAATGACCGAACTTGGATTGCTTGAAGGCGTCTGAGCCGCGCGGCTCGCATTCGATGAATCAGGTGGTCTCGTCGGTCGGCGGATACGGCACGGGATCCCAACCCAAGTCTAATTCGTGGCCGCCATCAAGAACGAGAATCTCCAGCGTGGTGCGAAGGAGTCGGTCGAGGACGATGGCGGCGGGCACCACGGTGGAACGGTTCTTCTTCCCGCCGTGCGTGGCGTTGCCGTGGATCAGCTGCCCGCGAAGGAGTAGAAGTCGGTGCACCAGTTCGCGGGTGAGGTGGTCGATCTTTCCATCGGTCAGCCAGCCGGCGATCTTCCCGGCGATCTTCTCATGTGATCCGAGTTGCTCGGCTCCGGGCTCCACCCACCAGTCTCGATGAAAGAAGGGGCTTCCGTAGATCTCCATCAGGAGTTTCGAGTCGTTGCGGAAGGTCGGGAGATAGCGGTTGCCATGGTCGAGATCGAACGCCGCCAACTTCACGAGAAACCGACGCCATGTTTCGCTCTGGGCGAGGTTCTCGCCGCCCTGGACATGAGCCTGTCCCCAAAGTGCATTAAAGGCGATCATTCGGAGGATGAATGCGAGGTCGGAGTCGTTCTGATTCGCGGCTTCATCACCCCGCGCGGCCCACGAGAGACACCGGTAAATCCTGAGGTGGGCACCATCGGAATATCGACGCCCCGCTCGATGCGCCACGTTGAGTGGTCGCCATGCTTCGCGAATAGCGTCAATGGTGGAAATTTTGTCCATGGAGGGGATGAAGGGCATGAAGGTATGTTCGCCGGAACGGCGGCCAGTCGCCAGTGATTCGGAATTCGATTCCTCTAAAACGAGGATCTCGGGACCCCGTTGGAGGTACCCTCTCGATGGTGACGGTGCACGCCGCGTTTGCCAACGAGGAGAATTTACCATGCTAAAAATCCGATCCACGCCAGTATTCCCTGCGGGTTCCCGCATCGGTTCATCGATGAAACGGCACATGCTCATCGCGATGATCTGCATGGCGGTCGTGACCATCGAAGCCGGAATCTCTTCGGCACAGGCGGAGGGCGTGGTGGTTCGAACTCGGACCGACGTCGATCCACCGCCCCCCAGCGAGGCGGCACAGGCGTTCATTGAGACGCTCGATGAATCGCAACGACGGCACGCGGTCGGGGCAATCAACGCACCCGATCGAGGGACCTGGACGTATTTCCCCGGGCCGCGTTCGGGTCTCCGGCTGGGAGATCTTCAACCCGAACAGCGTGTGGCATTTGATCGCTTCCTGTCGGCGGCCTTGAGCAAGACCGGTGTTCGGCGGGTACGAGAGGTGCTCGCCATCGAACCGATCTCCGATCGGGGTGGCGGAGTGCGGACAGGTCCAGGCGAGTACTGGCTTCGTTTTTACGGATCGCCAGAACCGGGCCGACCTTTGACGGAAGATGACGACGCGGCGACCGGCGCCGCAACCGACGCCGCGCCGAGGGCGTGGGCGTGGCGGCTCGAAGGCCATCATCTTTCGCTGAACGTCGCGTTCGTCGATGGGCAGATCGTTTCGGTCACCCCGTTCTTCTTCGGGGCCGCCCCGTCCAAACATGCGGACTTCGGAGAGCCGCTGGCACTCGATGATGTTCGTGCCGAGCAACTGCTGTCCGCACTCGATCCAATCCAAAAGGCGGCGGCGATGGGCATCGGGCCCGCGCCGGCCGACATCCGGAGTGGGACCGGCCCCCGTCCGAAGATGCCTCGTGAAGGTGGGGTCAAGGCAGAGACGATGTCGAAGCAACAGCGGGCGACGCTCGATGGCATGGTCATCAGCCTGCTCGATATCTGGCCCGCAGGCACGACCGATCACCTTCGAAAACGATGGATGGCGACTGACCCTGAGACCGTTCGATTCGCCTGGGCGGGCTCACCGATGCGTCGAGGCCCGCACTATTGGCGGGTGCAGTCTCCGGCCCTGATCATGGAGTTCTCGAACAGTTCCCCCTCGGTCGATCACGCTCATCTCGTCCTGCGAGCGGCCGATGACGAGTATTCGGGCCGCTGAAGATCTCAAGGCTGCATTCAGACGAGGCCCAGTGGTAGGCTTCGGGAATGATCGACCATCGCACGGCGAATGCTGGCATCGAACGACCGCGTGAGAAGAAGCGCGTTTGGACCCGTAACTTCACGGGTCTGATTCTGACCCAATTCGCCGGCGCGACGAATGACAACATCCTCAAGACCGTGCTGTTGCTCCAATTCGCCACCGCTGGAAAGTGGTTCGGAACCCTTGGAGAAGGTGGCACCGGCATCGTCAATCTGTTGTTGACGGTCCCGTTCGTCCTTCTCCTCGGTTGGTCGGGGCAATTGGCAGATCGCCTTCCCAAGCACCGCATCATCACTGCGACGCGGATCGCCGAGATTCCTATCGCGGGTCTTGCCCTGTTCGGATTCTGGACCAATTCTCCCTGGGTGGTACTGATCGCCTTTGGTCTACTGGCCTCGGAATCCGCGGTTTTCAGTCCATCGAAGTACGGCTGCATTCGCGAGATCTCCGGCGATGCCAGGCTCAACGAAGCGAATGGGATCGTCAACATGACGACGAACATCGCGATCCTGCTGGGCATTGGGGTCGGTGGCCCACTCTTGTACTATCACCCACACATGGTGGGGATCGTCATTGTGGCGTTGGCGTTCTTCGGATTCGGAAGCAGCCTGATGATCCGCGGGCTGGAAGCAAGACAGCCGGATCTTCCGTGGAGGTGGAATCCTTTTGGTCCCTACCTCGACTCCATCAAGGTGATTCGCCCGGGGCTGATTTGGGCGGCGATCCTCGCGTGGTCTTGGTTCTACGTGACGGCGATCGTGGTCATCGCGGTGGTGCCGGAGTACGCGGCGCCACTGGGCCTGAGTGAGCTCCAGACCAGCGGGCTTCTCGCCTCAATGGGCATCGGTATCGGTGTCGGATGTTTGCTGGCCGGAAAATTATCCGGCAACGCTATTCGCGGCAGGTTCTCGCTTTGGGGCGGACTGGTCGTCGGGCTGGTCTTCTTTGCGATGGGCCTGGCCCAGCCTCACTGGATGTCGTTCTGGATCCTCTGTCTCGGGCTGCTGACCGCCGGGGTCGCCGCGGGTTTCTTCCTGATCCCCCTGCAGGCAATTCAGCAACTCTGCTCCGCCGACGGCGAGCGTGGGAGAGTGCTCGCCACCGCCAACGCAATGGCCTTTCTGCTCATGTCGTTGGGATCCTTCGTCTACTGGGCATTGGTCGCGGGCCTCGGGCTCTCCCCGTTCCGTACGTTGACGCTGGCGGGTCTGCTCATGATTTCGATCACGCTCTGGATGGTCCGCGGCGGCGGCCGGGCGATTCTCCAGGCGCGGATGCCCAAGTGATCGAATCGAGCGCCGCGGGTGTGAGGGGCGTCCGCAAGGCCATGCAGCTTGGAGCCTCAAAAGTCTCCTCTCGACGTCTCTAGTGGGCATCGTTCGATATAATGATTGAGACGCCGGAGTGGCGGAATTGGCAGACGCGACGGATTCAAAATCCGTTTCCCGCAAGGGAGTGTGGGTTCGAGTCCCACCTTCGGTATTCAGCAAGCGGTATTCAGCAAGCGGTATTCAGCAAGCGGTATTCAGCGATATCCGAGGTTTCATTGAGCCAGTTGCCTCGATGATCGGAGATCACAAGCAGGGTCAGGCCGATTGGCCGTGGAGTGTGCTACATGGGTTACGTCATCGGTATGTATATGGTCATCTTCTCGATCGCGATCGGACTCGGCGTCGTCTTCACCATCTTCAGTGAGAAGTCGCCCAAGAACGGCCACTGATCTGCCTGGTCGGCATCAGCGCCGCAACTACTCTACTGCTCGAAAGGTCGAAGATGCCGGGTGATCCGCGACCGAAGAAGTCTTTTACGTTCGATCTCGAGACGATCGAAATGATGCCGCTCGTGATCTGGGAGACCAGTCCGAGTGGTCGACTTCTACCCGGTGCCGCCGGCGGGGTCTTCAGGAATGCGTCGCAGAGCGGGGCCGTCGACGAGAAGGAAACCGGCATCGTCGACGTGCTCGACAGCGATCCAAAATTGAAGAACGCCACGCAGCGGGCCCTCGCGGGGGAGCGATTGCTTTTTGACTTGAAGCTGGGAACGCGGGCCTTCGTGATCACCACATCGCCGCGTCGCGACGAAGAGGGAAAGATCGTCGGTTCCTTTGGCATCGCCATTGATGTCACGACTGAACGAAAGGCTCAAGAGGCGCTTTCGCTGCGAGACGAGCAGCTGCGACTTCTGGTCGATACCGCGCTCGATGCCGTGGTGACCTGTGATGTCGACAGTCGCATTGTGGTCTGGAACTCCGGTGCTGCACGAATCTTCGGCTGGAGCAGCGAGGAAGCCGTCGGCCTCCGTCTGACCGACACGATTATTCCTACTGAATTCGTCGCGGCCCATAACGCCGGAATGGCACGTTTTATCGACTCCGGCGAGGGGCCGGTTCTCGGACAACGGATCGAGATCGAAGCGCAAGACCGCGACGGGCGTCGCTTCCCGGTCGAACTCTCGATCAACCCGATTCCCACGTCGGCGGGCTTGTCCTTCAGCGGGTTTATCCGCGAAATCTCCGACCGTCGTGCTTCGGAAGCGGCGATTCAAGAGGGTGAAGAACGTCTCCGCCTTGCGTTGCGAGCGATCGACGCCGGTGCTTGGGACTACACCCTCGACGAGACCGGCGCCTTGGTCAATGCCTCGGTCTCCCCTCGGATGCAGTCGCTGATCGGAGAGGATGCACTCCTTCCACCGCCGTCTCGATCGAGCATTCACCGAGAGGATCGGGACGCCGTGAAGCGATCCTGGAATGCGCTCCTCTCCGGTGGAGTCGATGAATTCGTGGCCGAATACCGTGTGGAGACCGGAACCCGGCAAGAACGCTGGTATCGGGATCGTGGCCAGGTCTTCGAGCGTGAGGAGAACGGTTCGCCACGGCGAATCGCCGGGGTGTTGACAGACATCTCTCGAGAGCGGGAACTCGAAGAGACTCTTCTGGCAACCCAGAAGATCGAGGCGCTCGGTGCGGTTGCCGGGGGGTTCGCCCACGATCTGAACAACGTCCTCTCCGCGATTCAAGGGCATGCATCGCTGGCCTCTCTTCCTTCCTTGTCCGCGGCGAAGATTCAAGAATCCCTAAACGTCATTCAGACTGCCGTCACCAGAGGACGGGCGCTCACGCAGAATATGATGATGCTTGGTCGACCCACGAAGATTCGCCGTGCTGCGGTCGAGGTCGATCGCGTGTGTCGGGAGACGGTGGCGTTGGTCAGGCCCGCGGTCGCGAAGAACATCACGATCGAGGAGATCTACGAGCCCGGAACATGCCGAGTGCTGACCGACTCTAACCAGCTTCAGCAGGCGATTCTCAATCTGCTGGTGAACGCACGCGATGCCATCGATGGGGGAGGCCGTATCCAGGTCACGACGTCCCGGCGATCCATGAAGAACGTTGAGCTACCGGCAATCGAGATCAGTGTGAAGGATGATGGCAGGGGGATGCCCCGCGACGTGCTTGCCAATGCCACCGAGGCGTTCTTCACCACGAAGGGCCGCCGCGGAAACGGACTCGGCCTCGCCATGGTGCGTAGTTTCGTCACGGATTCGGGAGGCACGCTCGATATTGAGTCTTCGCCGGATCAGGGCACGGAGGTCCGTCTGGTTCTTCCCGCCGAGATCGGAGATGCCATCACCGATGGAGCCGATCGTGCCGGGGACCTGCCGCCGATCGAGCGAAGTTCCGTTCGGGTACTTCTTGCGGAGGACCATCCGTTGCTCCGGCCGATGCTTCTCGAGGCGATGAGCGTCGCAGGATTCATGGTCAAGGCCACGGCGTCCGCGGAAGAGGCGTTGGAAGCGAACGATGACTGGAAGGCGACGATCCTAGTCCTCGATGTGAATCTCCCCGGAGCCACCGGGGACACCGTCGCCAAGTCCATTCGGGCTCGTCAGAAACAGGATGTGCCCGTGATCTTTATCACCGGCAACAACGACTTTGAGATCCCAGACTGGCCCGCGGTGGAACTGCTTCGTAAACCATTCGGGCTCGCGGACCTCATGGAATCGATCGACCGTCTCGCCCGCGGTTGAATTCGGCGAGATGCAACGATCCTGAGGTCTTCCGGCTCAATCTAAGATGGTGGGCCGAACGCGGCTCGGCGTAACGTCTGCCTTCGGCTTGAAGATCATGAGTCGCTGCCAGGGCAGTCCGTCAACCAGACTTTCGACCATCTCGAAGCCTGCCGCCTCGAATTCAAGTCTCGCCTGTGCCTCGGTCATCGTGTGAAGCGGTTTGATCGGAACCGTGGCGTCTCCGGCTCGATACTCCACGAGCGCGATCCGGCCGCCGGGACGAAGCGCGCGATGCATCGACCTCGCCATTTCCCACGGGTGATCGAACTCGTGATAGACGTCGACGAGAAGAATCAGGTCCACGGAATCTTGGGCAAGTCCGGTGTCGTCCACCCGTCCGAGGATGGGCACGACATTCTGGATGCCTTCGAGCAGCAGGCTTTTATCGAGATACTCAAGCATCTCTGGTTGAATGTCGGTCGCAAAGATGGTGCCATCAGGCTCGATTGATGGCGACATCCGCCGAGTGAAGTAGCCGGAGCCGGCTCCAATGTCTGCGACATCCATGCCGGGTCGCAATTCGAGCATTCGTACCAGCAGATCGGTGCGTTCTTCGCGTTCCCGTTTCGGGCGTTCCAGCCAGCCGGCGGCGAGATGACCCATGACCTGGGCGATCTCGCGATCGAAGTAGGTGCGACCGGTCCCATCACGAGTCGGCTCGCACGATCCGTAGATCGGATCCTCTTCAAGTGCGGTTCCCACCGTCGGCACCCGGCGTACCACGACCATCATGTGATCCTGATCCGTCGGTGCAGATCGGTCGATCACCCGTGTTCCACCGTCTAGTTCCCGCACTTCTGCGGTGGCGAAGGGCTGGCCGAAGACGAGTCCGACACCACCATCGGGGAGTCGAACGGTCTCCTCGGCACGAACGCCACGGCGTTCGTGCCGTCGTCCCAGAGTCACTTCGTTGGCGGAGTCAAAGAAGATTTCGACATCAAGTTCGCCGTCTTGAAGTCGAACAGGCTTCAATCGGAGTTCGATGTCTTCCTGGTTCTCCGTATCAATGCGGATCGAAGCCGATCGGCCGACTCGAGTGGTCACGGTGGGTTGTGCGAGAATTTGGGTCACGGCCGACTCGTCGCCAAGTCGATCGAGGCCCTCCGGAGTGATCGGTGTTGTGCGCCACTCGGCGAGCAGGGTGGCGGAATTTGGATCCGACAGGGGAAGTTGGATGACGGTGCACTGGAGGGTGACCGGCGGAGAGACAAAATCGGCCACTGCCGCGCGAATGCGTCTTGCTTCGCGGATGCCGGCTTTGGAACCTCGAATGACGATCCAGACTCCGTGCTGTTCCACGCTGGCTCGCCCGTCGACCGCTTGGCGAAGAAGTTCGAGTTCGAATTGGACGGGGTCTTTGGACTCGAACGCGGGAAGAGTGATCGCGGTGCGGCGTTGGAGCGATTCGAAATCATTCGGATCGATCTGCATACTTCGAAGATCGAAGATGACCGTAGCCTCCGTCGCAACGGGTTCGCGCTGCTGGGTCGTCTCTCGGGAATCAACGACGCGGGGCGGCTCGGGGTCTGGTGCTGTGGCGGGCGTCGCGGCCGTTCCGAGGCCGGGAGCCCCTGGAGGTCCAGCGTTCGAGGTCGTGGCGATCGTCGCCGCCGAGCCGAGAATCAGTCCGGCCAGCAGCGAAAGGGGAAGAATGGATTGATGCTTGAACATGGTCGTGCTCCGTCTGGCCGGCCTGCTCGCTCTAGAGGCAGACGATTCGCGGCTCATCGTCCACGGTACCTCCTTCGGTCGTCTCGGACCGGTGTTCAGGAGCCACTCAGGGAGTCATGCGTGTGCGGTCGATACGCGTTGGATGTCACCGGGAGTGAGTTGGCCTATAGATTCATCGAGTGTCTCCGCGGGTGAACGATGCGAGGCACGAGTCACCTGGTGGATAAACCCTTTTAAAAGCTCGTCGCTTCGCCGCTTGACTTTGAGTGGCGAGGAAGTACCCTAACAAAAGCCGATCAAGTTCAGTCAGGAATCATCCGAGGAGCTGTTTCATCTCGGGTGTGGATTGAGGCCGTCTGCGTGACCTGTAATCGCGGGTGGAATGAAATCGGTCACCGTGCACTGGACGCATGGTGGGGGCTCAGGAGAGGGCCACGACAACCAGATCAACATCATGCAAGGGCATTTCTTTCGCCCTTCGAGATGTCGTCGAACGCGATCCTGAAATCGTGGCGCGATCGGCGTGGGTTCGAAATCGATACGTGTGTGGACAGGTGTGTCCTTGCGTGGTTTTACAAAGTCGGGATGGCGAGAAGCCGTCGAGCGGAGTTCCGGTGATCACATGTCAGAACCATTTGATTCTCATTTTCAGCCGTCATCGTCTTCGCAATCGACCGAAGGAGCCGATTCGATCGACGCGGTGTCGAGCGCCGGTGACCGCGCCGGCGACCGGGCTGATCTAATCTCGAGATTACAACGTGAAATGGACCATGCGATCGGCGGAACCAGCGGGTTGGATCGTCAGGACCGACTTCTAAAAGACTGGCATGAACACGGCGACTCAAGTGATCGAGATTCTTCGGATGACCTGACTGGCGGGGAGTCATCTCGGGTCGGAGCCTTCCATGAATCAATGGCTCCCAGTGAAACAAACGGCTCGAATCTCGATCTGGAAAGACTGCCGACGGGCTGGCCCGGGCTCCTCGAAGACGGAAGTGATGACTCGGGAGTCGGAATCGATCTCTTGATGGGTGGCGGGCTGCTTCGTCATGGCATTCACGAATGGATCGGTGATCCGTACCAGGCTCCACAAATCACCTTGTCATCTGATTCTGGCGGTGATCGAGCAAGCTTTGTCTCAAGCCCCGACTGGGTTCCGCCGTTAGGTCCGGTGTTCTCGTTGCTTCATCGCTTGCAAGCGAGTCATGATTCGATGGGCAGGCCCGCCCCGCGAATCCTCTGGATCGGACATCGATGTCTGCCGGCCCCCTGGAATCTACTGAGAGGACGACGCCCGATCGGCTTTGATATCGAAGCGTGCCTCCGAGTACGGGATGATTCGAAGCCGACTTTTCAAGAACAATTCGAAGAGGAAGCCTCAGAAATCGACGGCCGACTGCTCGAGCATTCGCTTTTCGTCACACCGCCTCGGGATGATCGCCAGGCGAGGCGCTGGTGTCTCGAGCAGGCCATTCGAACCGTCTCCATCGATGCGGTGGTCATCGACGGCTCCGGGTTCGCACCTTTGGACAGTCGCCGTCTTCACGTGGCCCTCGCGGAAAGGAGACGCCGAGGCGAGTCGCCCTTGTTTGTGCTCATGGTCCGCCCGCCACGAGATCAGTTGGTGCGTTCCTCGGCCATCACGCGATGGTCGGTCATGCCGTCGGCGAACGTTTGTCCGAGTGATCCCCGAATCGCGGCATGGTCGGTCCAGCTTCTTCGAACACGGATGCCGCAGACTTCACCTTCCATGGCAAAAGCGGTCATTGGTCTGGTTCATGCCGATTGGGACCTGGCGTCCGTCGTGCCGTCGCAGACTGCCTGCCCGGCTTTCATCTCTTCCACTTCTTCTTCCCTGATGCCTTTTAGCCACTTGATCGGATCGATCGAAAAGGAGCCTCATGTCGACACGCCTTCTGTCGATCCAATTCCCCTGGCTGGCGACCGATCTGGCTCGCCGTCGACGATTTCATGGAGTTCATGGAGTTCATCGAGCGGCCGGACAGTCGCCCCTGCACACGATGGGCTCTTCAAAGAAATCATCATTCCAGAAGAGCGGTCACGAAGGCGTTTTAGCCACCGCCCAAGACGTGGAATCCTGCAGGCGTCGACCGATTCTGGTGGTTGGGATGCATCGAGGTGGCCGGCGGGTGATCGAATGCTGTTCAGCGGCGAATCGGCGG